>NZ_JBEXEQ010000017.1:27328-173228 GCF_040703155.1 Streptomyces sp. NPDC005435
CGTCGGGGTGCGAAAGCCGGGAACCCACCCGGCGCACGAGGGGTGCAGGGAACCCGTCGGGGTGCGAAAGCCGGGAACCCACCCGGCGCACGAGGGGTGCAGGGAACCCGTCGGGGTGCGAAAGCCGGGAACCCACCCGGCGCACGAGGGCCAAGGCCCCACCCCGCGCACGCGGGCAGGGAACCCGCCCGGGCGCGAAGGCCGGCGACCCGCCGAGGCGCGCGGCCCGGCGATCAGCCGGGCCGGAAGCGGCTGTCGCGGTCCGTCTCCCGGGCGGGATCCGCCCAGGAGGCGAGGATGCGCAGTGCGTCGTGGGAGGGGGAGCCGGGGTCGGCGGACCAGGCGACGAGGTGCTGGTCGGCGTCGGTGGTGGCGGCGAGGGTGTCCCAGTCGAGGGTCAGCTCGCCGACGACCGGGTGCCGGAGCACCTTGGTGCCGACCCCGCGCAGCGCCACGTCGTGGGCACCCCACCAGCGTCGGAAATCGGGGTCCTGGACCGACAGCTCGCCCACGAGCGCGGTGAGCCGGGGATTGCGCGGATCGCGGGCCGCCTCCCTGCGCAACTGGGCCACACCTGCGGGCGCCCTGCCGGTCGGCGTACAGTTCCCGCATCGCGGGGTCGGTGAACACCAGCCGAATGTAATTCCGGTCCTTTTCCGGAATCGCGCCGAAATCGGTGACGAGAGCCACCGCGAGCGGATTCCAGGCGAGGATGTCCATGCGCCGCCCGAGCACGATCGCGGGAATGCCGCCCAGGTCGTCGATCAGCCGGCGCAGCCCGGGCCGGACCTTCTGCACGGCCCGCCGCACCGGACGGCCGGAGGGGCGCCCCGCGAGGTCGAAGAGATACGCCCGCTGGTCGTCGTCGAGCCGCAGGACCCGCGCGAGCGCCTCGAGGACGGGCCCGGAAGCCTGGAGGCGTCCCTGCTCAATGCGGGTGTAGTAGTCCGTGCCGATCGCCGCGAGCACCGCCACCTCCTCGCGCCGCAGCCCCGCCACCCGGCGCCGCCCGGTCTCGGGAAGCCCCACCGTCGCCGGGCTCAGCCCGGCCCGCCGGGCCTTGAGGAAGGCCCCGAGCTCCCCGGGGCGCGCGTCACCGCTCATGCCTCATTCTCTTCCGCAGCGCGCGCCCTTATCCAGGGAGAGTTCCCTCCCTGGATAAGCGCACCCAGGGAGGGAATCCTCCTCTGTTGTGGGGACGGGACGCGTGCGACGGTTGATCCGAGAGGCCCGGAAAATGCAGTCACGGCGAGGCGGATGCCGGCCGGGCTGCTGTCCAGGCCCGCGCGGCCGGTGTGCGAGAGGGCGCCCGGCGGCGACCCGTCGCTGGACGGCGAGCCCGTCGGCCCCGCCGTCCAGGCTGAGGGTTCGCTGCGACGCCTGGGCACCGACCGCATCGACCGCATCGACCTGTACCACCAGCACCGCGTCGATCCCGGCACCCCGATCGAGGCGAAGATCCGGCGCGCCCACACCGTGCACCCGGTGGCCGCGCTTGCAGACGGAGTACTCGCTCTGGAACCGCGACCCGGAGGCGGAACCGCTGCCGCTGGTCCGCGAGTTGGGCATCGGCTTCGTGCCGTACTCGCCGCTCGGCCACGGCTTCCTCGCCGGGCGCATCCGCTCGGTGGACGACTTCGCCGAGGACGACCGGCGCCGTACCAACCCGCGCTTCACCGGGGACAACCTCCGGCGCAATCTGCGGATCGCGGACGAGGTCGGGACGGTGGCCGCCGAGGCGGGCGCGACCTCCGCGCAGGTCGCCCTGGCCTGGCTGCTCGCCCAGGGCGACGGCATCGCGCCCCTCCCGGGCACCGAGCGGGTCTCCCGGGCCGAGGAGAACTCGGCCGCCGACGCTCTCGTACCGACCGACGCCCAGCCGGCCCGCCTCGACCGGCTGTCCCCGGCCGCCGGGGACCGCCACGACGCGGCCGGGACGGCCGTCGTCGACGCCTGAACGGCCGCACACCCCGCGCGCACCCGCGCCCCACCGCTGCGCTCGGTCCGGTTGGGCGTGAACAGCGCGTACGTGGTGCCGGCCGCGCTGGTGGCGATGGCGGTGGGCAGCGAGCTGGTCGTCACGCATCCGCTGGGCCACGGCTCGGTCACCCTGGCGCTGCTGCTCTTCGGCGGTCTCGCCCTGTATCTGGCGGCCACGGCCTGGTTCTTCCGGGCCACGGCGCACGGTGCCTGGACCGAACGTCTGCCGGCGGGCGCGGCCTGCGTCCCGGCGGCCGTCGCCACGGTCCGGCTCCCGCCGCTGGCCGCCGTGGCCCTGCTCGACCTGATCCTCCTGCTGACGGTCGCGTCACTGACCCGGGCCCACCGCCGCGTGGCCGGCGGCCTGCGGGAGGCGGCGACGGGCTGAGCGGGCGGCGGCTGGGCGGCGGTGGGCTGGACGGGCGGACGGCTGGCGGCGGGCGGCTGAGTGGCCCGGGGCCGACGGCTGGGCGGGCGCCGTATCCGATCACACGGTTGTCACACTCGGCTGCGAGAATCGGCCCGTTGCCGTCCGAGTGCTGGAGGAGGCCGTGGCGTCCATGTCCCGTCCGCTGCGCAAGCTGGGATTCCTGACCATCGGTCTGTTCGACCCGGCCGAACCCGCCCGTGGGCACGAGTCCACCCTGGAGATCATCGAACTGGGCGAGCGGCTGGGGTTCGACAGCGCCTGGGTCCGCCACCGGCATCTCCAGCACGGCATCTCCTCGCCGGTCGCCGTGCTCGCGGCCGCCTCGCAGCGCACCCGGCGCATCGAGCTGGGTACGGCGGTGATCCCGCTGGGCTGGGAGAACCCGCTGCGCCTGGCCGAGGACCTCGCCACGGTGGACGTGCTCTCCGGCGGGCGTCTCAACCCCGGGGTCAGCGTGGGACCGCCGATCCACTACGACCAGGTCAGGGAGGCGCTGTATCCGGCCTCCGCCGAGATGGAGGACTTCGGGTACGGGCGGGTGCGGCGGCTGCTCGACTTCGTCGCGGGTGTGCCCGCCACGGACTTCAAGGGCGCCGAGGGCTTCGAGCAGTACTCCGACGTCGTCCAGCCGCACTCCCCCGGACTCGCCCGGCGCATGTGGTACGGCGGCGGCAGCCTGGCCTCGGCGCGCTGGGCCGGCGAGCAGGGCGTGAACCTGCTCACCAGCAGCGTCGTCAAGGCCGAGGACCCGGACGGGCCGCCGGACTTCGCGGCGATCCAGCTGGCCCAGATCCGGGAGTTCCGCGCCCGGCACCCCGAGGGGGAGGCGGCCCGGGTCTCGCAGGGTCTGGTGGTGATCCCGACCGACTCCGCGACGGCGGAACAGCGGGCGCGGTACGCCGAGTTCGCCGCCGCCCGGCTGCCCCGTACGACCTCCCCGCAGGGTCCGGCGCGGCTGCTGTTCGCGCCGGACCTGGTGGGCACCAGCGAGGAGATCGCCGAACGGCTGCACGCCCACGCCGCGTTCCGCGAGGTGGA
This sequence comes from Streptomyces sp. NPDC005435, assembly GCF_040703155.1. Classification (NCBI taxonomy): domain Bacteria; kingdom Bacillati; phylum Actinomycetota; class Actinomycetes; order Kitasatosporales; family Streptomycetaceae; genus Streptomyces; species Streptomyces sp. NPDC005435. The sequence goes on from NZ_JBEXEQ010000017.1 coordinate 30,777, forward strand.
CGAGGTGGCGTTCGCGCTGCCGTTCACCTTCCGGCACGAGGACTACGTACAGATCCTCACCGACATGGCGACCAGGCTCGGCCCCGCGCTGGGGCGCCCGGCGCCGGACCTCTCCGTCGGCGGCTGATCACCAGCGGCCGGGCTCCGTACCCGTCAGCGCCTCGGACGGCCTGCCGTCCACGCCCACCGGCACGTCGCCCGCGAGCATCACCCGGTGCATGATGCGGGGGTGGCCGAGATGGACGTTGTCGCTGGGCGCGAGGTGCACGGTGGCCCGGTTGTCCCAGAAGGCGACGCTGCCCGGCTCCCAGCGGAAGCGGACGGTGTACTCGGGCCGTACGACCTGTTCGAGCAGCATCTCCAGCAGGGCCGCGCTCTCGGGGCGGGAGACGTCCTCGATCTGCTCGACGTAGTAGCCGTTGACGAAGAGCACCCGCTCGCCGGTCTCCGGGTGGACGCGGACCAGCGGGTGCACGGAGGCCACCTGGTGGTCCAGGAGCCGGCGGAGGTAGGCGTCGTCGCCGGGGCGGGGCTGGTAGCCGACGCCGAGCCGGTGTTCGGCGCGCAGGCCGTCCACGAAGGCGCGCACCGGCGCGGACAGACCCGCGTAGGCGGCGGCCAGGTTGGCCCAGGTGGTGTCGCCGCCGTAGGGCGGTACGGTCTCGGCGCGCAGGATGGTCGCGGCGGGCGGGTCGACGCGGGCGCCGTGGTCGCAGTGCCAGCCGCGCAGCAGGGTGTGCCGGCGGCGGCGCAGCCACTCGTCCTGCTCCATGCCGAAGCGGCCGCCGAGTTCCAGCCGGTCGGCGGTGGTCTCCACCTCCGGGAAGTCCTCGGGCGAGGCGCTGCCCCGGCGGCCGAGGACGACCGGCTCGCCGAAGCGGCGGGCGAAGGCGACGTGTGCGGCGTGGTCGAGGTGCTGGTCCCGGAAGAACACCACCTTCCAGCGCAGCATCGTCTCCCTGATCAGCTCCGCCACCGCGTCGTCGAGCGGCGCGGCGAGGTCCACGCCGGTGATCTCGGCGCCGATGTGCCCCGCCGCGGGCAGGACCTCCACGCCCTTGATCGGGTCCACCACGTTGTCCGTCGTCATGTGTGCGCTCCCTGGTCTTCGTCCGTGGTCCCAGGGTGATCGTGTCAGCCGGACACCCGTTCTGGCGACATCCGGTCCGTTTCCGCCGCGCTCTTCGAGATGCACGGCGAATGAAACGCCTTTCCCCACCCCCCTGAAAGCGCTATGGGCGATATCTACCACAAACTCTCTTTTACCTCCCCCAGGCCACCCAACGCACCGAAATGCAACCGGGCGTTCCGGACCGGGCGGGACTCGCTTCGACGCCCTCCCGCGCAGCCCGTCAGAGGCCATTTACCCAACGATTACTGGGCAGTTGACCTCGGCGTTTCGTGATAGGGTCCTCGCTCGGAGGGACAGGGCAACTTGAAAGGGAAATCGTGAACACGGAGAAGATCGCCGCTCGCCGCCTCTCATGGGAAGAGGTGACGGAACTCGACGTCAAGGACAAGCTCTTCGTTTCCGCCGACACGGCAGAACTCAAGCTTCCCGGCTGCTATGTCCCCGCTTTTCTGACTAAGCCCGGTGAGCATTTCGAGGGCGGTTCCATCACGGCGCGCACCATATTCCAGGAAGAGGTCTCCTGCCTTCCGGACGACGAGAACGAAGCCGGAATCCACGTGGCCGACGAGAACGGCCCGGTGACCATCGAGGTTCTCCAGTCCGCCGGTGTCGTGCTGGACCTGGCGCTTTTCGTCCCCGGCGGGGACAAGGGGGCCCTCAGCGCCCTCTACGCCGCGGCCCGGCAGGCGTTCGGCGCCGATGTCGTGCAGATCTGGCGCCAGGGCCTCAAGGAGGTACCCGACGTGAAGGTCGACATCTTCGAGGAGCAGGTTCCCCGGGGACGCAAGGGGGGCGACGCTCCCAAGCGTGACCGTCGCGCGATCGACACCTACCCCACCCGCGCGGACTTCATCGAATTCACCGCGGGCTGGAAGCCGGTCGTCGAGATTCACCGGCCGGTCGTCGACGACACCCCGACCATCTGAGGCGTCGTCACCTCTCTTTGTCTTCCCGAGGGAACACCGGGCAACTCGCGTACGCCGAAGCCCCGTTCCACTCGATCACCTCGCGAGACCGCCCGCCCGGCCAAGCTCAATGCCGGCGGGCGCACGCGTATTCGCGGCTATGGCCGGAGACAATGCGCTTCCCCGGAGGACTTTTCTCCGGAGGACTCTTCCCCACAGCCGTAACTGCGTGGCCGCCCCTATCCCCGGGCAGCCCGCAGCGCGGCCAGGGCCCGGTCCGCGTGGGTGTTCATGCGCAGTTCGCTGCGGACGATCTCCCGGACCGTGCGGTCGGGCCCGATGACGAAGGTGGCCCGCTTGGTGGGCGCGAGCGTGAAGCCCCGCTTGACGCCGAAGAGTTCGCGGACGGTGCCGTCGGCGTCGGAGAGCAGCGTCATCCCGAGGGTGTGCTTGTCGGCGAACTCCCGCTGCCGGTCCACCTCGTCGCCGCTGATGCCGACGGGACGCGCCCCGGCCTCGGCGAACTCGGCGGCCAGGTCGCGGAAGTGGCAGGCCTCGGCGGTGCAGCCCGGGGTGAGGGCGGCCGGGTAGAAGAAGAGCACCACGGGGCCGTCCGCTAGCAGTTCGCTCAGACGGCGGGTGGCGCCGCTCTCGTCGGGGAGCGCGAAGTCCTCGACGGTGTCGCCGATCCGGATGTCGTCGCTCATGCGCGTCCCTCCCCGGCGCGGGCGGCGACGCCCCGGGCCCACAGCACCAGCGGCACCTGGAGGGGCAGCCGGGCGAGGGCGGCGTTGCGCTGCGGGGCCGGGCGGTTCCGCCAGTCCACGGCCATCTTCACGTTGGCGGGGAACACCCCGACGAAGAACGCGGCGGCGGCCTTCGCGGCCAGCGGCCGGGTGCGGCGCGCGGCGATGCCCGCCGCGAGGGCGAGTTCGACGGCTCCGCTGCCGTACGTCCAGGCCCGCCGGGAGCCGGGCAGCGCCTTGGGGATGGTCGCGTCGAACGGGCGCGGGGCGGCGAAGTGGGCGACCCCGGCGGCGGCCAGCAGGCCGGCCAGTAGCAGGGGTGAGCGTTCGGACCGGGGCACGGTGCCTCCTCCAGGTGACCTGACGCCGGATATTACTGCAGGGTAGTCACCGCGCGGATCCCGGGGCACCCCGCGCGGTCCGGCGGCGCGGTCCGTTCGGGGGAAACACCGCCCTGACGTGCGTGGAAGCACGCCCGGCGGTCGAGATCTTCAGCCGTGACCACCCTGCCGCTCGTCGCGCCGATGCTCGCCACACCCGGCACCCTGCCGCCCCCGGCGCAGGACCACCGGTGGGCGTACGAGACCAAGCAGGACGGCCAGCGGGTGATGGTGTACCTGCCCGGCGACGGCACCGTGCTGCTGCGCGCCCGCTCGGGCGAGGACATCACCGCCGCCTACCCCGAACTCGCCCCGCTGGGCACGGCGTTGGGCAGCACCCCGGCCGTGCTGGACGGCGAGGTGCTGGCCCTGGACGAACAGGGGCGCGCCGACTTCCAGTTGCTCCAGGGCCGCATGGGCCTCGCCCACTCCCCCGTGCTCGCGGCCCGCCGGGCCGGTCAGGTCCCGGTCCATCTGGTGCTGTTCGACGTGCCCTTCCTCGGCGACTCCCTGCTGCGCACACCGTACGCCCGGCGGCGTACGGCACTGGAGGCGCTGGGGCTCGACGGGCCGCACTGGTCGGTGCCGGGCGCGATGGTGGGGCACGGCGCCGAGGCGCTGCGCACGACCCGGGAGCACGGCCTGGAGGGGCTGGTCTGCAAGCGGCTGGACTCGGCGTACGAGCCGGGAGTGCGCTCCCGCGCCTGGATCAAGATCCGCAACCAGCGGAGCGCGGACGTGATCGTGGGCGGCTGGCTGCCCGGCAAGGGCCGCCTGTCGGGACTGCCCGGTGCGGTGCTCCTGGGGCAGCGCGGCGGTGGGCGGCTGCGGTACGCGGGCCGGGTGGGCACCGGCTGGAGCGAGGCGGAGCGCGGTGAACTGGCGGCCATGCTGGGCGAGTTGGCGAGTGACCGGTGCCCCTTCGAGCCGGCACCGAGGATCGCGGAGGCGCACTGGGTGCTGCCCCGGCTGGTCGGCGAGGTCGGCTACAGCACCCGCACCCGCGCGGGCCTGCTGCGTCAGCCGACGTGGCTGCGGCTGCGCCCGGATCTGACGCCCGAGGAGTCCGCGGCGGATGTGCCGGAGGACACCGGCCGAGACGGAAGGTGATCCGTCGGCCAGGGTTCACCGGTGGGACACCCGGGGTGACACGGGGGCGCACACCTGTGCCAGGATGCTGAACTCCCTTACCCCCCAATCGAGTTGGAGACTCAGTGGCTTCGTTCACGTCCCCTCGGAGACGCGGCAGATGGCTGGCCGCGCTCACCGGCGCCGCCACGCTCGTGCTCGCCACCCCCGCCTTCGCCGCCGACGGCCCGCCGCAGGCCCTGCCGCAGAACGCCGAGGCCGGTGAGCTGACGTACCAGCCCGCGTTCGACTACGACACCGACGGCTGCTATTCGACCCCGGCGATAGGCCCCGACGGCAGGATCAACCCGGGCCTGAACCCGACCGGCGCGCTCAACGGCAACTGCCACGACGCGTCCGACCTGGACAACACCAACAGCTACTCGCGCTACAAGTGCAACAACGGCTGGTGCGGCTATCTGTACACGCTGTACTTCGAGAAGGACCAGGCGCTGCCCGGTATCAGCCTCGGCGGCCACCGCAACGACTGGGAGCATGTGGCGGTCTGGGTGCAGGACGGCCAGGTCAAGTACGTCTCGACGTCCAACCACGGCAAGTTCACCGTGCACCCCGCCTCCGAGGTCCGCTTCGAGGGCACGCACGCCAAGGCCGTGTACCACAAGGACGGCATCAGCACCCACTGCTTCCGGCTGGCCAACTCCAACGACGAGCCGCCGGAGAACCACAAGCACACCTGGCAGTACCCGCCGCTGGTCGGCTGGAACGGCTACCCGGCGGGCCTGCGCGACAAGCTCAGCTCGTACGACTTCGGTAGCGCCAACTTCCCGCTGAAGGAGGCGAGTTTCGCCTCGCACCTGAACGCGGCGAAGCCGGCCGGGATTCCGTTCGACCCGAACGCCTGACAACGCGGGGGGCGGTTCACCGCTGCCGGTGAACCGCCCCTCGTGTCGGCTGTGTCCGCGGGAGGCCTCAGGCGCTTCCGGGCTCGGCCTGGTCCTTGAGGAAGGCGGCCAGTTCGTGCGCGAGGCCCCCGGCCCCGGCGCTCGCGGTGGCCGCGGCCGGCGGTGTCTCGGTGATCCCGATGCCGCCGGTCCACAGCCGGCGGTCGGCCCACTCCTCGTCCACGCGCGGCTGGACCTGGACGTCGACGTGGGTGAGGGCGGCCTCGGTCGCGGCCGCGCAGACGACGGCGGTGGCCCGGCGCAGCGGGTGGATGTCGAAGCCCTCGATGAACTGGGAGTTGCGCCAGTCGATGAAGGCGCCCTCGCCGTCGGGGCCGACGCGGACGTCGATCTGACCGTCCTCCAGCTGCACGCCGTAGGGCCGTGTGCCCCGGTTCTCGAAGGTCACCCGGAGACCGAAGTAGGTGAGCCCGGCGGCGGCGTCGTCCCGCCCGCGCGCCGGTTCGGTGCGCTCCAGGCGGTGGACGCGGACCCGCAGACCGGCGAAGTCGTCGTACTCCTGCCAGTCACCGACCACGTTCGGCTCGTACACGTTTCCCCTCTCGGCCATCCGGGACCTGCTGTCTATCCATGGGCCGAGCGCACTGTCAAATAAGCCGAATACGGCGTGGCCTGGCGGTTCGCCCGGTTTGATCGGTGATCAAGCCCTGCGCAGGAGGAACGGCGTGGGAGGGGGTTCCGCGCCGTCCGGCGCGCGTGCCGCACATCACGTCCGGGCCCGGCCGACACGCGTCGCGGCCAGGCCCGGTTCCCGGTCAGCGCACCAGCCGGCCGAGCAGTGAGGAGGCGGCCGTGATCCCGAGGACGGCGGCCAGCGCGAGCACGGCGAAGTCGGCCGGAAGGTGGGCCGGGGTGCCGAGCAGAAGTCCGCGCAGGGCGTCCACCTGATAGCTCAGCGGGTTCACCCGGCTGACGGCCTGGAGCCAGCCCGGCATCACCGAGACCGGGTAGAGCGCGTTGGAGCCGAAGAACAGCGGCATGGTGATCGCCTGTCCGAAGCCCATCAGCCGGTCGCGGCTGAGCACGATGCCCGCGATGGTCATGGACAGACAGGAGAAGAAGGCGGCGCCGAGGATCACGGCGACGGCGACCCCGAGGAGCCTCAGCGGGTTCCAGGTGAGGGCGACGCCGAGCAGGGCGGCGATCACGATCACGACGACGGCCTGGATCAGCGACTTCACCCCGGCCGCGAAGGCCTTGCCGGTGATCAGCGCCGAGCGCGGGGTGGGCGTGACGAGCAGCTTGTCCAGGGTGCCCGCGTCACGCTCCCAGATGATCTGGATGCCGTAGAAGATCGCGATGAACATCGCGGACTGGGCGATGATGCCGGGTGCCAGGAAGTCGATGTAGGGGATGCCCCCGGTGGGGATCGCCCGGATGCGGGTGAAGGTCTGGCCGAAGATCAGCAGCCAGAGGGCGGGCTGCACGGCGCGCGTGTACAGCTCGGTGCGGTCGTGGCGCAGCTTCTGCAGTTCCACGGCGCACATCGCGGCGACCCGGGTGGGCAGCAGCAGGAGCCCGGACCGGGGGCGGGGCGGCCCACTCGGCGCGGGGGCGCGTTCAGCCGACTCGGCGCGCGGTGCGGCGGGTGCTCCGGACATCGCGGAAATCTCCTCCCGTTCGGTCGTCCAGGCCGCTTCCGGCGACATCCCGGAAGACGTCCTCCAGCGTGGGCACGGTGTCGGTGCCAAGGCGTTCGGCCAGGCCCCGGCGCAGCTCGGCGGGGGTGCCGAGGGCGCGGACGCGGCCGTGGTGCATGAGGCCGACCCGGTCGCAGTACTGGTCGGCCTCGTCCATGTAGTGGGTGGTGAGCAGGACGGTCATGCCGGTGGCGGCGCGTACCGAGTCGATGTGCTCCCAGACGCCGGTGCGGGCGATGGGGTCGAGCCCGATGGTGGGTTCGTCGAGGATGAGCAGCCGGGGCTCGCTGACCAGGGCCTGGGCGAGTTCGAGCCGGCGGACCATGCCGCCGGAGTAGGTGCCGGCGAGCCGGTCGGCGGCGTCGCTGAGCCCGACGGCCGCCAGGGCGTGGGCCACGCGCTCGGCGCGCTCGCGGCGCGGCACGTCGAAGACGCGGGCGAACAGGACGACGTTCTCGCGTCCGGTCAGCCCGCTGTCGGCCGAGAGCCGCTGGGGGACGTAGCCGATCATGCGGCGCACGTCCATGCGCTCGCGGGCCGCGTCGTGCCCGAAGACACGGACGGCGCCGGCGGGGACCGGCAGCAGGGTGGTGACGCAGCGGATGGCGGTGGTCTTGCCCGCGCCGTTGGGGCCGAGCAGTCCGAAGACCTCGCCCTCGCGGACGGTCAGGTCGAGCCCGTCGACGGCTCGGGTGCCGCCGAAGGCGTAGGTCAGTCCGGCGCAGGTCAGGGCCGCGCCGGGGGCGGCCGGGTCGTCGCTCACCATGGCTCCTCGGTCTCCCCCGGGGTGCGCCGGCCGGCGCCGGTGTCCTCGGGCTCCTCGTGCAGGGCGGTGGCCAGCCGGCGCAGCGCGGGGAGCGCGGCGCGCAGGGCCTCGCGGTCGGCCGCGTCGAGCGCGGCCACCTCGCGGCCGACCAGTTCGGCGCGGCGGCGGCGCCACTCCCCGAGACGCCCGGACGCGGCCGGGGTGAGCCGCAGCCGGGCGGCGCGGCGGTCGGCGGGGTCGGTCTCGCGGAACAGATAGCCGTCCCGGACCAGCCGGTTGACCAGGGTGGACACGGAGTTCCCGGCCAGCTGCAGGGCCCGGGCGGCCTCCGAGACGCCGAGGCCCGGCCGCTCCTCGACCAGCCGCAGCAGCTCGACCTCGGCCCCGCGCAGCCGGGGTGCGGTGAGCCCGCCGCGCAGTCGCCGCCGGATCAGCCGCTGGACGCGCACCAGGGTGTCGGCCAGTTCCTCGGGGAAGGCGTCGGGTCTGGCCCTTTCCTCTGTCACTCCTGGAGATTACCTCTGTTGCAGAGGTAATGAACCTCAACAGTCGGTCAAGCATTTCGCACCGTTTGGCGGCTTGTGTACATACTTGTTTTGGTTTGCCGGACACCGGGAAGGCGAACCCCCGAGTGCCTCACAGGGCACATTCGTGACCCTGTACCCGCTGAGAGAAGTGCGCGATGCCTGTCACCGGCAGCACGAAGACTCACTCCCATGACGACGCTCCCGACACGGCGGAAGCCTTCGAGCGGCTCGCCGCGCTGCCCGACGGTCCACGGCGCCGGGCGCTGAGGGACGAGCTCGTGCGGCTGTGGCTGCCCATGGCCGAGCGCATCGCGGTGCGGTTCCGCGGCCGCGGCGAGTCGCTGGAGGATCTCTACCAGGTCGCGGCGCTGGGTCTGGTGAAGGCGGTCGACCACTACGACCCGGAACGCGGCCGCGCCTTCGAGGCGTACGCGGTCCCGACCATCACCGGCGAGATCAAGCGGCACTTCCGCGACCACATGTGGACCCTGCACGTCCCCCGGCGCGTGCAGGACCTGCGCAACCGGGTGCGGGTGGCCTGGAAGGAGCTGGCCCAGACCACCTCGGGGCGGGCCCCGACGGTCGAGGAGCTGGCCGAGCGCACCGGGCTCACCGAGGACGAGGTCCGCACCGGCATGGAGGCGCTGGAGTGCTTCTCCGCGCTCTCGCTGGACGCGGAGGTGGCCGGCACCGAGGGGTTCGCCCTCGGAGACTGCCTCGGCGAGCCGGACCCGGGGTTCGACCTGGTGGTGGACCGGGTGGCCGTCACGCCGTTCATCGCCGCGCTGCCGGAGCGTGAGCGCACCATCCTCTATCTGCGCTTCTTCCGGGGCATGACACAGAGCCGGATCGCCGACCAGCTCGGGATCTCGCAGATGCACGTGTCCCGGCTGCTCACGGGCTGCTTCGACCGGCTGCGCGAGGAGCTGCTCGCGGAAGCGGGCTGAGCGCGGCCGCGCCGAGCGGGAGCGGGAGCGGGAGCGGACGGAGCGAGGACGCACCGAGCGGAAGCGCGCTGAGCGAGGCCCATCGGTTCCGCACCGGATATTCACCCCTTCGGGGCACCCCCGCCAGCCCCTCACCTCACCCGTTCGGTCTACTCGCCCCCTCTCCCGCCGCGGCCCCGCGCAGCCGTGCGGCGGCGGTGTCCGACGCCCCTGCCTGGCCGGGCCGCGCCGGGGTACTCGGGAGGCATTCGACCCCCGTCCGGCCGGACACTGGTGCGGACCGGTGGCCGCCCGGCCCCGAGAGCAGGACGCGACTGCCATGAATCACGACACAGCCGTCAGCGGTGAACCGAGGAAGCGCAAGAACGCCCCCTCGACCCACTCCTTCTTCGGCGCGCCCTGCTGGGTGAGCCTGACCAGCCGCGACCTGCAGGCCACCGAGGACTTCTACACCGCCGTGCTCGGCTGGCGCTGGCGCGAGGCGGAGCTGGGCGACCGGTTCCGGGTCGCGCTGGCGAACGGGGTGCCGGTGGCCGGCATCGCCGCCGTGGCCGCGATGTGGCAGACGGCGGTGGCCTGGACGCCGTACTTCGCGGTACCGGACGCCGACGTGGCGGCGGCACGGACGCGCGAACGCGGCGGCACGGCGGCGGTGGGCCCGCTGTCCTTCCCGCCGGGGCGGGCCGCCCTGCTCGCCGACCGTGACGGCGCCACCTTCGGGATCTGGCAGGGCGAGCTGGTCTCCAACTGGGAGACCTGGCGCCGCTCGGCCCCCACCTTCATCCGGCTGCACACCCGCAACGCCTTCGACTCCGCGATCTTCTACGGCGAGGTCCTCGACTGGGCGACCGGGGCGCCGGGCTGCTGCGAGGTGGAGTACGAGGGCGGCGAGGTGGTGCTGCGCAGCCAGGGCGACGTGGTGGCGCGCATCGACTCGGGCGCGGTGGAGGCGGCCCCCGATCCGTCCGTACGGCCGCACTGGCAGGTCCACTTCGCGGTGTCCGACGTGGCCCGCTGCGCGCGTGGTGCCGAGAAGCACGGCGGCAGCGTGCTGAGCGAGCAGGCGACCGAGGCCGTGCTGCGCGACCCGGACGGGGCGCAGTTCACGGTGACCTCGCGCGACCCGCGCGGCTGACGTCCACGTGCGCAAAGGGGCGCCCACCGGTTGGTGGGCGCCCCTTCGGCCGTTCGTGTCAGCGGCCCCGGGAGGGCCGGGAGAGCAGGATCAGGCTGCGGGACTCGACCCGCAGCCTGCTGCCCGCCTTGCGCTCGCGTTCGTCGGGCACGCCGTCGGGGTCGGCGGTGTCGATCAGGGTTGTCCAGCGCTCGCCGTACGACTCGCCGGGCAGCCTGAAGTCGACCGGTTCCCAGTAGCTGTTGAGCAGGATCAGGAAGGAGTCGTCGACCACGCGCCGTCCGTAGGCGTCGCGTTCGGCGATGGCGTCGCCGTTGAGGAACACGCCCACCGAGTACGCGTCGTCGCGCTGCCAGTCCTGGTCGGCCATCTCGCGCGCGTCGGGGCGCAGCCACACCAGGTCGGGCAGCCGCCGGTCGGCCCTGGCGGCGGGCTCGCCGTGGAAGAACCGGCGTCTGCGCAGCACCGGGTGTCCGGCGCGCAGGGCGATGATCCGGCGGGTGAACTCGGTCAGGGAGCGCTGTTCGCCGTCCAGGTCCCAGTCCACCCAGGAGACCTCGTTGTCCTGGCAGTAGGCGTTGTTGTTGCCGCCCTGGGTGCGGCCGAGTTCGTCGCCGTGGGCGAGCATCGGGATGCCCTGGCTGAGCAACAGCGTGGCGAGCAGGTTGCGTTGCTGGCGGGCGCGCAGTTCGAGCACGCCGGCGTCGTCCGTCTCGCCCTCGACCCCGCAGTTCCAGGACCGGTTGACGCTCTCGCCGTCCTGGTTGTCCTCGCCGTTGGCCTCGTTGTGCTTGTCGTTGTACGACACGAGGTCGCGCAGGGTGAAACCGTCGTGCGCGGTGACGAAGTTGACGCTGGCCCGGGGCCTGCGGTTGCTGGCCTGGTAGAGGTCGGAGGAGCCGGTGAGCCGGGAGGCGAACTCCCCGAGCGAGCCGGGCTCGGCCCGCCAGAAGTCCCGTACGGCGTCACGGTACTTGCCGTTCCACTCCGACCACAGCTGGGGGAAGTTGCCGACCTGGTAGCCGCCCTCGCCCAGGTCCCACGGCTCGGCGATCAGCTTGACGCGGCTGATCACCGGGTCCTGCTGGATCAGGTCGAAGAACGCCGAGAGCCGGTCCACCTCGTGGAACTGCCGGGCCAGGGTGGCCGCGAGGTCGAAGCGGAAGCCGTCGACGTGCATCTCGGTGACCCAGTAGCGCAGCGAGTCCATGATGAGCTGGAGCACGTAGGGGTGGCGCATCAGCAGGCTGTTGCCGGTGCCGGTGGTGTCGTAGTAGTGCGCCCAGTCGCCGTCGACCAGGCGGTAGTACGAGGCGTTGTCGATGCCCCGGAAGGAGAGCGTGGGGCCCTTCTCGTTGCCCTCGGCGGTGTGGTTGTAGACCACGTCGAGGATGACTTCGAGGCCGGCCGCGTGCAGCGCCTTCACCATGGCCTTGAACTCGTCGACCTGCTGCCCGCGCGAGCCGAGGGCGGCGTAGGCGTTGTGCGGGGCGAAGAAACCGATGGTGTTGTAGCCCCAGTAGTTGGCGAGGCCCCGGTCGCGCAGCACACCGTCCTGGGCGAACTGGTGGACCGGCATCAGCTCGACCGCGGTGACGCCGAGCGAGGTGAGGTGCCCGGTGACGGCGGGGTGGGCGAGGCCCGCGTAGGTGCCGCGCAGCCGCTCGGGGACCTCGGGGTGGGTGCGGGTCAGGCCGCGTACGTGGGCCTCGTAGATGACGGACCCGGAGTACGGGATGTCCGGCGGCCGGTCGTCGCCCCAGTCGAAGTACGGGTCGGTGACCACGCCCAGCATCGAGTGCCCGGCGCTGTCGGCCGGGTCCGGCCCCTGGGGGGCGCGCTCGTAGAGGGAGGGATCGTTGTCCGTCTGGCCGTCCACCGCGCGGGCGTAGGGGTCGAGCAGCAGCTTGGCGGGGTTGCAGCGGTTGCCGAGCGAGGGCTGCCAGGGGCCGTGCACCCGGTAGCCGTAGCGCTGCCCGGGGCCGACGCCGGGGAGGTAGGCGTGCCAGACGAAGCCGTCGACCTCGTGCAGCGGCACGCGTCTCTCGCGTCCGTCGTCGTCCACGAGACTCAGCTCGACGCGCTCGGCGACCTCGCTGAAGAGGGCGAAGTTGGTGCCCTGCCCGTCGTAGGAGGCGCCCAACGGGTAGGGGTGCCCGCTCCACACGGGCACCCCTTTCCGGGACTTGCGCGCCGTCACCGGGCGCCCGCCAGGACGCCGGGGGCGGCGAGGGCGGCCACGGGCAGCGCGCGCGGCAGGTCGAGGACCCGGCGCAGGCTGGGCACGGGAGCGGTGGCGACCAGCGGGACGCGCTGGTCGGAGCGGGCGCGCTGGGAGAACCAGATGACCTTGCCGCCGTTCGCGGTGGCGCAGCATCCCCAGCCGTCGCTCATCGCCGCGAGGTCCGCGAGGCAGGCCCGCAGGTCCTGGTCGGGGCGCAGCTCCCGGTCGTCGCCGCCGACGGCGGTGATCAGATGCTGGCCGGTCCACCACATCTCGATGGAGGTGGCCTTGTCCGTGGCGTGCCGGTCGATGGCCCGCAGCAGCAGCTCGGTGCCGTGCCGGACGGGACCGACGAGGTTCTCGAGGTCCCAGTAGCGCAGATGGGCGGCCATGATGCGGCTGACCTGTCCGACCCGTTCCGGGCCGACTTCCACGTCGAGGTGGTAGTAGCAGGGCACTGCGGTCTTCATCGTCGCTTGCTCCTCACCGGCGAAGCTCCCGCCCCGTCGCCCCGCTCGGGAGGGATTCCCGGTCACGCGGCGTGAGCTCCGATCGCTTCTGAGTCACTCCCACAGTGCGGGGGCTACGCCATTCGTGCAACACGAGCATCACGAACGGCCGGGTCGTTGAAGCTCCAACAGGACGATGCGTGTGTACGCGTGCACCATGAGTGAAAACCTCGATCGACGTCATGGCGCCGTGCGCTCCCGTGCGCGGTGCCACCCGAGCCTCGGGAACGCGCCCGGTCGAGAGCGGGAAAGGTGAAGAGGGCCATGCTGCTACCGGCCAAGGCCGAAGTGGCCCGGCAGTTGCGGCGTTACCGGGCGTGGGAGCGTGTGATGCTCGCCTCGCCCCACGACCGCACGGTCCGGGGCACCTTCGAGGATTCGGGCTACACCCTGTGCGTGCTGATGGGAAAGCGGTGCGCGCGGGAGGCCGCCGACGCGGCCGAGCGGTATCTGCGCTCCACCCTGACCGGCTATCTGCGCGAGCAGGACGGCCGGCCGCGACCGGACCGGGCGGCGCGACGCGCGCAGTCCCCGGAGCGGCGTTCCACGGCGCCACGGCCCTGACCTGGCACCGTACATGGCGTTCCCCACGGGGCGGCAGCAGCCGGCCCGTGCTCGGATCGCGAAGCCGGGCCCGTGTGCCCGGCTTCGCGCACGGCGGAGGTGAGATCCATGCGCAGGACCCCGGCCATCGGCCGCGTACCGGTACGTGATGTCCGGCCGTCCGTGGAGTGCGGAAGGCGCCCGGCGAAGGCGGTGACCGGGGAGACGTTCCTGGTGACCGCCACCGTGTTCCGTGAGGGACACGACGTGGTGGGCGCCAACGTGGTCCTGCGCAATCCCAAGGGCCGGCGCGGCCCTTGGCTGCCGATGCGGGAGCTGTCCCCCGGCAGTGACGTGTGGGGTGCCGAGGTCACGCCGGACATGACGGGCCGCTGGACCTTCCGTGTCGAGGCGTGGAGTCATCCGCTGGCGACCTGGCGGCACGCGGCCGGGATCAAGATCCCGGCGGGCATCGACACCGGCCTGGTCCTGGAGGAGGGCGCCGAGCTGTACGAGCGGGCCGCGGCCGGAGTGCCCAAGGGCGCGGAACGCGACCTGGTCCTCGCGGCCGCCCGTGACCTCGGCGACGACACGCTCGGCGTGGACGACCGGCTGAGGGGCGCGCTGTCGGCGCAGGTGTCGGACCTCGTGGAGCGTTACCCGCTGCGGGAGTTGGTGACCGCGTCCGATCCGATGCCGCTGCTGGTGGAGCGCGAGCGGGCCCTCTACGGCTCCTGGTACGAGTTCTTCCCGCGCTCGGAGGGGACGGAAGAGCAGCCGCACGGCACCTTCCGTACCGCAGAGCGGCGCTTGGAGGCCATCGCGGAGATGGGCTTCGACGTGGTGTACCTCCCGCCGATCCACCCCATCGGCACCACGCACCGCAAGGGCCGCAACAACACGCTGACCGCGACGCCGGACGACGTCGGTGTGCCGTGGGCGATCGGGTCGCCGGAGGGCGGTCACGACAGCGTCCACCCGCAGCTGGGCACGCTGGAGGACTTCGACCATTTCGTGGGCCGGGCACGGGAGTTGGGCCTCGAAATCGCGCTCGACTTCGCCCTCCAGTGCTCCCCCGACCACCCCTGGGTGGAGAAGCACCCGCAGTGGTTCCACCATCGCCCGGACGGGACGATCGCGTACGCGGAGAACCCGCCGAAGAAGTACCAGGACATCTATCCGATCGCCTTCGACGCGGACATGGACGGTCTCGTGACGGAGACCGTGCGCGTTCTGCGGCACTGGATGGACCACGGCGTACGGATCTTCCGCGTGGACAACCCGCACACCAAGCCGGTCGTCTTCTGGGAGCGGGTCATCGGCGAGATCAACCGCGCCGACCCCGACGTCCTCTTCCTGGCCGAGGCGTTCACGCGCCCGGCGATGATGCACACCCTCGCCCAGGTCGGCTTCCAGCAGTCGTACACGTACTTCACCTGGCGGAACAGCAAGCAGGAACTCACGGACTATCTGACCGAGTTGTCGGGGGAGTCCGCCGCCTATATGCGGCCCAACTTCTTCACCAGCACCCCGGACATCCTGCCCGCCTGTCTCCAGGACGGCGGCCGTCCCGCCTTCGAGGTCCGGGCCGTCCTCGCGGCCACGCTCTCCCCGGCCTGGGGCGTCTACAGCGGCTACGAGCTGTGTGAGAACCAGGCGTTGAAGCCGGGCGGCGAGGAGTACCTCGACTCGGAGAAGTACCAGCTCAAGCCCCGCGACTGGGAGGCCGCCGCCCGCGAGGGGCGCACCATCGCCCCCCTGATCACCCGCCTCAACGACATCCGTCGCCGGCATCCCGCGCTACAGCGCCTGCGGAATCTCCGCTTCCATCGGACCGACAACGACTCCGTGCTCGCCTACAGCAAGAGCACGGGGACGGACACGGTCATCGTGGTCGTCAACCTCGACCCGCACCACACCCAGGAGGCCACGGTCTCGTTGGACATGCCGCAACTCGGCCTGGACTGGAACGCCGCCCTGTCCGTACACGACGAACTGACAGGCGAGACCTACCACTGGGGCCGGACCAACTACGTCCGTCTCAGCCCCGGCCACGCACCCGCGCACGTACTGCACGCCGCCGGGCGGGCGACGCCACAGATCGGAGGGCCTTCAGCGTCATGACCGTGAACGAACCCGTGCCGGACACTTTTGAGGACACCCCCGCCCGGGACCGCGACCCGGAGTGGTTCAAGCGCGCCGTCTTCTACGAGGTGCTGGTCCGCTCCTTCCACGACAGCGACGGCGACGGCATCGGGGACCTCAAGGGCCTCACCGCGAAGCTGGACTATCTCCAGTGGCTCGGCGTCGACTGTCTGTGGCTGCCACCGTTCTTCAAGTCCCCTTTGCGGGACGGCGGTTACGACGTGGCCGACTACACCTCGGTGCTGCCGGAGTTCGGGGACCTCGCGGACTTCGTGGAGTTCGTGGACGCGGCCCACCAGCGCGGGATGCGCGTCGTCATCGACTTCGTCATGAACCACACGAGCGACCAGCACCCGTGGTTCCAGGAGTCCCGCAAGGACCCCGAAGGCCCGTACGGCGACTACTACATGTGGGCCGACGACGACAAGCAGTACCAGGACGCGCGGATCATCTTCGTGGACACCGAGGTCTCCAACTGGACCTTCGACCCGGTGCGCGGCCAGTACTTCTTCCACCGCTTCTTCTCGCACCAGCCGGACCTCAACTACGAGAACCCGGCCGTGCAGGAGGAGATCCTGGCCGCGCTGAAGTTCTGGCTGGACCTCGGCATCGACGGCTTCCGGCTCGACGCGGTGCCCTACCTCTACGCCCAGGACGGCACCAACTGCGAGAACCTGCCCGCCACCCACGCCTTCCTCAAGCGCGTCCGGCGCGAGATCGACACGCAGTACCCGGACACCGTGCTCCTCGCGGAGGCGAACCAGTGGCCCGAGGACGTGGTCGACTACTTCGGCGACTACCAAGTGGGCGGCGACGAATGCCACATGGCGTTCCACTTCCCCGTCATGCCACGGATCTTCATGGCCGTACGGCGTGAGTCGCGCTACCCGGTCTCGGAAATCCTCGCCAAGACGCCCTCGATCCCGTCGAGTTGCCAGTGGGGCATCTTCCTGCGCAACCACGACGAACTGACCCTGGAAATGGTCACCGACGAGGAACGCGACTACATGTGGGCCGAATACGCGAAGGACCCGCGTATGCGCGCCAACATCGGCATCCGCCGCCGCCTTGCCCCCCTCCTCGACAACGACCGCAACCAAATCGAGCTGTTCACCGCCCTGTTGCTCTCCCTGCCCGGCTCGCCGATCCTCTACTACGGCGACGAGATCGGCATGGGCGACAACATCTGGCTCGGCGACCGCGACGCCGTCCGCACCCCCATGCAGTGGACCCCCGACCGCAACGCGGGCTTCTCGCCCTGCGACCCCGGCCGGCTCTACCTCCCCACGATCATGGACCCGGTCTACGGCTACCAGGTCACCAACGTGGAAGCCTCGATGTCGTCCCCGTCGAGCCTGCTGCACTGGACCCGCCGGATGATCGAGATCCGCAAGCAGAACCCCGCCTTCGGACTCGGCACCTACACCGAACTGCCGTCCTCCAACCCGGCGGTCCTCGCCTTCCTGCGGGAACACGGCGACGACCTGGTGCTGTGCGTGCACAATTTCTCCCGGTTCGCGCAGCCCACCGAGCTCGATCTGCGGGCCTACGACGGACGTCACCCGGTCGAGCTGATCGGCGGGGTGCGCTTCCCGGCGATCGGTGAACTGCCCTATCTGCTGACCCTCGCGGGCCACGGCTTCTACTGGTTCCGGCTCACCCGAGTCGCATCCCGCATCGGCCGCCGCCGCTGAGCGCCAGGCGCCGAGGAAAGGACGCGTGACCATGCCGAAGACCATCACCCTCTCCCCCCGCGCCGCGCTCGACGCGGGACGGCGGCCGGCCTCGCTGCGCGGCCTGCTGCTCGAATGGCTCCCCGAACAGCGGTGGTTCGCCGGCAAGGACCGGCCGGTCACCGATCTCACGGTGCTGTCCATGACCGAGCTGTTCCCGGGCTGCCTGCATCTGCTGGTGAACGCCTCGCACGCGCCGCTGCCCACCCCGGGCGGCACTCCCCCGCCCGGCGACTGCTACCAACTCCTGCTCGGCCTGCGGGAGGAGATGGCACCCCGCCTGGAGCGGGCCTTCATCGGGCGCGCCGAGGAAGGGCCGTTCAAGGGCCTCGCCGTCTACGACGCGCTGCACGATCCGCGCTCGGCGCATCTCCTCCTGGAGCGGCTGCGCCGCCCCGGCCAGGCGGGCCCGCTGCGCTTCGAGACGGACCCGGCCACCCGGGTGCCGGGCGGTCTGGCGCCCCGGCTGCTGACCGCGGAGCAGTCCAACTCCTCGATCGTGTACGGCGATGCGTACATCCTGAAGGTGTTCCGCCGTATCCAGCCGGGCGTCAACCCGGATCTGGAGGTGCCGGGCGCGCTGGCCGCGCAGGGGTGTGCGCGGGTGCCCGCGCCGGTGGCGTGGTTCAGCACGACGAGTCCGCAGCCGGCGACGCTGGGCGTGCTCCAGCCGTTCCTGCCGGACGCCGCCGACGGGTGGACGCTGGCGCTGCGGGCGCTGGCCGACGGCCAGGACTTCACCACCGAGGCGCGGGAGCTGGGCAGCGCCATGGCCGAGGTGCATCTGGCGCTCGCCGAGGCGTTCCCGCCGGCCGGACCGGGCGAGCGGGGCCGTACGGCGGACCAGATGTGCGCGCGGCTGGAGGCGGCCGCGCGCGCGGTGCCCGGGCTGCGGCCCCATGTGCCGGGGCTGCGGGCCGCGTTCGCGGCGCTGGCCTCCTGCGACTCGGGGCCGCCGGTGCAGCGCGTGCACGGCGATCTGCATCTGGGCCAGGTGCTGCGGGCCGGGCGCGACTGGTTCGTGATCGATTTCGAGGGCGAGCCGTCCCGTCCGCTGGACGAACGGCGTGCCCCGCAGTCCCCGGTGCGTGACATCGCCGGGATGCTGCGCTCCTTCGACTACGCGGCCCGGCAGCGCCGCCCCTGGCGACCCGACTGGGCGCTGCGCTGCCGGGAGGCGTTCTGCGCGGGCTACGCGGCCCGCGCCGGCTGGAACCCACGCGAGAAGCACGCGCTGCTGCGCGCGCACGAGACGGACAGGGCGGTGTACGAGGTGCTGTACGAGGCGAGACACCGGCCGGACTGGCTGCCGGTACCGATGGCAGCGATCGAGCGACTCGCCGCGTGGGGAGGCTGACATGGCACTGCGCGACATCTCCCCCCCCGAGAGCGCGGGCCCGCTGCGCGCCCTCGCGCCGCCGCTCGACGCCGCCGACCGCGACCGGCTGCTGGGCGGCGCCCACCACGACCCGCACGCCCTGCTCGGCGCCCGTCCGGTGCCCGGCGGCGTGCTGTTCCGGACGCTGCGCCCCAACGCCCGTGCCGTGCACGTCGTGGTGGACGGCGAGCGCTCCGCCCTGGAGTCGGAGGGCGGCGGTCTGTTCGCCGGCGTCCTGCCGTACCGGGAGATCCCGTCGTACACCCTGCTCGTCACGTACGACGACGGCGAGCACGAGGTGCACGACCCGTACGCCTTCCTGCCCGCGCTCGGCGAGCTGGATCTGCATCTGATCCGCGAGGGCCGCCACGAGGAGCTGTGGAAGGCGCTGGGCGCGGAGCCGATGACGCACGAGGGGGTGGCGGGCACCCGGTTCACGGTGTGGGCGCCCAATGCCCAAGGTGTGCGCGTGGCCGGGGAGTTCACCTTCTGGGACGGCACCCAGTACCCGATGCGCTCGCTGGGCGCGTCCGGGGTGTGGGAGCTGTTCCTGCCGGGGATCGGCGAGGGCGCCCGGTACAAGTTCGAGATCACCTCGCGCCACGGTCACCGCTTCCTGAAGGCGGACCCGATGGCCCGCGCCACCGAGGTCCCGCCGGACACCGCGTCGGTGGTGGCGGTGTCGCGGTACGCGTGGCAGGACGCGGACTGGATGGCCCATCGCGGGGACACTCCCGTGCACCGGGCGCCGTTCTCGGTGTACGAGGTCCATCTGCCCTCCTGGCGGCCGGGACTGACGTACCGTCAGCTCGCCGGTGAACTCCCGGCGTACGTCAAGGAGATGGGCTTCACGCACGTCGAGCTGATGCCGGTCGCCGGACACCCCTTCAGCGGGTCGTGGGGCTACCAGGTCACCTCGTACTACGCGCCCACCCCGCGCCTCGGCTCCCCCGACGACTTCAAGTACCTGGTGGACAAGCTCCACCAGGCGGGCATCGGCGTGATCATGGACTGGGTGCCCGCGCACTTCCCCAAGGACGACTGGGCGCTGGCCCGCTTCGACGGCGACCCGCTCTACGAGCCCGGGGACTCCCGGCGCGCCGAGCACCCGGACTGGGGGACGTACGAGTTCGACTTCGCGCGGACCGAGGTGCGCAACTTCCTTGTCGCCAACGCCGTGTACTGGTGCGAGGAGTTCCACATCGACGGGCTCCGCGTGGACGCGGTCGCCTCGATGCTCTACCTCGACTACTCGCGCGACTCCGGGCAGTGGGAGCCGAACGTCTTCGGCGGCCGCGAGGACCTGGGCGCGGTGGCCTTCCTCCAGGAGATGAACGCCACCGTCTACCGGCGCTGCCCCGGCGTGGTCACCATCGCCGAGGAGTCCACCGCGTGGGAGGGCGTGACCCGGCCGACGGACAGCGGCGGGCTCGGCTTCGGGCTGAAGTGGAACATGGGCTGGATGCACGACTCGCTGGAGTACGTGCAGAAGGAGCCGGTGCACCGCAAGTACCACCACCACGAGATGACGTTCTCGATGGTGTACGCGTACAGCGAGAACTACGTCCTGCCGATCTCCCACGACGAAGTGGTCCACGGCAAGCAGGCGCTGGTGTCGAAGATGCCCGGCGACTGGTGGCAGCGCCGCGCGAACCACCGTGCCTACCTGGGCTTCATGTGGGCCCACCCGGGCAAGCAACTGCTCTTCATGGGGCAGGAGTTCGCCCAGGGCGGCGAGTGGTCCGAGGCGCACGGCCCGGAGTGGTGGCTGCTGGACGAGGGTTACTGCTCGGCGGGCGACCACCGGGGCGTGCAGGATCTCGTGCGGGACCTGAACGCGCGGTACCGGGACACCCCGGCGCTGTGGCAGCGGGACACCGACCCGGGCGCCTTCCGCTGGGTGCTGTGCGACGCGGCCGACGACAACGTCTTCGCGTTCCTGCGCTACGACGAGGCGGGCACCCCGCTGCTCGCGGTGTCGAACTTCTCCCCCGTCGTCCGCCACGACTACGCCCTCCACGTGCCCGGCGAGATTCCGGTGTGGCGGGAGGCGCTGAACACGGACGCGGCCCGGTACGGCGGCGGCGACGTGGCCACGGGCGCGGCCGGGGGGATCAAGCCGGAGGAGGGTGCGCTGCGGCTGACGCTGCCGCCGCTCGCCACGGTCTGGCTGACGCCGGCGGGCTGAGCCGCCGGGGAGACCGCCGAGGGGCGGCCGGGGTCACGACGACCCCGGCCGCCCCTCGCGCCGTACCCCCGTGTCCGGCTCCTGGGCGCCGTCCTCATATGCACGCGGAAGGGCGGTTCACGGGGCCCACCGGACACGGAAAGATCATCACCCGATCACGAGTTTCCGCTTCCCCTCACCGAAAGCGCTTACCTGGGCTAGATTCGTGCACCGCCGACACAGAGCCGATCGGCGGAGTCACCCTCGGTACATACCAGGAGCAGCGCCATGCGCGACGTCGCCCTCGCTCCAGCAGCGGTCCCGCCTCCCACCGGCGGGCTCGCCGACACCGTCTTCGAGACCGCGGTCCGAAACCCCGGCCTGCCCCTGCTCGCGTGGCGCAAGAACGCCGCCGCGACCGTGTGGGAGGAGGTCACGGCCGCCGCGCTGCGGGACGAGGTGGTCGCCCTGGCCAAGGGGCTGGTGGCCGCCGGGATATCACCGGGCCACCGGGTGGCCCTGATGGCCCGCACCCGCGTCGAGTGGACGGTCCTGGCGCACGCCCTGTGGACCGTCGGCGCGGAGATCGTCCCGATTCATCCGACCTCCTCGCGGGAGCAGGTGGAGTGGATCCTGCGGGACGCGTCCTGTGTCGCCGTGGCGGTCGAGGACGAGCAGGGGATCATGACCGTCGGCACGGTGTGCGCGGCGCTGCCCCGGCTCAAGCACGTCTGGCAGCTGGACGCGGGCGCCCTTGCCGAACTGGCCGAGCGCGGCGCCGAGATCCCGCTGACCACGGTGGAGTCGCTGCGCCGGATCGTGCTGCCGGACTCCACGGCGGCCATCGCCTACACCTCGGGCACCTCAGGGCGGCCGCTCGGCTGCGCGCTGAGCCACCGTGGCCTGGCCTACCCGTGCGACGTGCTGCTGGCCGGCTGGGGGCACACCGCGGGGCCGCCCGGTGAGCAGCCCTCGGTGCTGGCGTTCCTGCCGTTCTCGCACGTGTACGGGCTCATGATCATGCAGATGTGCCTGCGCGGCGGCTTCCTGATGGCGCACGAGCCGGAGATGACCGAGGAGGCGCTGGCCTCGGCGCTGGCGACGTTCCGGCCGTCGTACCTCTACGGCGTGCCGTCGGTGTTCGAGAAGCTGTACAAGACCTTCCTGCGCACCGCCCAGCAAGCCGGGCGCGGGCCGGTGTTCGAGCGGGCGGCCGAGACGGCGCGGGACTTCGCGGAGGCCCAGGAGCGGGCCCGGCTCGGCACCGGACCGGGGCCGGGGCTCGACCTGCGGCTCCAGCACACCCTGTACGAGCGCACGGTGTACCGCAAGCTGCGCGCCGCGCTCGGCGGCCGGGCCCAGCGCGGTACCTCGGGCGGCTCCTCGCTCAGCCGCGATCTGTCGCTGTTCTACGAGGGCATCGGGCTCTACCTCCACGACGGCTACGGGCTGACCGAGACCAGCGGCGGCATCACCATGCAGCCGGTGGGCCGGGAGAAGACGGGGACGGTGGGGCTGCCGCTGCCGGGCACCGAGATCGCGGTGGCCGACGACGGGGAGATCCTGGTGCGCGGTCCGTCCGTGTTCCAGGGCTACATGGGCGACGAGCCGCGCACCCGGGCCGCGCTGCGCTCGGGCTGGCTGGCCACCGGGGACATCGGACGCCTCGACGGCGAGGGGTATCTGACGATCACCGGGCGCAAGAAGGACGTGCTGGTCACCAGCAGCGGCAAGAGCGTGGCCCCGGCCCCGCTGGAGCAGCGGCTGCGGGAACATCCGCTGGTGCACCAGGCGGTGGTCGTCGGGGACGACCGGCCCTGTGTGGGCGCGCTGATCACGCTGGACCCGGAGTTCCTGGCGCACTGGCGGACCGCGCTGGCCTTCCACGGCGAGCCGGGCGGCCGGGAGGCCCGCGAGGAGAACGCGCTGCGCGAGGAGCTGGCGCGGGCGATCGCCTCGGCCAACAGCGCGGTCTCGCGCGCGGAGTCGATACGCGTCTACCGGGTGCTGCCGGAGCCGTTCGCGCCGGACAACGGGCTGCTGACGCCGTCCCTGAAGCTGCGCCGGGACGCGATCGTGCGGCACTTCGCGGCGGAGATCGACGCGATGTACGAGGCCCGGTCCCGTGCCGCGCGGCGGTCGCGGCCGCAGGAGCCGACCGACTGGGACGACTCGGACAACGTGTTCCGGTAGCGGACGGCGTCGTGCCGGCCCGACGGGGTGCGCGAGCTTGGCGGCGGGTGGGAGATCACCGGTCGCCGGGCGGACGCGTAGTCCTGTGAGCGAGGGGAACCCGCAGCAGGGAAAGTGACCGGTCAACACGACCGCCCCGGCTTTCCGGGGCCTGGGACGCGAGATGGCGAGCGAGCCGCGCTGGGACGGGACACCGCCCTCACAGGAGACGCACGAGCGTGTGTTCTCCTTCCCGGGCGAGCTGTCCAACGTGACCGGCGCCCGGCTGGCCGCCGAGCAGTTCCTGCGCTCCCTGGCCACCGACACACCGCCCCGGGCGCCCGAGTACTGGGACGACATCCTGCTGGTGGTCACGGAGCTGGCGGCCAACGCCATCCAGTACGCGCCCGGCCCGTTCGGGCTGCGGCTGCGCCGTACCTTCGACGGGGTGCATGTGATCATGCACGACACCAGTACGGTGCGGCCCGAGCCGCGCCCCTTCCGGCCTGCCACGGGCGGGGGCGGGATCGGCTGGCATCTGCTGCACACGCTGTGCGACCAGGTGAGCGTGGTGGTGGACGACCACGGCAAGGACATCCACGCGTTCCTGCCCTGGTGAGGGCCGGTGACCGGCGCCCCGGCGGGGTCCGGTTGCCGCCGCCGTCAGGGGGGCAGGGTGATCCCCATGGGTGCGGCTGATGTTCGACTGCCTGCCCCGCCCGGCTGGCACAACGGCCCGCAGCGCGGTGGGATCGGTGTGTGTGGTGGCAGCGGTGCAGGGCAGGCGGACGGCAGTCGGGCCGGTCCGCCGGGAGCCGCAGAAAGGGATGAACACCGTGACACGACCCAGGATTCTGGTGATCGGCGCTGGTTTCGCCGGCGTCGAGTGCGTTCGCCGTCTGGAACGCGAACTCGCACCCGGGGAGGCCGACGTCGCACTGGTGACGCCGTTCTCCTATCAGCTCTACCTCCCCCTGCTCCCCCAGGTCGCCTCCGGGGTGCTCACCCCGCAGTCGATCGCCGTCTCCCTGCGCCGCAGCCGCAAGTACCGCACGCGGATCATCCCGGGCGGTGCCATCGGGGTCGATCCCGAGGCGAAGGTGTGCGTCATCCGCACCATCACCGACGAGATCGTCAACGAGCCGTACGACTACCTCGTCCTCGCCCCGGGCAGCGTGACCCGCACCTTCGACATCCCGGGCCTGACCGAGCACGCCTTCGGGATGAAGACGCTCGCCGAGGCCGCGTACGTCCGTGACCATGTGATCTCCCAGCTCGATCTGGCCGACGCGAGCGACGACCCCGCCGAGCGCGAGGCCCGGCTGCAGTTCGTCGTCGTGGGCGGCGGCTACGCGGGCACGGAGACCGCCGCCTGTCTGCAACGCCTCACCCACGCCGCCATCCAGCGCTATCCCCGCCTCGATCCGAGCCTGATCAAGTGGCATCTGCTCGACATCGCGCCCAAGCTGATGCCCGAACTCGGGGACCGGCTGGGCAAGCAGGCGATGAAGATCCTGCGGGACCGGGGCATCGACGTCTCGCTCGGCGTCTCCGTCGCCAAGGTCACCGAGGACGAGGTGACCCTGACCGACGGCCGGGTGCTGCCCTCCCACACCCTCATCTGGACCGCCGGCGTGGTCGCGAGCCCCCTCGTCGGCACCTTCGACGCCGAGACGGTGCGCGGGCGGCTCGCCGTCACCCCGGAGATGACGGTGCCGGGCCACGACGGGATGTTCGCCCTCGGCGACGCCGCCGCCGTCCCGGACCTCGCCAAGCACGAGGAGGGCGCGATCTGCCCGCCCACCGCGCAGCACGCCCAGCGGCAGGGCAAGCGGGTCGCGGAGAACGTCCTCGCCTCCCTGCGCGGACAGCCGCTCAAGCCGTACGTGCACAAGGACCTCGGGCTGGTCGTCGACCTCGGCGGCAAGGACGCCGTCTCGCGGCCGCTCGGCATCGAGCTGCGCGGCATCCTGGCCCAGCTCGTGGCCCGCGGCTATCACTGGTCCGCGCTGCGCACCAACGTCGCCAAGGCGCGGGTGCTGGTGAACTGGCTCCTCAACGCGGTCGCGGGCGACGATTTCGTGCGCACCGGCTTCCAGGCCCGCAAGCCCGCCAAGCTCAAGGACTTCGAGTACACCGACAGCTATCTGACGCCCCAGCAGGCGCGCGGCGAGGTGGACCGGGCCGAGGCCGAGGGACGGATCGAGGGACGGGTCAAGGGCAAGGCCGTCGGCGGCTCCTGAGACGGCACCCGGGCCCGGCCCCGGGACCCTGACGTGCGGCGCCGCCCGCCGGGTGAAGGCGAGCGGCGCCGCACGTCGTGACATGCTGGTGTGCGGATCATGTTCCGGCACGGAAGAAAGAGCGCGGCGGCGTGAAGGCAGTGGGACGTGCGGTGCGCGTACGCATGTGGGACCGGCTCTCCGCGTCCGATCCCGGACTGTTGCGGCTGACCGCGGGGCTGCGCACGGTCATCGCCATCGCCATGACGCTGGTGGCGCTCGGGCTGCTCCGCTTCCCGGTGCCGCAGCTGGTCGCGGGCGCCATGGCGGCGATGTCCGCGACCTTCGCCGTACGGGAGATCGACCGGCGCCCGCAGGTGATCACGCTGGCGCTGTGCGTGCCCGTCGCGTTCGCGGCGGTGTCGCTGGGCGCGGTCCTCAACCAGTGGCCGCTGGTCAGCGACGTCTGCTTCCTGCTGCTCATCTTCTGCGCGGTGTACGGGCGCAGATTCGGCGACCGGGGCACCGGGCTCGGTCTGATCGGCTTCCAGGTCTACTTCCTGTCGCTGTTCGTACGGGCCACGGTCGATCTGCTGCCCTCGCTGTTCGTGGTCATCTCGGTGGCGTTCGTGTGCAGCGCGCTGGCCCGGTTCGTGCTCCTTCCGCAGACCGCCGCGGGCACCCTGGACCGGCTGCGGCGGGCCTTCCGCGCCCGGCTCGGCCTGCTGATCACGAGCCAGATCGAGCTGCTGGACGCCGGTCCGGACGACGTGGACAAGGTCCTCGGCGACCTGCGCACCGGCACCGCGCGGCTGCACGAGACGGCGCTGATGATCCAGGGCCGGCTGGAGCGCGGCACCACCGACGAGGCGGTGGCACGGCTGCTGCAGCGCCGCACCGCGGAGGCGGAGATCGCCGCCGAGCGCCTGGGGCTGCTGCTGCTGACCGCGCGCAGCGCCGAGCGGACCGACACCCTGACCCTGCATCTGCCGGGCGCCTCGCTGCCCTCGCGCGGTCAGCTGCCGGTGCGCGACGAGGCGCGGGCGACCGTGCGCCGGGACCTGGAGGCGCTGCGGCTGCTGGTGATGCGCCCGGCGGGCGAGGCCTCGGGCACGGCGCTGGCCCAGGTCCGCAACCGGCTGCTCGGCTACCGCGAGGCGGAGAACCTGCCGAAGGCGTCCCCGCCCCTCCAGGACGTGTTCCGGGGCATCGGTGAGGCGGCGCGCGCGGTGCTCGGTCTGCGGACCGCGCTGGACGGCCCGCAGGACGAGTCGGACGACTCCCCCGCCACCGCCCGCTCCCGCGAGGAGCTGGACGCGGAGGAGGCGGGCATCGAGGGCAGCGAGGAGAGCGAGGACGACAAGCACGACGAGTCGGGCCTGCACCGGCCGACCACCCGGGCGGCGATCCAGGTGGCCGTGGGCTCGGCGCTGGCCATCGCGGGCGGCGAGCTGCTCTCCAGCCAGCGCTGGTACTGGGCGGTGCTGACGTGCTGGATCGTGTTCATCAACACCGCCTCCACCGGGGAGATCCTGGTGAAGGGCTACCGGCGGCTGCTCGGCACGATCCTCGGCGTGGTCGCCGGTATCGGTCTCGCCGGTGTGGTGGGGCACCACACCTGGACGGCGTTCATCCTGGTGCTGGTGTGTGTGTTCGCCATGTTCTACACGGCACCCCTGTCGTACACGCTCATGTCGTTCTTCGTGACGGCGGCCCTGGGGCTGCTGTACACCCTGCTGAACACCTACAGCATGGCGGTGCTGCTGCTGCGGATCGAGGAGACGGCGCTCGGCGCGGCCTGCGGGATCATCACGGCGGCGGTGGTGCTGCCGGTGCGCACCGACCGGCGGACCAACGAGCTGCTGGCGGACGTGCTCGACAAGCTGGCCGACGCGACCCGGGCGGCGGTGGACCAGCTCAGCGGCCGGCGCCACTTCGACCTCGTGGACAAGGCGCGGGACATGGACCAGGCGCTGGCCGATCTGCGCACCGCCGTCCAGCCGCTGACGCATCCGATCACCCCGCTGCGCTCGCGCCGGGACACCGCCCGCTATGTGCTGGCGCTGCTGGAGACCTGCGCGTACCACTGCCGGGCGCTCGCGGCCACGGCCGAGCTGCTGCCGAGCCATCCCTCGATCGCGGCGGACCCGCGTCTGAGCGGGGTGTGCGGGCGGATCGTGCACAACATCGAGGCGATCGCCGAGCATGTGCGCGACCCGCGGTCCAAGGCCGAGATCGAGACCGGGCCGAGCATCGCGTCGATGCTGGAGCCGGGCACCTTCGGCACCCCGCGCTACGGCCGGGTCACCGACCGCGTGCTGCGCCATCTCCAGCGGCTGGACGAGGCGGTCTCGGGTCTGGCGCGTCCGCTCGGCGTGCCGGTCGAGAAGCCGGACATCGGCCAGAGCGAGAAGGCCGACAAGGGCGAGAAGAGCGAGAAGTCCCGCAAGGCGGAGAAGGCCGGGAAGGACGGTAAAGCCGGGAAGGCCGACCGTCCGGAGAAGGCCCGGCGGTAGGCCCGTCTCTGCGGGGCGTCGGTCAGCGCAGCGGTACGACCGCGGTGACCCGCTTGCCGCCGCACGGCAGCCCCGAGACCCGGATGTCCCGGGCGAGCAGGCACACCAGGGGCCAGCCCCGGCCGCCGGTGCGGGAGTGGTCGCTCTCGCGGGACCTGGCCGTGCACACCGGGGGTTCGTCGCTGCGGTCGCTCACGGAGAGCCGTACGCCCGCGCTGTCGACGTCCACCTCGAAGCCGGTGATCCCGCCGCCGTGCACGATGGCGTTGGAGGTCAGCTCCGAGGCCACCAGCAGGGCGTCGTCCAGGGTCTCGTCCGCGCACGGCACGGCCCTGGTGCGGCAGTGCTCGCTCAGCGTGCGCCGTACGGCACTGCGCGCGTCGGCCGGGCGGTAGGCCGGGGTCCGGGGCGCCTTCTCGGGCGCCGTGACCGGGCCGGGGGTGTGCTGCCGCTCGCGCATCATCCTGATCCCTCCCTCGCGGAAGTCCCCGGCCGTCCCGTGGCTCGGGTGCGCCGGGCCTCTCCCTGCGGCTGGCCTGTCGTGGCGGTGTCAAACACGGTCGGTGCCGTTGTCATCACCCGGCCCGGAAGGGGTAGGGGACGGGTATGACCGATGTGGTGGACGCGGACGAACTGTTGCGGCGCATCCGGCGGAGCCGGGACGTGGCCGCCGAGGAGGAGCGGGTCTGGCGGGAGCGGGCGCAGAGCCTGACGGCGACCGATCCGGACCAGGCGCGCGAGGCGTCCGAGCGGGCGCGGACGTACGAGGTGGTGGGCAGTGTGCTGACGGAGATCATCGCGCCGGGCGCGCTGGCCGCCCACGAGCCCGGGCCGGCGGGACCGGTGGGTCCGGTCGGCTCCGGAGTGAGGCGGGTCACGTGAGCGGAGAGGGGTTGGCCTCCGCCCCGGAGAGTGGTTTATCGTTCATCCATACGTGGCGAGGGAGCGACGCGAGGCTTTCCCGGCCTGCCCTTCCGCGCGTCACGTCCGACCGCCCTGGCTGGTTTCCCCCGTCCAGCCAGGGCTTTTCTCTGCCCGCGCGCCGGTGTTCCGGAATGGCGCCGGGCCGCCGAGGTGCCCGGCGGGGCGGTTGCGGCTGAAATGGGCTTAGGGCCGGTTGCGGGGCAGACGGGACGTCCGCGGCGGGTCCGAGGGACAGCACCCGAACCGCCGCCCGGTGAGGAGCCCCGCGTATGACCAAGGCGATAAAACTGCTGACCGCCCTGCCCAGAGCGCAACGCGAGCGGCTGATGGAACTGGCCGAGGAGGTGTCCTTCCCCGAGGACAGCCGGATCTTCGAGGCGGGCGGGGTCGCCGACCGGTTCTGGGTGATCCGCTCGGGGGCGGTCTCGCTGGACCAGCAGGTCACCTCGCGCCAGCACGTCACGGTGGCCACGCTCGGCGCGGGCGATCTGCTCGGCTGGTCCTGGCTCTTCCCGCCCTACCAGTGGGACTTCGGCGCGGTGGCCTTCAGCAACGTACGGGCCTACGAGTTCGACGGGCCCTCCGTGCTGGGGCTGTGCGTGGAGGACCCGCTGCTCGGCCTGTCGCTGGTGCGTACGGTCGCCGAGATCCTGGCCCATCGGCTGGAGACCACGCGGGGCAAGCTGATGGACCAGTACGCGATCCGGCGGACCACGCCGCTGTAGCGCTCAGACGCGGTAGCGGCGCAGCGCGGGGACGGCGGCGGCCAGGACCAGCATCACGGCCACGACCAGCGCGCCGCCGCCCGCCACGGCGGCCCGGGTGCCGAAGGCGGCGCCCGCCGTACCGTGCAGCACGTCCGCGAGGCGCGGGCCGCCGGCGACGACCACGGTGAACACGCCCTGCATCCGGCCGCGCATCTCGTCGGTGGCGGCGGAGAGCAGGATGGCGCCCCGGAAGACCATGGAGACCATGTCGGCCACGCCCGCGGCGGCCAGGAAGGCGACGGCCACCCACAGGTTGCCGCTCAGCCCGAACCCGGCGATGGCCGCGCCCCAGGCGACGACGGCACCGATGACCATCCAGCCGTGGGAGCGCGCCCGGGAGAACACGCCGGAGAACAGCCCGCCGAGCACGGCGCCTACGGGTACGGCCGCGAAGAGCAGGCCGAGCGCGAAGCCCGAGCCCCAGGAGGCGTAGGTCTCGGCGGCCATCTCCGGGAACAGCGCCCGGGGCATGCCGAAGACCATGGCGATGATGTCGGCGAGGAAGGACATCAGGAGCACCTTGTGCCCGGCGATGTACCGGAACCCGGCGGCGATCTCGCGCACCCCGGCCCGGCGCGCGGCCGTCCCGCCGAGCGGCGGCAGCGCGGGGAGCCGGAAGACGGCCCACACGGTGACGCACAGCGCGAGGGCGTCGATCAGATACAGCTCGGGCAGGCCGACGACCGGGATCAGGACACCGGCGAGCAGCGGGCCCGCGACGAGGCCGGTCTGCATGACGGTGGTGCCGAGCGCGTTGGCGGCGGGCAGCTCCGACTCCGGGACCAGCCGGGCCACGGAGGCGCTGCGGGCCGGGGAGTTGAGCCCGAAGAAGGCCTGCTGGGCGGCGAGCAGCACCATCAGCACGGCCACGGAGTCGAGTCCGGCGAACGCCTGGACCCAGAAGAGCAGCGAGGTGACGGCGATGCCGGTGTTGGTGACGAGCATCAGCTTGCGCCGGTCCACGGTGTCCGCGACGGCGCCGCCCCACAGCGCGAAGGCCACCATGGGCACCAGGCCCGCGAGGCTCGCGTAGCCGACCCAGGCGGAGGAGTGGGTGATGTCGTAGATCTGCTTGGGTACGGCGACGGCGGTGAGCTGGCTGCCGACGGCGGTGACGATGGTCGACGTCCACAGGCGCCGGTACGCCGGGATGCGCAGGGGCCGGGTGTCCATGGCCCAGCGGCGCCAGCCGCGCCGGGGCGGCGGATCGGCGGGCGCGGTCCCGGCGGGCGGGGTGGTGGCGGTGCCGGGGTCGGTGCTGCTGCTCTCGCTCGTGTCCACGGGGTTCCTGGTCACTCGATCCGTTGCTCGATACATCTTTCGATTCGGGCCTCACTATCGCAGCAACTCCCGCCTGTGGCCGAACCCGTTTCGCGATCCGGCCGGATACCGCCCCGGGCGGGCTCAGTACCCGGCGAGCAGGGCCGCGCCGAGGGCGAGCATCGTGGCGGCGATGACGCCGTCGAGCACGCGCCAGGCGGCGGGCCGGGCCAGGACGCGGCCGAGCAGCCGGGCGCCGAGGCCGAGGGCGGCGAACCAGCACAGGCTGGCGACGGCCGCGCCGAGCCCGAAGGTCCAGCGCAGCGGGCCCCGGTCGGCGGCGAGCGAGCCGAGCAGGAAGACGGTGTCGAGATAGACGTGGGGGTTGAGCCAGGTCAGCGCGAGACAGGTGAGCACCGCGCGCCGGCGCGAGCCGGCCGCGTCGCCCTCGGCGCGCAGCCCGGTGCCGCCGGGCCTCAGGACCCGGCGGGCGGCCAGGACGCCGTACCCGATGAGGAACAGCCCGCCGACGACGCCCACGGCGCGCACCGCGTCCGGCCACGCGGTCACCAGGGCGCCGATGCCGCCGACACCGAGCGCGATCAGCACGGCGTCGGACAGCGCGCAGATGCCGATCACGGCGAGGATCGCGTCGCGGCGTATCCCCTGGCGCAGGACGAAGGCGTTCTGGGCGCCGATGGCGACGATCAGGGAGAGGCCGGTACCGAATCCGGCGGCCGCGGCGGCCAGTGCGTGGTTCATGCCCTCGACGCTAGGCAACGGATCACCGCGCGTACAGCTAAAGATTCTTACGTATCCTTAGCTCTCGTGATGTCTTCATGATGCCGGACCTCCCCCTGGACCAGGTGCGGACGCTGCTGGCCGTGGTGGACGAGGGCACCTTCGACGCGGCGGCCGCCGCGCTGCACGTGACGCCGTCGGCGGTGAGCCAGCGGGTCAAGGCGCTGGAGCAGCGCACCGGCCGGGTCCTGCTCCAGCGGACCAAGCCGGTACGGCCGACCGAGTCGGGCGCGGTGCTGGTGCGCTACGCCCGCCAGCTGGCCCGCCTTGAGCAGGACACGCGGCGCGAGCTGGGTCTGAGCGGGGCCGGGGAGCCCGCGCGCGTGTCGGTCGCGGTGAACGCGGACTCGCTGGCCACCTGGTTCTTCGGCGCGCTGACCCGGGTGACCGGGCTCTGCTTCGAGCTGCACCGGGAGGACGAGGGCCACACGGCGGCGCTGCTGCGCGAGGGCCTGGTGATGGCGGCGGTGACCACCGCGCCCGACCCGGTGCCGGGCTGCTCGGTGCGCCCGCTCGGCCGGCTGCGCTATCTCCCGGCCGCCGCACCGGAGTTCGCGGCCCGGCTGCCCGAGGGGCCGCTCGCCGAGGCGCTCACCGAGGTCCCGGTGGTGACCTTCGATCTCAAGGACCGGCTCCAGGACGGCTTCGTGCGCTCGCTCGGCGGCACCGGGGCGGCCACGCTGCGCCACCGCATCCCGACCTCGGAGGGGTTCCTCCAGGCGGTCGTCGCGGGGCTCGGCTGGGGCCTGATCCCGGAGCCGCAGGCGCTGCCGCTGCTGGCCGACGGCAGCCTGGTGCCGCTGGCGCCGGGCGCCTGGGTGGACGTGACCCTCTACTGGCAGCAGTGGAAGCTGGACTCCCCCGCCCTGGCCGCCCTCGCGGACGCGGTCACCGAGACGGCGGCGGCCGCGCTGCGAAAGTGACCGCGCACGCCTCGGACGTGTTCAGGCGTGCGCGGGCTTGCCCTTCGCGTACAGCCAGGTGCGCAGCAGCGGGCCCACGTCCTTGCCGGACTCCCGCTGCGCCAGCCGGATGAACTCGGCGGTGGTGCCGTGCCCGTCGCGGTGGGCGCCGGCCCAGGCGCGCAGGATGCGGAAGAACGTCTTGTCGCCGACGGCCCGGCGCAGTTCGTGCAGGGCCATGGCGCCGCGCGCGTACACGGGAGTGCCGAAGATGTTCCTGCCGCTGCCGGGGTCGCCGGGCGGGTAGGCCCACAGGCCGTCCTTGGCCGGGCGGGCGTAGAGCGTGTCGAAGGTCTTCTGGGCGCTCGCGCCGCCGTGCTGTTCGCTGTAGAGCCACTCGGCGTAGCTGGCGAAGCCCTCGTTGAGCCAGATGTCCTTCCAGCTCGTCAGCGAGACGGAGTCGCCGAACCACTGGTGGGCGTTCTCGTGGACGAGGGTGGAGAGGTCGGGCGCGGAGTCGTAGACGGGCCGGGTCTGGGTCTCCAGGGCGTAGCCGACGCTCGGCGCGTGGTCCACGATGGAGCCCGCCGCGCGGAAGGGGTACGGGCCGAAGAGCCTGCTCTCCCACTCCAGGACGGAGGGCAGCTTCTTGAGGACGGGGGCGGCCTTCTCGGCCTCGCGGGCGTCGACGGCGTTGTACACCCTCAGGCCGTCGCGGGTCGTGTAGCTCTCGGTCCGGAACTTTCCGACGGTGGCGGTGGCCAGATAGGCGGCCATGGGCTCGGCCGCGTGCCAGCGGAAGGTGGTCAGGCCGTGGGCGGTGCTCTGTCCGCGCAGGACGCCGTTGGCGACGGCCGTGTAGCCCTTGGGCACGGTGACCGTGAAGTCGTACGACGCCTTGTCCTCGGGGTGGCTGTTCGAGGGGAACCAGGTCATGGCGCCCTGGGGCTCGTTCGCGACGAAGGCGCCGTCGTCGGTGGGGATCCAGCCGTCGGGTGAGCCGTCCGGGTCGCTGACGGGCTTCGGCGTGCCCCGGTAGGTGACGGTGACGCGGAACTCCCGGCCCTTGCGCGGGGCGCGGCGCGGGGTGACGACGAGTTCCTGGCCGTCGCGGGTGAAGCGGGCGGCGGCGCCGTCCACGGTGACGCCGGTGACGCCCAGGCCCTTGAGGTCGAGGTCGAAGCGGCCGAGGTTCTGGGTCGCGCGGGCGGTGAGAACGGCCTTGCCGTCCAGGTGCCGGGAGGCGATGTCGTAGCGGAGGGTGAGGTCGTAATGGCTCACGTCGTAGCCGCCGTTGCCGCTGAGCGGGAAGTAGGCGTCGCCCGCGCCCGGCGCGCCGGGCTTCGCGGACCCGGCGGACCCGGCGGGCGCGGCGGCGCCGAGCAGGGCCGCGACCACGGCGGGCACGGTGAGCAGGACCGCCTCGCGGCTGAGGACCGTGGTGCGTCGGGCGGCGGCTCTGCGGGGTGACCTCACGTGCGCTCCTCGGGTCCGGCGATGATCGCTTCGTCCACAGCGTAGGGCGGGGACCCGGCGGTTTCGCCCCGGCGCGGGTCACGTCACGCGCTGTGCTCCGTACGGCGGCCCCGGGGCGCCCGCAGTACGCTCGCAGGACGCGTCCCCCGCCGACCTGAGGGAGCCCGGTCATGAGCGTGCGTGTGCGCCGGATCTACGACCCGCCGGAGCCGGACGACGGACTGCGGGTGCTGGTCGACCGGCTGTGGCCGCGCGGGGTCTCCAAGGAGGAGGCCCACTTGGACGAATGGCCCAAGGCGCTGACCCCGTCGACGGAGCTGCGCCGCTGGTACCACCACGGCGGCTCCTTCGACGAGTTCCGGCGCCGCTACGAGCGGGAGCTGACCGCTCCCGAGGCCGCCGCCGCGCTCGACGGCCTCAGGAAGTCGGTCCGCGAGGGCCCGGTCACGCTGCTCACGGCGACGAAGCACACGGAGAGCAGTCAGGCGGAGGTGCTGCTGGAGCTGCTCCAGCAGCACTGAGACGCCTCGGGAATGGAGCTTCGGCCCTGGGGGTCTCAGGCCGTCTCCTTCGCCGCCGCCCGTCCCGCCGCGCGCCCCGAGAAGAGGCAGCCGCCGAGGAAGGTGCCCTCCAGCGCGTTGTAGCCGTGGACCCCGCCGCCGCCGAACCCGGCGACCTCGCCGGCCGCGTACAGACCGCCGACCGGGGTGCCGTCCGGGCCGAGGGCGCGGGAGTCCAGGTCGGTCTGGATGCCGCCGAGGGTCTTGCGGGTGAGCACGCTGAGCCGTACGCCGATGAGCGGGCCCGCCTCGGGGTCGAGGATGCGGTGCGGGGTGGCGACGCGGCCCAGGCGGTCGCCGATGTAGCGGCGGGCGTTGCGGATGCCCTGGATCTGGGAGTCCTTGCTGTAGGGGTTGGCGAGCTGGAGGTCGCGGGCCTCGATCTGGCGGCGTACCTCGGCGGGGTCCAGGAGGGACTTGCCGGTGAGGCCGTTCATCTTGCCGACCAGGTCCTCCAGGGTGCGGGCGGTGACGAAGTCGGCGCCGTGGTCGAGGAAGGCCTGCACGGGTCCGGGCGCGCCCTTGCCGAGCAGCCGGTCGCGCAGCACGGCCTTGCGGTCCTTGGCGGTGATGTCGGGGTTCTGCTCGGAGCCGGAGAGCGCGAACTCCTTCTCCACGATCTTCCGGGTGAGGACGAACCAGGAGTGGTCGTACCCGGCGATGTCCTCGGTGGTGCGCAGATGGCGCAGGGTGCCGAGCGTGTCGTAGCCGGGCAGGCAGGGGTCGGGCAGACGGCGGCCGAGCGCGTCGAGCCAGATGGAGGAGGGGCCGGGCAGGATGCGGATGCCGTGGCCGGGCCAGACGGGGTTCCAGTTGGCGATGCCCTCGGTGTAGTGCCACATCCGGTCGCGGTTGACCAGGCGCGCACCCGCCCCGGCGGTGATGTCGAGCATCCGGCCGTCGACGTAGGCGGGGACGCCGGTGACCATCTTCGCGGGGGGCGTGCCGAGCCGTTCGGGCCAGTACCGGCGGACCAGGTCGTGGTCGGCGCCGATGCCGCCGCTGGTGACGATCACGGCGCCGGCGGTCAGCTCGAAGTCGCCGGCGGCCTCGCGGCTGGAGGCGACACCGCGCGGGGAGTCGTCGGGGGCGAGCAGGGTGCCCCGTACTCCGCGCACCGCGCCGTCCTGGACGAGGAGTTCGTCCACGCGGTGGCGGTGGTGGAAGGTGAGGAGTCCGTCCCGCGCGGCCTCGCGGGCGTAGCGGACGAAGGGTTCGACCACGCCGGTGCCGGTGCCCCAGGCGATGTGGAAGCGGGGTACGGAGTTGCCGTGGCCGTCCGCGCGCAGGTCGCCGCGCTCGGCCCAGCCGACGGTGGGCAGCAGCTCGATGCCGTGGCCGCGCAGCCAGGGGCGCTTCTCCCCGGCCGCGAACTCGACGTAGGCGCGGGCCCAGCGCACCGCCCAGGAGTCCTCGTCCTCGGTGCGGTCGAACTGCGCGCTGCCCTGCCAGTCGTTCCAGGCGAGGTCGAGGGAGTCCTTGACGCCGAGGCGGCGCTGTTCGGGCGAGTCGACCAGGAAGAGCCCGCCGAAGGACCAGTACGCCTGGCCGCCGAGGTTGGCGGCGTTCTCCTGGTCGAGGAGGGCCACCTTCCGTCCCCGGCTGGTGAGTTCGTGGGCGGCGACCAGGCCGGCGAGGCCCGCTCCGACGACTATCGCGTCCGCGTCCATGGTGTGCGTGTCCTTCCGTCGGGTGGGTCAGGAGGTCCGGCTGCCGTCGGTCAGCAGAGCCGTGAGGAGCTGTTTGAGCCAGGCGCGTGCGGCGGGCACGTCCTTGTCCAGGAGGAGCTGGGTGGTGACGCCGTCGTAGGCGGCGACCACCGCGTGGGCCGCGCCGTCGGCGTCACCGAGCACGGCGGGCAGGACGGCGAGGTCACGGGCCCGGCGCAGACGCTCGGCGACGGCCTCGCGCAGCCGGGCGCGGTGGGCGAGGAGAGCGCGGGCGGTGCCGGGGTCGCGGGCCGCGTGCACCAGGAAGTCGGTCTTCACCAGCAGCCAGTCCACGTCGAGCAGCAGCACCTCGGTGACGCGGTCGACGCAGGCGGGCACGTCGAGTCCGGGGCCGTCCTGGGCGAGGGCGCCGGCGACCTGGGCGGCGATGAGGTCGGCGCGCTCCTGGTACAGGGCGAAGAACAGCTCGTCCAGGGTGGCGAAGTTGGAGTAGAAGGCGCCCCGGCTGTACCCGGCCGCCTCGCAGACCTCCTCGATGGAGACCCGCCCGAACCCCTTGGCCGCGAACACCGCGAAGGCGGCGGCGAGCAGGTCGGCGCGGGTCCTGGCCCGGCGTCTGGTGACGCGGGGGGCGCCGGGGCCGTCCGTCATGGTGGCCACCTCCGTTCGATACACGAATGTATTCGATACATCGCCGTATCGAAAGAGTCCTGCACCACGATCCAATGAAGGGAACATATATTCGATTCGGGAGTACGCTGTCCCCATGTCCACGCACCTCCAGGGCTCCCTGTTCGACCAGACCGACGAACTCCGGCTCGGTCCACTGGCCGGGCTGCGCCGTACCGAACTCGGGGCGGGTGCCTGGATCGACGTCCTGCCGGGCTGGCTGAGCGGCGCGGACGCGCTGTTCGAGCGGCTCGCCGCCGAGGTCCCCTGGCGGGAGGAGCGGCGGAAGATGTACGACAACGTGGTGGCCGTGCCCCGGCTGCTCGCCTTCTACCAGCAGCGCGATCCACTCCCCCACCCCGTGCTCGACGAGGCCCGCTCCGCGCTCACCGCGCACTACGCGCCCGAACTGGGCGAGCCGTTCACGACCGCCGGGCTGTGCTTCTACCGCGACGGGCGCGACAGCGTGGCCTGGCACGGCGACCGGATCGGGCGCGGGGCGCGGGCGGACACCATGGTCGCGATCCTCTCCGTGGGCGCGCCCCGGGACCTGCTGCTGCGCCCGGCCGACGGCGGTGGCGGCGCGGCGGCCACGGTACGGCGGCCGCTGGGGCACGGCGATCTGATCGTGATGGGCGGCTCCTGCCAGCGCACCTGGGAGCACTGCGTACCGAAGACCGCCCGCGC
Organism: Streptomyces sp. NPDC005435; assembly: GCF_040703155.1. NCBI lineage: Bacteria > Bacillati > Actinomycetota > Actinomycetes > Kitasatosporales > Streptomycetaceae > Streptomyces > Streptomyces sp. NPDC005435. The sequence continues at coordinate 68,331 of NZ_JBEXEQ010000017.1, forward strand.
GGCGGGGCCCCGGATCAGTGTGCAGTTCCGTCCGCACGGGGTGCGCTGACGCGTCTACCGCGCCGGGTCTGCTTGGCTGTCACCGACGGTTCGACGGCGAGGGGACGAGGAGCGGATGAGCGCGGAAGTACACCAAGTGGCCGACGGCACCTACCTGGTGCACGGTCATCACACCAACTGGGTGATCCTCAAGGACGGGGACGCGGTGACCCTGGTGGACACCGGGTACCCGGGCGACCGCGCGGGGCTGCTGGAGTCCCTCGCGGCGGTGGGGAGTTCACCGGAGGCGGTGGCCGCCGTGCTGATCACGCACGCGCACAACGACCATCTGGGCTCGGCGGAGCACCTGCGGGCCGCGTACGGTACGCCGGTTCAGCTGCACCCGGCCGAAGTCCCGCACGCGCGGCGGGAATTCCTCCAGCAGGCCACGGTGGGGGACGTGGTGCGGAACGCCTGGCGGCCCGGTGTGCTGTCCTGGGCGGCGCACCTCGTCCAGGTCGGCGGGCTTGAGCAGCACCCCGTCGCCAAGCCGGAGCCCTTCCCCGCCGAGGGCGCGCTCGACCTGCCGGGGAACCCGGTCCCGGTGCACACCCCGGGCCACACGGACGGCCACTGCGTCTACCATCTGCCGCGCCTGGGCGTGGTGATCTCCGGTGACGCGCTGGTCACCGGGCACGCGATCTCCCGGGTGAAGGGACCGCAGCTCCTGGCCGGCTTCTTCCACCACGAGCGGCGCCGCGCGGTGGACTCCCTGGACCTGATCGCCGCCCTGGACGGCGACACGCTGCTGCCGGGGCACGGTCCGGTGCACCGGGGCCCGGTCCGGGAGGCGGCCCGACTCGCGGTGGAGCGGGCCGCGTAGCGGCGCGGACAGGTCACTCCCGCGGCGCCGCTCCCGGCACCACCGCCACCGGGCAGGGCGCGTGGTGGAGGACCCCGTGGGCCACCGAGCCGATGCGGGTGCCCACCGAGGTGTGGTGGCGCCGGCGGCCGACCACGACCAGCTGGGCTCCCCCGGAGACGGACAGCAGGACCTGCCCCGCGCTGCCCATCTCCACGTGCTCGGAGACGGACACGTCGGGGTAGCGCTCGCGCCAGGGGTGTACCGCCTCGGCGAGGGCCTTGCGCTCGTAGGGTTCCAGGCCGCCCGCGTCGTCCAGGAGCTTGAGGGAGGCGGGGCTGTAGGCGAAGACGGGCGGCAGGGTCCAGGCGCGGACGACGCGTACGGTGGCGCCGCGCGCGGCCGCCGTCGCGAAGGCGAAGCCGAGCGCGGCGGCGCTGTCCTCCGGGGTGCCGTCCTGGCCCACGACGATCTCGCGCCCGGCGGCCTCCGCGGCCGCCTTGTCCCCGGCGCGCACCAGCACCACGGGCCGGGCGGCCTCGGCGATCACCCGGCCGCCCACCGAGCCGAGCAGGAAGCCGACCACGCCGCCGTGCCCGCGCGAGCCGAGGACCAGCAGCTCGGCGTCGTCGGCTGCCTTCGTCAGCGTCTCGGCGGGGTCGCCCTCGGGCACCTCCAGGCTCACGTGGAGGGCGGGGTGGCGCTCGGTGACGGGGCGTACCGCCTCGGCGGCCGCCGTCTCGGCCCAGCCGCGCTGGACGACCGGGTCGGGCGCCGAGGGTGACTCGGCGTGGCGCCAGACGTGCAGCACGCGCAGCGGCAGTCCCCGGCGTACGGCCTCCCTGGCGGCCCAGTCCAGCGCCGCCAGGCTCTCCGGCGTACCGTCCACCCCGGCCGTGATCGGGCGTGTCATGCGTGGCCTCCTCGTCGTCACCGCGTCCGCATCACCGCGTCCGCGCGCCGCCGTCCGCGCGGGCGGCGCTCGGGCATGACCTTGTCACAGAAAGGGGCCGTACGGACCACCACCCCCGCACCCGCGACGAGGACCTCCCGCGCCGGGGCGAAGCCGGGCGGCCGCACCTACGATGGGCGGAAGGCGGTGTTCCGCTCCCGCGCCACCCGCGCACCCGTACCACCGCCGCAGGGAAGCCCGTGCAGCCGACCGCTCGGGACGGAGACCCATGGCACAGGCCACCGACGCCGCCCGTACGGTCATCCTGACCGTGGACGACGACCCGGGCGTGTCCCGCGCCGTCGCCCGCGATCTAAGGCGCCGCTACGGCGAGTCGTACCGGATCGTGCGCGCGGAGTCCGGCGCGTCCGCGCTGGAGGCGCTGCGCGAGCTGAAGCTGCGCGGCGACCAGGTGGCGGTGCTGCTGGCCGACTACCGGATGCCCCGGATGAACGGCATCGAGTTCCTCGAAGAGGCGATGGACGTCTACCCGTGGGCGCGCCGGGTGCTGCTGACCGCGTACGCGGACACCGGCGCGGCCATCGACGCGATCAACGTGGTGGACCTGGACCACTATCTGCTCAAGCCGTGGAACCCGCCGGAGGAGAAGCTCTACCCGGTCCTGGACGACCTGCTTGAGGCGTGGCACGCGAGCGATCACCGGGCGGTGCCGAGCACCAAGGTGGTGGGCCACCGCTGGTCGGCGCGCTCCTCGGACGTACGGGAGTTCCTGGCCCGCAACCAGGTGCCCTACCGCTGGTACTCGGCCGAGGAGCCGGAGGGGCGGCGGCTGCTGGCGGCGGCCGGGCAGGACGGACGGCGGCTGCCGCTGGTGATCACCCCGGACGGCTCGGCGCTGGTCGAGCCGGAGGCGCCGGAGCTGGCGGCCCGGGTGGGTCTGGCGACGACACCGACGGCCGGCTTCTACGACCTGGTGGTGATCGGCGGCGGCCCGGCCGGGCTCGGCGCGGCCGTGTACGGCGCCTCGGAGGGGCTGCGGACCGTACTCGTCGAGCGCTCGGCGACCGGCGGGCAGGCCGGGCAGAGTTCCCGGATCGAGAACTACCTCGGCTTCCCGGACGGTGTCTCCGGTGCCCAGCTCACCGACCGGGCGCGGCGGCAGGCGGCGCGGTTCGGCGCCGAGATCCTGACCGCGCGCGAGGTGACGGGACTCGAGGTCTGCGGGGCCGCGCGGGTCGTACGGTTCGCGGACGGCTCGACGGTCGGGGCGCACAGCGTGATCCTGGCGACCGGGGTGCAGTACCGGCGCCTCGCGGCCGAGGGGTGCGCGGAGCTGACCGGCTGCGGGGTGTTCTACGGCTCCGCGCTGACCGAGGCGGCCTCCTGCCAGGACCAGGACGTGTACATCGTGGGCGGCGCCAACTCGGCGGGCCAGGCGGCGATGTTCCTCTCCCGGGTCGCCAAGTCGGTGACGCTGCTGGTGCGCGGCGCCGATCTGTCGGCGTCGATGTCGCACTATCTGGTCCAGCAGATCGGGGAGTCCCCCAACATCTCGGTGCGCGGCCACACGGAGGTGGTGGCCGCGCACGGCGAGGGCCGTCTTGAGCGGCTGACGCTGCGCGACACCGCGACGGGTGAGACCGAACAGGCCGACGCCCAGTGGCTGTTCGTGTTCATCGGCGCCGCCCCGCTGACCGGCTGGCTGGACGGGACGGTGCTGCGCGACGCGCGCGGTTTCGTCCTCGCGGGCCCGGACCTGACCCCCGACGGGACGCCGCCGCCCGGCTGGGAGCTGGACCGGCCGCCGTACCACCTGGAGACCAATGTGCCAGGCGTGTTCGTGGCGGGCGACGTGCGCGCGGAGTCGGCCAAGCGGGTCGCGTCCGCCGTGGGAGAGGGCGCGATGGCCGTGATGCTCGTCCACCGGTATCTGGAGCAGTCGTGAGCGGACACCCCATGCCGTGCAGCCCCGGGGAGATCGGCACCCTGTTCCTGTTCGACCGGCTGACGCCTTCGCAGCTCGGGCGGCTGTGCGCCGAGGGCCGGGTCGAGCTGTTCGAGCCGGGTCCGGTGTACGCCGAGGGCGAGCCCGCGACCTGCTTCTACGTGCTGATCGAGGGCACGGTGGTGCTGTCGCGGCGGGTCGGCGCCGAGGACATGGAGGTGACCCGGACCGCGCAGCGCGGGGTGTACGCGGGTGCGATGCAGGCGTATCTCGGGGACCGGGTGCGGCAGGTGTACAACAACTCGATGCGGGTGACCGAGCCGAGCCGTTTCTTCGTGCTGCCCGCCGCGACCTTCGCCGCCGTGATGCACGAGTGGTTCCCGATGGCGACGCATCTGCTGGAGGGGCTGTTCTTCGGCTCGAAGAGCGCCCAGGCGCTGGTGGCCCGGCGTGAACGACTGCTGGCGCTCGGCTCGTTGTCGGCGGGGCTGACCCACGAGCTGAACAACCCGGCGTCGGCGGCGGTGCGGGCGACCTCCGCGCTGCGCGAGCGGGTGGCGAAGATGCGGCACAAGCTGGCGCTGATCGCCGAAGGCCCGCTCTCCCGCGAGACGCTGGCCCGCCTGGTGGAGGTCCAGGAGCGCACCGCCGAGCGGGTCGCGAAGGCGCCGTCGCTCGGCCCGCTGGAGGCGGCGGACCGGGAGGACGCGCTCGCCGACTGGCTGGAGGACCACGGCGTCGAGCAGGCCGTGCGGTACGCGCCGACGTTCACGCAGGCGGGCCTCGACACCGACTGGCTGGAGCAGGTCGCGGCGGCGGTGGGCGAGGACGTGGTGCCCCGGGCGATGGGCTGGCTGGAGTCCACCGTCGAGACCGAGCTGCTGATGAACGAGATCGAGGACTCCACCGCCCGCGTCTCGCACCTGGTGGACGCGGCGAAGCAGTACACCCAGCTCGACCGGGCGCCGTTCCGGCCGGTGGACGTGCGCGAACTCCTGGACAGCACGCTGCTGATGCTGTCGGCGAAGATCGGCCCGCACATCGAGGTGGTCAGGGAGTACGACACCGCGCTGCCGCCGGTGCCCGGCTATCCGGCGGAGCTGAACCAGGTGTGGACCAACCTCGTCGACAACGCGGTCTCCGCCATGGGCGGTTCGGGACGGCTGACGGTGCGCACCACACGAGACGGCGACCGGGCGCTGGTGGAGATCCGGGACACCGGGCCCGGCATCCCGGACGGGCTGCGCGAGCGCGTCTTCGACCCGTTCTTCACCACCAAGCCGCCCGGTGAGGGCACCGGGCTCGGCCTGGACATCTCGCGGCGGATCGTCGTCGACAAGCATCACGGCACCCTCCAGGTCGAGTCGGTGCCCGGCGACACCCGCTTCCAGGTCTTCCTTCCGCTGACCGCCGAGGCGCCCGACCAGGCGCCCGGACCGACCCCCGAGGAGGCAGCATGAGCGCCGAGGACGCCATCGACCCGAGTGTGCCGCCGAGCGGTACGGGCTGCGCGGAGTGCGAGAAGTCGGGCGGGTGGTGGTTCCACCTGCGCCGCTGCGCGCAGTGCGGCAACATCGGCTGTTGCGACGACTCGCCGTCCAAACACGCCACCGCCCACTTCCGGGCGACCGGGCACCCGGTCATCCGCAGCTACGAGCCGGGCGAGGGCTGGTTCTGGGACTACGACACGAACGAGATCTACAGCTCGGGTCCCGAACTGGCGCCCCCGGAGAGCCATCCGGCCGACCAGCCGGTGCCGGGCCCGGCGGGGCGGGTTCCGGCGGACTGGGCGCAGACGCTGCGCTGACGGGCCGTCCGCACCACTCGCTGACCTGCCGTCCGCGCCACTGGGAGCCGGTCGCCGCCGGTTCGGAGCCGGTCCTCGCCGATTCGGGGCCGGTCCTCGCCGATTCGGGGCCGGTCCCCGCCGGTTCGGAGCGGTCCCCGCCGGTTCACCCCGGTTCAGCGGGCGCAGCGCAGCCGGCCGAGGTCCACCGCGTCGGCCAGCGCCCGCATCCCCAGGTCGCCCGGGTGGAGGTGGTCGCCGCTGTCGTAGGCGGGCCGCAGCCGCTCGGGGTGGCGGGGGTCGCGCAGGGCGCGGTCGAAGTCCGCCACGGCGTCGAAGTCGCCGCCGGTGCGGATCCGGTGGTTGACCTCGCGGCGCACGGCCTCCGCCGCCGGGCTCCACTCCGGCCAGCCCTGGAAGGGTGCGACGGTCGCGCCCGTCACGCACATCCCGGCCGCGTGCGCCCGCCGGACGATCTCCCGGTATCCGGCGAAGAGGGCGGCGGCCGTGACACCGGTGCCGTCCTTGAGGTCGTTGACGCCCTCGAAGAGGATCACGGTGCGCACGCCGGGCAGCTCCAGCACGTCCCGGTCCAGACGGCCCGGCGCGCTGGTGTCGCCGCCGGTGAGGACCCGGTTGCCGGAGATCCCCGCGTCGGCGACGCCCGCGAGCGGTGTGCGGGCCAGCCGCCCGGCGAGCAGGTCGGGCCAGCGCAGGTCCCGGTCGAAGGTGGAGTCCCGGCCGTCGGTGATGGAGTCGCCGAGCGTGGCGACCGCGCCGGTGGCGGGGCGGTCGGGGCGTACGGAGACGGCGTCGAGGTACCACCAGGAGTCCGTGGTGGCGGTCCAGGGGGCGGCGCTCCCGTCGGCGGTGTGGTCGCCCTGTGAGGTGTACGAGGTGCGCAGGGCCATCGCGTGTCCGGTGGCTTCTCCCGCGGCGTCCGGGGTGTACAGGCTGACGGCGAGCAGGGTGCCGGCGGGGACATGGCCGCGCAGCGGGTCGCTCCAGACGGCGGCGCCCCGGGGGACCGTGACGGACGGGCGGCCGTGGAAGGCGAGCCGGCGGTTGTCGCGCACGGCCGCGCCCCGCTCGCGCAGGCCCGCGTAGACGGCGCCGACGCGCAGCGGGCGGTCCCCGAAGGCGTTGGACAGCCGGACGCGCAGCCCGCTGCCGCCGACGCTGGTGCGCACGACGAGCCGGTAGCCGCGGCCGGCCGGGGCGTCGCCGAGGCGTTGGGCGCTCGCGGCCCAGGTGACGACGCCGAGGGCGTGGGCGGTCTCCCCGGCGGGATGGGCGGCGGGCGGGGGCTGCAGGGCGAGGGCGGCCAGCAGCAGGACGCCGGCCCGGCAGGCGCGCCCCAGGCGGCCGGTCACCGGGCCCGCTCCCGGGCAGCGGCCGGTGCGCCGGACTCCCGGACCGGCCGGGTGACTTCCGCGTACCCCACGCGTGTCATGGTCCCACCGGGGGGCCCGCGCGCGCATGTCGATGGACGGTCCGGCCGGTGCCGGACGTGCGGACGCCCCGCGCGGGGGCGGGGCGTCCAGGGGTCCCGAAGGGGCGGCCGCAGGCGCTGTGGCGCCGTGCGGCCGCCGTGTGTCAGGAGGCGGGGGTGTTGGCCGCGGTGACGTTGACCTCGGCCCACGCCCGGTCCACGGTCTTGTACTCGGTGCTGCTCGCGCCGTACAGGTCCTTGGCCGCCTTCAGCGTCGCGACGCGCGCGTCGTGGAAGTCGGTGGTGGAGACCATGTACCGGGTCAGGGCGCGGTAGAAGATGGCGGTGGCCTTGGTGCGGCCGATGCCCTTGACGGAACCGCCGTCGTAGGTCGGGGAGTTGTAGGCGACTCCCTTGATCGTCTTCTTGCCGCTGCCCTCGGCGAGGAGGTAGTAGGCGTGCGAGGAGACGCCGGAACCGGCGTGCACCTCGGTCGAGTAGGCCGCGGGCGACCAGTAGTCGACGGTCTGCTCCAGCTTGTCCAGCGACGGGTGGTCCAGGCGGCGCAGGAACTTCTGCTTGAGGCCGAGCTTCTCGCCGATCAGGTAGTTCGGCGGGTTCTTGGCGTTGTTGGCGTAGAACTCGACGTTGGAGCCGAAGATGTCGGCCAGCGACTCGTTCAGCGAGCCGGGTTCGCCGTACTGGTTGCCGTCCTTGTCGACGAAGGTCGGCTCCAGCTGGGCCGTGGCGTCGACGACGCCGTGGGTCAGCTCGTGGCCGGTGACGTCGAGGACGACGAGCGGCTTCTTGATCATGTCGCCGTCGCCGTCGCCGTACAGCATGCAGCCGCACTCGGAGTCCCAGAAGGCGTTGGCGACCGAGCGTCCCCAGTGGACCATCGCGCGGGCGGCCTTGCTGTCGCCGGCTATGCCCTTGCGGTTGAAGGTCGTGCGGTAGAAGTCCAGCGTCTTGGAGATGCCGTACTGGGCGTCGGCGGCGGCGCTGTTGCGGCTCGTCGTCTTGCCGTTGCCCCAGGTGTTGGAGGTGCCGGTGATCTTGGTGCCGGAGCTGAACTTCTCCGACATCCGGTTCTTGGCGTCGCGGGTCTCGGTGCCGTACCGGTTCGGGTCCTTGAGCTGGAAGTGACCCTTCGAGGTCTGCGTGGTCGTCAGGCCGACGCTGCCCACGAAGAGGGTCTTGCCGGTGCCGTGCGCGGTGGCCGGGTACTTCGAGGCGGCCACCCCGGCGACGAGCGGGCTCGCCGCGGCCGTGGTGCCGCTGCCGGTGGCCGGGGCGATGGTCTCGCCGTGGCTGCGCAGGGCCCTGACCAGCTTGGGCGAGATGAACTCGTCGGCGTCGGGGGTGTCGCTGCGCACGTGGCCGGTGAGGGCGTCCACGACGACCGTGTGGGAGCCGCCGTCGTCGTCGAGGCCGCTGCCGGTCACCGGCACCTGGTAGGCGAGGTGGGCGGAGCCGCCGCGGGCGTCGACCACCAGCTGCGGGGTGCCCGCCTGGCCGCCGGCCGCCTGGGCCGCGGCGGCCGCCGCCTGGCCCGGGGTCACCTTGGCGTCGGTGGTGGCGGGGCGGACCGCGTGGTCGGCGGCGCGGGTGACGCCCGCGTAGGCGAGCTTCCCGTCGAGGTGGACGACGAGGTCGCCGCCGAGGACCGGGAGTCCGTCGTGGGTGCGTGTGAAGCGGACGTGGCGTCCCCCCTCGGGGTCGAACATCACGTCCTGCGGCTCCAGTTCGTCGCCGGTGGCGACTCCGGTCTCGGCCGCGTGGGCGAAGGCCGCGGCGCTCGCGGCGTGGACCACCGGGGCGGTCCTGGCGGTGTTGAGAACGGCCCGTGCGTCCACGGAGGTGGGGCCCGCGACGGCCGTGCCGACCAGGCCCGTGATGGCCGTCGTCACCGCGACGGCGACGGCCACACTGCGTATGTGCGGTCTGCGCACGAGGAAGGGTTCCTTTGTCCGAAGGCGGCCGGGCGCGCCAACCGCCTTGCGACATGGCGCCGTTGGGCACCAGGAGGCCCGGGGCCGGGCCTCGCGTTCACCCTTCCGGATGAGTCATGGCCACGTAAACACGGAATGATCCATTTCGCGGTTCCCGATGACAATCCTTTGCGAATATACGTCACAGAGTGATCAGTGATTGACCATGTGTGTGTCGGAGCGCGGGATTCCGCCTCAATCCCCTAGGTTCCAGGCCGGAATGTGACCGAAGTCGCATCAACAACCGCGTGGACGAGGAGTGGGAACCGGATGGTCTCAGCAACGGTGGGCAGGGGTGCGGTACTCGGAGCGGTCGCGCTGTCTCTCCTCGCGGCCCCGGCGCGGGCGGCGGACGAGGCGCCGCGTCGCGCGGCGGCGCTCCCGGCACCCGACACGGCGGGCGTCGACAGGGTGCTGCGCACCGCGCGGGAACAGGGGGCGCCGGGCGCCGCCGCCCGGATCGACGACCGCGGCAGGACGTATCTCATCAGCCGGGGCCTGGCGGACCGGGGCGCGAAGCGGGCGATGAGCACCGGCGACCGCTTCCGGATCGGCAGCGTGACCAAGACCTTCTCGACGGTCGTCCTGCTGCAACTGGCCGACGAGCACAAGCTCGACCTCGACGCCCCGGTGAACCGCTATCTGCCCGGGCTGCTCCCCGACGACCGCATCACGGTCCGCCATCTGCTCAGCCACCGCAGCGGGCTGTACGACTTCAGCAACGACATGTTCGCCCAGAGCGTCTCCGGCTTCGAGGCCGTGCGGAACAAGGTCTTCACCTACCGCCAACTGGTCGCGCTCTCCCTGAAGAAGCCCCGCACCAACGCCCCCGGCGCGGCCTACTCCTACTCGAACACCAACTTCGTGGTGGCGGGCCTGCTCATCGAGAAGCTGACCGGGCACTCCGTGAAGACCGAGTACCAGAGCCGCGTCATCAAGCCGCTGAAGCTGGCCGACACCTTCTACGTCCACCCGGACACGAAGATCCCCGGCCGCTCCGCGCGCGGCTATCTGACCCCGGACAAGGCCGGTGCGCCGCTCGTCGACGCGACCGCCCAGACCGTGTCCTGGGCGCAGAGCGCGGGCGCGATCATCTCCAGCGCCAAGGACCTGAACACCTTCTACTCCGCGCTGGTGGGCGGCCGGCTGCTCTCCGCCGCACGCCTGGCCGAGATGGAGCGCTTCAGCAAGGTGAACAGCACCACGGCCTACGGCCTCGGGCTGCGCCGCCGCGACCTGTCCTGCGGCGTCTCGGTCTACGGCCACACGGGCGCCGTACAGGGCTACTACACCTACGCGTTCACCAGCAAGGACGGCGGCCGCAGCCTCACCGCGCTGGTCAACACCTCCAACAACGGCCAGGTCCTGGACACCCTGGCGGGCACCCTGGAGTCGGCGTTCTGCGGCAAGCCGGCCAGGACGGCCCGGCGCGGCACCGTACTGCACGAGCGCGAGGGGGATCTGCGGCAGTAGCGGCGGGGCCCGGACAGGCGCCGTCTTGGGGGTCCCGGACAGGCGCGCTCCGCGATCTTGTCGGAACGCGCCCCTCCGGGACACCATGCCCCGCATGAAGGGTGACCTGTTTTCCAGCGAGCACATGGTGCGCCCGGCCGTGGAGCCGGGCCTGACCGTCGAGAACGCCAAGTGTCTGAAGTACACCGTGAACGGCGAGATGCTCGCCCGGCAGGGCGCGATGGTCGCGCACCGGGGCGAGCTGAAGTTCGAGCACAAGGGCCAGGGCATCGGCGGCATGATCAAGCGCGCCGTCACCGGTGAGGGGCTGCCGCTGATGACGGTGCGCGGCCGGGGCGAGGCGTGGTTCGCGCACGAGGCGCAGAACTGCTTCGTCGTCGAGGTGGAGCCCGGCGACCGGTTCACGGTCAACGGCCGCAACGTCCTGTGCTTCGACGCCACGCTCTCCTACGAGATAAAGACCGTGAAGGGCTCCGGCATCGCGGGCGGCGGCCTGTTCAACAGCGTGTTCAGCGGGCACGGCCGCCTCGGCCTGGTCTGCGAGGGCAACCCGCTGGTGATCCCGGTGTCCCCGGAGAACCCGGTGTACGTCGACACGGACGCCGTCGTCGGCTGGACGGCCGGGCTCGACACGTCGCTGCACCGCTCCCAGTCCTTCGGCTCGATGCTGCGCGGCGGCTCGGGCGAGGCCGTGCAGCTGATGCTCCGGGGCGACGGTGTCGTGGTGGTGCGGCCGAGCGAGGTGACCCCGCAGTCGGCGCAGCAGCACTGACGACCCGTCAGGAATGGCCGGAACACGATCGTTTTGAACGCTCCACCGTGACCTTCGCGTAACCCTGGGAGACAACGGCAGGGTTACAGCGAGGGATGGCCATGGCCGAGGCGTACGTCGTCGCAGATGAACTGGTCGCCGGGCGGTTCCGGCTCGTGGAGGTCTTCGCCCGGGAGACCGGCCGCGAGTGGTGGCGCGCCGAGGACGTACGGGAGAACCGCGCCTGCCTGGTGACCCGGACCGCGCTGCCGTCCACGTCCGACCCGGACACCCTGCGCCGGACCAGGTCCCGGGTGGTGCGCACCTCCGAGACCATGCGGCTGCTGTGCCCGGGCGGGGTCGCCTCGGTGATCGACGCCGTCGTGGAGCCGGGCACCCTGTGGACGGCGGCCCAGTGGATCGACGGCGTACCGCTCACCCAACTCCTTCAGGAGGAGGGCCCGTTCGATCCGGTACGGGCGGCCGGGATCGGCCTTGAGGTGCTGGACGTGCTGCGCACCGCGCACGAGGAGGGCATCACCCACGGCGAGCTGAGCCCGGGCCAGATCTTCGTACGGGACGGCGGCACGGTCGTGCTCGCCGGCTTCGGCCTCGCGGGCACCACCCTCGCCCCGAGGGTCGCGGCGCCGTCGTACGCCTCACCGGAGCAGGCCCGGGACGAACGGATCGGCCCCGCCGCCGACTTGTGGGCGCTCGGCGCGATCCTCTACACGATGACCGAGGGCCGGCCGCCGTTCCGCGACCGGGGCCGCACCGAGGCCACCCTGCGGGCCGTGGACCGGCTGCCGCTGCGCGCCCCGCTGCGCACGGGCCCGCTGACCCGGACCATGGAGGGGCTGCTGCGCAAGAACTCCCGCGAACGGCTGACCCGTCCGGTGGCGCGGGCGTCGCTGGTGCGGGTGCTGGAGGAGGACGCCGGCGCGTACGGCGCCCCCGTGCCCGCTCCCGGGGCCAACGCGGTGACGGAGGCGGAGGCGGCCCCGCCGGGCGGCGGTCCCCTGCGCAGCAGACGGGCCCTGGTGGCCGGGGTGTGCCTGGCGGTCGCCGCCGTGGCCGCCGCCGCGCTGGCCGTGGCGCACCAGTCGTCGGAGAGGGTCGCGGGGGCGCGGCCTTCCGGGGCGGCCGGGGGCACGGGCACGTCGGCCGCCGCGAGCCCCGGCGGCGCCACGCCCCCCGGCCCGAGCCACGCCGCCCCGGGCCACGGCACGGCCCCCGGCAAGGGCCCCACCACCACCCCGTCCTCCGGCCGCACCCAGGGCCACGCCACCCTGACGCCCGGCACCCCGACAGGCGCCGCCCTCCCCGCCGGGTTCCGCGCGTACACCGCCCCGGAAGGCTTCTCGCTCGCGCTGCCCGAGGAGTGGCGGCGCCTCGGGATCAGGTCCGGCGCCGCCAACTCGTACCGGGTCACCTTCGGCCCTGGCGGCGACTCCTCCCCCACCCTCGCCGTCACCTACAGCGAACGGGTGGGCTCCGACCCCGTGGCCGTGTGGCGCGACGACGTCGAACCCGGGCTCGCCCAGGAGGACGGCTACCAGCGGGTCGGCGAGATCGAGGCCACCGAGCAACAGGGCCATCCGGCCGCCGACATGGAGTGGCTGTCGGGCACCGGGCAGGCGCGCACGCACACCTTCGGGCGCGGCTTCGTGCTCGGCGGGGGGCGGGGCTACTCCCTGCGCTTCACCACCCCGGCGTCCGACTGGGACGACTCGGCGAACCGGACCGTACTGCGCACCGCGCTGCGTACCTTCCGCGCCTGAGTAGCCGTACTCATGACCGGTGCGGCCCGGCGACGCCACCATGGGGGCTCCCCGACCCCCGCCTGGAGGCCGCCATGACCACCGTGCGTTCCGCCCCGCGCACCGTGCCCCGCCGGATACCGCCCCTGCTGTTCGCGGGCGTCGCCGTTCTGGGACTCGCCGTCTCCGCGATCGGCGTGCGCGACCGTACGACCTGGTTCCTGGAGACCTTCTGGGTGCTGATCGGGCTGCCGCTGGTGCTGCTCACCTGGCGGCGCTTCCCGCTGACCGGCCTGCTGTGCGGTCTCCTCGCCGCGCACGCCCTGGTCCTGGCGGCCGGCGGCCACTACACCTACGCCGAGGTGCCCGCGGGCGACTGGGTCCGGGACACCTTCCACCTCAGCCGCAACCCGTACGACCGCTTCGGCCATCTGATGCAGGGCTTCGTGCCGGCGATCCTGGTCCGTGAACTCCTCAGCCGCACCTCGCCGTTGCGCGGCAGCCGCTGGCTGGCGCCGCTCACCGTGTGCGCCTGTCTCGCCTTCAGCGCCTGCTTCGAACTGCTGGAGTGGGCGGCGGCCGAGATCGGCGGCCACGGCGCGGACGCCTTCCTGGCGACCCAGGGCGATGTCTGGGACACCCAGTGGGACATGTTCTGCGCCCTGATCGGCGCGGTGCTGTCCCTACTGCTGCTGAGCAGGGTCCACGACCGGCAGCTGGCCGCGCTGGAGGCCCGGCGCTAGTCCCGGCACCGGTCCCGGCGCTAGTCCCGGTCGGTGTGCCGGTGGCGTACCCAGAGCGGGAGGCCGTACCAGCACGTGAGGTACCAGGCGACGACCGCCGCGACCAGCCAGGGGACGTAGCCGTCGTGGGTGGCGACGCGCAGGATCAGGAGCAGGGAGGAGGCCATGGTGGCGAGGAGGAGGATCAGGCCGACGAAGGTGAGCCGGCCGGCCAGGCGTACCGCGCGGGGTTTGACGCGGCGTCCGGAGACCAGGCGGTGCAGGGAGACCGGGCCGATGAGGGCGCCGGTCGCGCAGGCGCCGAGGACGACCGTGACGATGTAGATGATCTGGTCGGTGCGGGCCAGCTCGCCGTACTTGGGCTGGAAGACCACGGTGAGCAGGAAGCCGAAGAGGATCTGGACGCCGGTCTGGGCCACCCGGACCTCCTGGATGAGCTCCCCCCAGCGCCGGTCGGCCCGCTCCTCCTCGGTCTCGCTACGGCCTGTGCGCGTTCCCTCCTCGGTCATGCGGTGCAGTTAACCGCCCGCGGGTTTCTTCAAACCGGCCCGGGGTCAGTCCGTCTCGCGGAAGTAGTGGCCCTCCTCCAGGTCGGCGAGGAGTCCGGTCTCCACCGGCTGCCAGCCGAGCAGTTCGCGGGTCAGCGTGCTCGACGTGGGGTTGTCGACGCCGGCGAAGCGGCCGACGAAGCCGTAGCGGGCCTCGGCCTCCTCGCTCGTCAGGCCGAGGACCGGGACGTCCAGGTGACGGCCGATGACGTCCGCGATCCGCCGGAACGGCACGCCTTCCTCGGCGGCGGCGTGCAGGCGCTGTCCGGCGGGTGCCTTCTCCAGGGCGAGCCGGAACAGCCGGGCGGCGTCGAGCCGGTGGACGGCGGGCCAGCGGTTGGCGCCGTCCCCGACGCAGGCGGCGGCGCCCTTCTCGCGGGCGACCGCGATGAGGCGGGGGACGAAGCCGTGGTCGCCGCGTCCGTGCACGGTGGGCGCGAGCCGGACCACGGAGGAGCGCACACCGTCCTCGGCCAGCGCGGTCGCGGCCTCCTCGGAGGCGGTGCGGTGGGTGCCGGGGGCGGGGGCGTCGGCCTCGGTGATCAGCCGGCCGGTCGGGCCGATGGCGGTGCCGGACGTGACGACGAGCGGCCGGCCGGAGCCGGCGAGCGCGGCGCCCATGGCCCGGATGGCGTTCAGGTCTGTCTCGCCCGCCGCACGCACGTCGGCGAAGTCGTGGACGAAGGCGAGGTGGATCACGCCGTCGGCGCTGTCGGCGACGCGGGCCAGGTCCTCGGGGTCGGCCAGGCCGCCCCGGTGCACCTCGGCGCCCGCGGCCATCAGCCGGGCGGCCCCCTCGTCGGACCGGGCTAGGCCGACGACCTCGTGCCCGGCGCCGATCAGTTCGGGTACGACGGCCGAGCCGATGAATCCGGTGGCCCCGGTGACGAAAACGCGCATGTCGTTGCTCTCCTCGAACGATGGGTGGGAGTGCTTCCATCCTTGGCCGGGCAGTGCGCCCGCGTCCAAAGCTTGTTCCGTATCGCGCAATACGCTTCGGGCATCACCGCAGGTCAAGGCGCCCGCTCGACAGAGGGCCGTACGCTGGGGACATGTCCGACTCCCCCGCCGACGCGGATCTCGACCTCAGGCTGGTGCGGTACTTCACGGTCGTCGCCGAGCACCGCCACTTCGGGCGCGCGGCGGCCGCGCTGCACATCACCCAGCCGTCCCTGAGCCGTCAGGTACGGCGTCTGGAGCGGGAGTTGGGTGCGCGTCTGCTGGACCGCACCCCGCAGGGCACGCGGCTCACCGAGGCGGGCGAGGTGTTCCTGCCGCGCGCGCGGTCGCTGCTGCGGGCGGCCGGACAGGCGGCGGCCGCCGCGCGGGCCGCCGCCGAGCCCAGCCGGATCACCGTCGGGTACACCACCGGGCTGATCGTCACCCCGGCCGTGGCCGAGCTGCGCCGCCGGTTCCCGGACGCGGACGTGCGCACGGCGCATCTGCCCTGGCAGGAGGCGCGCAAGGCGCTGACCGGGCACCGGGTGGACGCGCTGGTGACCCGGCTGCCGTTCGTCACCGAGGGCCTGCGGGTGACCGTGCTCTACGACGAGCCGCGCGTGGTGGTGCTGCCGCTGGACCACCGGCTCGCGGGCAAGGAGTCGGTCACGCTGGACGACATCGCGGACGAGCCGCTGCCCCGCGTCACGGACCGGCTGTGGGACGCGTTCTGGCGGATCGACCCGCGCCCGGACGGGCGGCCCGCGCCGGACGGACCGCTCATCGAGAACATCGAGGACAAGTTCGAGCTGGTCGCCTCCGGCCAGTCGCTGGCGCTGGCGGCGGGCGTGCCCGGCCTGCGTCCGCCGCGCCCGGATCTGACCACGGTGCCGCTGCACGGGGTCGAGCCGTGCCATGTGGCGGTGGCGACCCGGGCCGGGGACGGCGGACGGCTGGTGACGGAGTTCCGCAAGTGCGCCGAGGCGCTGCTCACCGGTCCCGGGGTCGCCGAGTGAGTCAGGCGCCCGGGGTCAGCTGGGCCTGGACGAGCGGGCCGTAGCGGTCGGCCACGGCGTCGGCGTCGGCCGCGCGCAGTCCGGGGCCGCGCGCGATGCCGTACATCACGCCGAGGCCGACGACGGCGGCGACGGCGAGTTCGGCGCGCAGGCCCGCGTCGGGGCCGGTGAGCCGGGCGGCGAGGCGTTCGGTCACCTGGGCGCGGAAGTTGGCGCGCAGGATGTCGCCGTGGTCGCCGTGCAGCGGGGCGAAGACGATGCGCAGCAGCGGGTCGGTGCCGCGTTCGCGCTGGCTGGCCAGGACGTGCCGGACCATGTGCCGGCCGAGGGCATCGAGGGGCGCGTCGAGCAGGTCGTCCGCGTCGGTGTCGAAGGACATCACGCGGGCGAAGAGGGCGTCCTTGTTGCCGAAGTACTTCAGCACGAGTGGCGGGCTGACCCCGGCGCGCTCGGCGACGGCCTTCAGGGTGATGGCGCCGTGCGGGTGCCGGGCCAGGAGGTGGCGGGCGGCCTTGAGGATGGCCGCCTTGGTCGCCTCGGCGTCCCGGCGCGCGGTGCCCTGCGGGGCGGCGGCCGGGACGTCGGGGGTGTCCGGGGTGCTCACGCGTCCTCCAGGGCGCCGGCGCGGGTCCTCCGGCTGCCGCCCCGGGCGCCCCGGGCCCCCCAGGAGCGCCGGGTGCCGCCGTCGTCGCCGTCCCCGGTGGAGTCCCCCGGGATGGTCAGCGCTGCCGCGCAGGCGAACAGGGCGACGGCGCCGGCCATCCCGAAGGCCAGCAGATAGCCGTGCAGGGTGGGCACCGGGACACCGCCGACGAGGCTCGTGTGGTGGACGAGCACGGCGGCGACGGCGGCGCTGGAGACGGCCTGGCCGATGGTCCGCATGAGCACGTTGACGCCGTTGGCGGAGGCGGTCGCGGCGGCCGGTACGGCGCGCAGGATCAGGGTGGGCAGCGCGGAGTAGGCGAGCGTGGTGCCGGTGGCGACCACGGTGGCGCCCAGGATGATCATCCAGAGGTCGCGGCTGTCCGCGATGCGCAGCGCGTAGCCGCAGGCGATGACGGCCGCGCCGAGCGCGAGGGTGATGCGCGGGCCGCGCGCGGCGGAGATACGGGCGGACAGCGGGGAGAACAGCAGCATGGTGACGCCGCCGGGCAGCAGGCACAGACCGGTGGCGACGATGGACAGGCCGAGGCCGTAGCCGCTGGCCTTGGGCGCCTGCACGAGCTGGGCGGTGACGAGCGAGTTGGCGTAGAACGCGAACCCGGTGAGCAGCGCCGCGATGTGCGACAGGCCCACCCGGGGCCGGGTCACCAGGCGCAGGTCGACCAGCGGACGCGGGGCCCGCAGCTGCTGGCGCCACCACAGCACGAGCACGACCACCGAGACGGCGAAGAGGCCGAGGACGCGGGGGCTGCCCCAGCCCCACTGGCCGCCCTGCGAGACACCGAGCAGCAGAGCGACCAGGGCGGTGGCGAGGCCGAGCGCGCCGACGACGTCGAAGCGGCCGGGCTCCCGCACCGGGGACTCCTTGACCGCCCACCAGGTGGCCGAGACGCCGAGCGCGCCGAGGGCGCTGGTCAGCCAGAACATGGTGTGCCAGTCGGCGTACTGCACGACCAGCGCCGCGAGAGGAAGACCAAGGGCGGCGCCGATGCCGACGGTGGAGCTCATGAACGCGACGGCCGAGCCGCGCCGCTCGGGCGGGAGTTCGTCGCGCAGGATGCTGATCGACAGCGGGACGACGGAGGCGGCGGCGCCCTGGAGCGCGCGGGCCGCGATCAGCACGGCGATGTCGGAGGACAGCGCGCACAGCACCGAGCCGACGGTCATCAGCAGGAGCGCGGAGGTGAGCACCCGGCGCTTGCCGTACATGTCACCGGCGCGGCCGAGCACGGGGGTGAGCACGGCGCCGGAGAGCAGGGTCGCGGTGACCATCCAGGAGACGGCGGCCGGGGACGAGTGGGTGAGCCGGGGCAGGTCGGGCAGGAGCGGGACGACCACGGTCTGCATGACGGCCATGAGGATGCCGCCCGACGCCAGCACGGGGATGGTGAGGCGCTCCCGCAGCCGGGGCGGCGCCGCGAGGCCGCCGGACGGCTCGGGTATGGGGGCGGACGACTCCATGGACGCTCCTGCGGAATGTGCGTGACTGGTGAATGACTATTCACCCTATCCAGTGAATGCCTGTTCACCAACATTTACCCCCGCGCCCGAGCGGCGGTGGGGCTACTGGTCACGGTGGTGCGCCGCACGGTCCCGCAGGGCGCGGGCGTGCACCGCGCGGGCCACCACGGGGCCGAGGCCCCGCTTGAGCCGGCGCAGGGGCTCCAGGCTCCCGGCCGCGCGGTCGAGGCCGTAGTAGAGCTGGGGCGGGACGTACGGCAGCAGCGGGGAGTGGCGCTGGCCGAGCAGGGCGAACATGCGGTGCGGGGGCAGGCCGATGTAGCGGGGCAGGTTCTCGTACCAGCGGGCGCTGTAGCGGGCGGCGCTCTGCGCGGACAGCAGGCCGGTGCGGCGCCGGGTCTCGTAGGCGGTCAGCGCCGAGGAAAGCGTGGCGTGGTCGCGCAGGGCGGCGGCCAGGCACATGGCGTCCTCCAGGGCGAGGGTGGTGCCCGCGCCGATGGAGTAGTGGGTGGTGTGGGCGGCGTCGCCGAGCAGGACGAGGTCGCCGTGGTGCCAGGTGCGGTTGGTGAGGGTGCGGAAAGCGGGCCAGTGACCGGCGCCCTGGGCGAGGAGGGGGTGGCCGTCCAGGACGTGCGCGAAGTGCTTCTCCAGCAGGGCGAGTTGCTCGCCCTCGTCGGCGCGGTCCAGGCCGAGACCGGTGTACGTGTCCGGGGAGCACTCGACGACGCAGGTGCTGTGGGTGTCGTCGTAGGGGTAGCCGTACGCCCAGATCCAGCCGTGGGCGGTCTCGGTGAAGGCAAAGGTGAAGGCGTCGAAGACGCGGGTGGTGCCGAGCCAGACATAGCGGTTGCGGCCGTGGGTGACCTGGGTGCCGAAGGCGCCGGCCTGCCGGGTGCGCAGCGTGCTGCCGATGCCGTCGGCGGCCACCACCAGGCCGGCTCCGGTGGGCGGTTCGGTGATCTCGCTGTCGAACTCGAGGCGTACGCCCAGCTCCCGGGCGCGGGCCGCGAGCAGGTCGAGCAGCCGGTGGCGGCCGATGCCGAAGCCCCGGTCGCCGGGCTGACGTACCGTCAATTCCCGTACGTGCGCGACGCCTTCGTTCCAGTGGACCGAGTTCTCCTCGATCGCGCGGGCCGACTCGGGGTCGTGGGCGCGGAGTTGGTCGAGCAGGCCCTGCCAGTAGGTGACGCCCCAGCCGTAGGTGGAGCCCTCGGGGCCGCGTTCGTGGACGGTGACGTCGCGGGACGGGTTCTGCCGTTTGAGCAGGATGGCGAGGTACAGGCCCGCGGGCCCGCCCCCGACGCAGACGACCTTCACGCGTACACCTCTGGGAGTCACCGGACGTAGTCGATCGGCCTCGCAGGGTAGCAGCGCGGAGACGTGCTCACGTCCGGCGGCGGACGCCGCTCACGCGGTGCCCGTCAGTCGGTGGCGGTACGGCACTCCGGGTGTCCCCAGCCCGTCGCGTTCTTGGCGATGGGCTCGCCGGCCGCGTAGGTGCGGCCGCACTGGCAGCGGCCGGGGAACTTGGCCTTGAGGGTGCGCGCGGAGGCGCCCCCGCCGCGCGTGGAGGTGCCACCGCCGGTGCGGCGGGGTGTCTTGCGGCGGGCGGCGCCCGGGGCGGGGGTGTCGGGCGAGGGCGGCGGCTCCGGGGAGCCGAGCGCGCTACCGGCCGCCTCCTGCACCACGGCGGCCTGGCTGGCGGCGCGGTCGGCGAAGTCGTTCAGCGGGTCGCCGTCGACCTGGTGGGCGGGGACGTAGCGGAACTCCACCGAGCGGCCGTCGAGGAGTTCGTCGATGCGGACGACCAGCTCCTGGTTGGCGACGGGCTTGCCGGCGGAGGTCTTCCAGCCGTTGCGCTTCCAGCCGGGCAGCCAGGTGGTGACCGCCTTCATCGCGTACTGGGAGTCCATGCGGATCTCCAGCGGCACATCGGGCGCGACGGAGGCCAACAGCCGCTCCAGGGCGGTGAGTTCCGCGACGTTGTTGGTGGTACGGCCGAGTGCCCCGGCCTCCCAGCGGTCCGGGGTCCGCTCGTCGTCCCCGGAGACCACCCATGCCCATCCGGCCGGTCCGGGGTTTCCCTTCGAAGCCCCGTCGCACGCGGCCACCACACGTTCACCCATGTGCACGATCATGCCATGGCCAAGGCGCGGGGCGGAGCCGTCCCGGCCGGGCGCCCCTCAGGCGTCCTTGAGCCCGGGCATCTCGCCCTCGGTGGTGGTGACGTCGATCACCGAGAAGTTGGCGCCCTGGGGGTCGGTGAGCGCGGCGAACCGGCCGAAGGGGCTGGTCATCGGGCCGAAGCGGAGCACGGCCCCGCGCTCGGTGGCACGGGCCACGGCCGCGTCGCAGTCGTCGACGGTGAAGTAGACGTTGATGTACGAGGGCACCTCGGGCGGGAAGTCCTCGGTCATCCGCATCCGGCCGAGGACGGGGTCGGCGCCGAGGCCGAAGACGCGGAAGTCGACGTCGTCGTCCTCCATGTCCTTCGCCTGGTAGGGGAAGACGGCGGAGAAGAAGGTGTCGGCCTTCTCGGGCTCGCGGGTGAAGACCTCGGACCAGCAGTAGGCGCCCGGGGTCGCGACGGCCTCGAAGCCCTCGTGGGCGGCGCCCTGCCAGACGCCGAACACGGCGCCGCTGGGCTCGCGGGCGAGCGCCATCGTGCCGAAGTCACCGACCCGCATGGGCGGCATCAGCACATCCCCGCCGCTTTCCCGGATCTTCTCGGCGGTGGCGGCCGCGTCCGGGGAGGCGAAGTAGAGGCACCACTGGGACTGGCCCTCCTGGCCGGGCATCGGGGGGACGACGGCGGCGACGGCCTTGCCGTCCGCGTACGCCTGGGTGTAGTTGCCGTACTGCGACGAGGAGTCGCCGAAGGTCCAGCCGAGGACGTCGCCGTAGAACTCCTTGGCGCCCTCCAGGTCGGTGAACATCGCGTCGGCCCAGCAGGGCGTTCCTTCGGGTTGCACGGCCATGGTCGGGCCCTCTCGTTTCGCGCGGTTCGTCCCGGGACGTCACGCTAGCCGGGCGGGGGTCGGCACGCGCGGCGGAATCGGCTCGACACCGGGGGCGCGTGGCGCCTTGGATGGGCGCCGATGAGTACTCCGAAGATGCGTGCGAACGAGATCGGTATCGACGCCCCGCTGGTACGACGGCTGGTGGCCGGCCGGTTCCCGGACTGGGCGGGGCTTCCGGTACGGCGGCTGGAGTCGTCCGGCACCGAGAACGCGATGTTCCGCCTCGGCCCGGAGCTGGTGGTACGGCTCCCCCGCCACCCCGGCGCGGTGGCCGACGTGGCACACGAGAGGCGCTGGCTGCCCCGGCTCGGACCCCTGCTGCCGGTGGCCGTGCCGGAGCCGGTGGGCCTCGGGGAGCCCGGTGAGCACTTCCCCTGGCCGTGGTCGGTCTACCGCTGGCTGGAGGGCGGCAACCCGGTCGCGGGCGCCGTCGAACGGCCCGGGCGGCTGGCCCGGGATCTGGGCCGGTTCGTGACCGCGCTGCGCGCGGCCGGGACGGAGGGCGCGCCGCGCGGGTACCGGGGCGGCCCGCTGGCGGACCAGGACGCGGAGACCCGGTCGGCGCTGGCCGAGCTGACCGGCCGTATCGACACGGAGGCGGCGGGCGCGCTCTGGGAGCGGGCGCTGAGGGCCTCCGCGCACACCGGCCCGCCGGTCTGGGCGCACGGCGACCTCTCCCCCGGCAACGTCCTGGTGACCGGCGGCCGGCTCGGCGCGGTGATCGACTTCGGCTGCGCGGGGGTGGGCGACCCGGCCGTGGACCTGATCGTGGCGTGGAATCTGCTGCCCGCCTCCGCCCGCGAGACCTTCCGCGAGACGGTGGGCGCCGACGACACCGAGTGGGCCCGAGGACGCGGCTGGGCCCTGTCCATCGCCCTGGTCCAGCTGCCGTACTACTGGCACACCAACCCGGCGCTGGCGGCGAACGCCCGCCACACGATTGCCGGGATCCTGCGGGAGGGGTGACGGTGCGGGGCCGCGCGGCGCCGCGTCAAAGCAGACGCAGCGCCGCGTCCACGCTGTCGCCGCCGTGGGCGTTGAACGCGATGGCGGCCTGGGGCGCGTGACGGTGGATCAGGTTCACGATCCGCTCGAAGAGCGGCAGCAGCGCCTCCGTCTTGCGGATTCCGCCGCCGACGACGACCACGTCCCAGGGGCGCGCGTCCAGCGATGTCGTGACCGTCTCCTCGGCCGTCCCGTCGAAGACGACCAGCGCCATCGACGCGTCGATGGCGTGCTCGGCGAACCGGTTCATCTCCTTGTCGAGCGCCGTACGCAGAGCCGGGGCGTCGGCGCCGGGAATCGCCTGCGGGTCGTAACCGATCACCAGTACGAAAGGACATGGCGCCAACCTGGCAGCACGTCACCCCCGCCCGCCGGACGAGGCGTCAGCCGCCCGCGTACGCCCGCTCCAGCGCGTCGATGTCCATCTTGCCCATGGTCATCATGGCGCGCATGGCGCGGTCGGACTTCGCCGGGTCCGGGTCCTTGATCATCTCCGGCAGGCGTTCCGGGACGACCTGCCAGGAGACGCCGAAGCGGTCCTTGAGCCAGCCGCACGGGCCGGGCTCGCCGCCGTCCTCGGTCAGGCGGGACCAGTAATGGTCGACCTCCTTCTGGTCGGCGCAGAGGATCTGGAACGAGATGGACTCGTTGAAGCGGAACCGGGGACCGGCGTTGAGGGCGACGAACCGCTGGCCGTTGGCCGTGAAGTCGACGGCCAGCACGGTGCCGGGCTCCCCCGGGCTCGCCTCGCCGTGGCGGACGACGCCGTCGATGCCGGAGTCCTTGAACACGGAGACGTAGAAATGCGCGGCCTCCTCCGCCTGGCCGTCGAACCAGAGACACGTGACGAATCCGTCGGTGGTCATGAACGCCTCCCGGGCGTGGTCGGTGGTGTGTGGTGGTGTCGCAGTCGTGGATGTGGACCGGCGCGGGTGCCGGAACTCATCGGTGACGGGGGTGACCGGTGGGGAGCGGGGGCGGTTTCCGGCCACCGTGGGGTCGGGCGGCACTCGTCACGGTAGGCCGCGCGTGGCCGCGAGCCGACCGACACGCAGGCACGAAAGCGGCTCTCACCTGCATGTTTTCGCGTCAGCGCAGCGTGATCACAGGGTGCGCCCCGGGGTGCCGCCGAGCGGTCTCACGAAACTTTCACGCCACTGCTTCGGACTGCCCGCATGTGGTGCGTGACCCTGGGTACCCGCCGGGAGAGGAAGAGGAAACAGGAATAGGGCGCGGATTTCCGGGAAGCCGGGGACCACGCAGCTTCCGTGGCCGGGCACGACACTCCGGACGCAGAGGCTGACACCGAAACCGTGACTCACGTGGGAGAGGTAATGGACACCGCCGCCGGCATCCGGTCGCACACCAAGGTCGTCGATAGGACCGCACAGGACACGACGGCGGAGGAGAGCCTTCCCGGAATCGCGGACCCCACGTCCGTGGCCCCCCGGGACGCGCGGGCACTGTCCCGCCAGTTCTTCCGCCGGCTGGCCGAGCTGGAGGAGGGCACCCACGAATACCAGTACGCGCGCAACACCCTGATCGAGATGAACATGTCGCTCGTGCGGTTCGCGGCCGGACGGTTCCGGGGCCGGGGCGACGACATGGAGGACATCGTCCAGACGGGCATGATCGGTCTCATCAAGGCGATCGACCGGTTCGAGGTGTCGCGCGAGGTCGAGTTCACCTCCTTCGCGCTGCCGTACATCGTGGGCGAGATCAAGCGGTTCTTCCGGGACACCACCTGGGCGGTGCACGTCCCGCGCCGGCTCCAGGAGCTGCGCGTGGAGCTGGCCAAGGCCCGTGAGGAGCTGTCCAGCAGGCTCGACCGCGATCCGACGGTCGCCGAGCTGGCCACCCTGATGAACATCACCGAGGCCGAGGTCGTCGAGGGCCAGGTCGCCGCGAACGGCTACAACTCCTCGTCCCTGGACGCCGCGCTCACCGGTGACGGCCCCGAGGACGGCGAGGCGGTGCTCGCGGACTTCATCGGTGTGGAGGAGGAGGGCCTGCGGCTGGTCGAGGACTTCCACGCCCTCGCCCCGCTGATGGCCGACCTGAGCGAGCGCGACCGCCGGATCATCCACATGCGGTTCGTGGAGGAGGCCACCCAGGCGGAGATCGGCCAGGAGCTCGGCTGCTCCCAGATGCACGTCTCCCGGCTGATCAAGCGCATCATCGCGCGGCTGCGTCAGGGGATGCTGGGCGAACTCGGCTGCGCCTGAGTACACGGCGACGGGCCCGGTGTTCGTACCGGGCCCGTTCTGCATATATGCCCGTTCTACATATGCGGGGCGCACGAAATGTGCGGGGCAAACGAAAAGGGGCACACGAAAAGGCGGCTGCGCGGTCAGGACTCCAGCTCGACCCGGGCCCGGACTCGCTTGCCGACGGGTACGCGGTCCACGGTGATCTCGGTGGCGAGCGCGCTCACGATCTCCAGCCCGTGCCGGCCGATCCGCTGGGGGTCCTTGGGGAAGGCCCGGGGCAGGACCACGCTGCTGTCGTACACCGACACGGCGACCGTGCTGTCCGTCCCCTCCAGCTCCAGGATGTACGGGCCGTCGCTGTGCCGGTCGGCGTTGGTGACCAGCTCGCTCACGACGAGCAGCACCTCTCCCGCCACGCGGCGGTCGACCACGGCGCACCACTCGTTGCGCAGCTGTTCCAGGAACTGGGCGGCGAAGGCCCGTGCCGCGGCGATGCATCCGGGTTCGCCGGTGTAATGCGCCGCGCGTCGCAGCGGCTCCACGGGTACGTCGAAACCAGTCGGTATCACTGCCCCGCCCAGTTGTTCCGTCATGCCTGTCTCTCTCGAAGGGCCGGCCGGCCTGTCACCTGTTGCTCCTGTGCTCGTACCCCGAGGCGCGCCGGGCAGTCCACCGAGTCCGTTCGCCTCCGGCGCACCGCCTTCCCCGGCGGGAAGCGGGCGTCCTGCGGCGTTCACGGACAGCGGCCCGCACGCCGGGTCATGGCCAGAATCCCACCGGTACGCGCGGGGCAGCAGAGGCGTACGGCCGCGCGCGTGGGGCGCGTTGCGGGGCGCACTTCCGCTGACGGCCTACGTCACGGCGCAGGGCCGGGGCGAACCGGCGACGGCACGCGTCAGGCGACGGGGACGACCGGCACCACGAAGGCGGGCACGGTGCGCTGCATCCGCAGGGCGTCGACCGACTCGGCGAGAAGCTCGTACTCCGTGGTGTCGTCACAGGCGGCGATGCGCACCAGCCGGCCGGCCGCCAGCTCGTCCGCGACCTGCTCCTGCCGCAGATCGTCGGCGCACCAGGCGCGCAGCAGGGTGGGCACGTCGGCCACCGTGCCCGCGACGGGGACCAGGGCGCCCGGCGGGAACACCGTGTTCTCCGGGAGCGGGTCGAGCCGCTCGGCCATCCACGAGGCGCGGTCCCGCAGCCACCACAGGGCGAGGGCGAGGGTGGGCGCGCGATAGGTGCCGAGCGGTACGCCCACGCGCTGTCCGTCGCACACTCCGTACGCGGTGACATGGCACAGGAATTCGTCGTGCACGCTCACTCCCCCGTGGCCTGGCCGATATGGCGGTCGGACCCTCGCTTTCCGGTGCGGCTCGTATGTGGTGAGAAGTGCCCCTCGCATTCCGAGTATCGCCACGGGGGAAACGCTGTCACCACGTCTTTCCGGCCAGTCTCCTGGCATATGCGAGGCGGGGGCCGGTCCGGCCCTGTCCGAAAACACGGGGCAAGCCATGGCCACGCATTAGTCGTTGCGTGATCAACCGCTCCGCTTTACGGGCGGCCCGGAAAGCGGACACCGTGTGAATATCAGGGAAGTCATGTGAATGCCGGGGGTGTCATGTGAATGCGGATTGCGGCCGCGCGGGTGACGGCCCGGCCGCAATCCGCTCCCGGCGGCGAATCCATCCATCGGATGAACGTGTCCGCCCGGCCGCATGTCCGGTGCCCGCCGGACGCAGTGTGTGGGTGCCGTCCCGACGGCCGGGACATCACCGAAGGAAAGGTCACGCACGTCATGCGCACTGAGGCCATCGACCGGGTCGCCCTCGTCTTCTCGCTCTTCGACGCCAACGGCAACGGCCACCTGGACCCGGGGGACTTCGAGCTGATGACCGCCCGGGTGACGGCGGCGGCCGAGGGGGCGTCCCCGGCCGCGCGGAAGCGGATCGCGGCCGCGTTCCGGCGGTACTGGGAGACGCTGTCGGCCGAGCTGGACGCCGACCGGGACGGAAGGATCACGCCGGACGAGTTCCGGGCGTGCGTGCTCTCCCCGGAGCGATTCGCCCCGACGGTACGGGAGTTCGCGGAGAGCCTGGCCGCCCTGGGTGACCCCGACGGGGACGGCCTGATCGAACGCCCGCTGTTCCTCGCGCTGATGGAGGCCATCGGATTCCAACGCGCCCACATCGAGGCGCTCTTCGACGCCTTCGAGCCGGACGCCTCGGACCGGATCACGGTGGAGACGTGGATCGCCGGCATCGAGGACTTCTACGCCCCGGACAAGGCGGGCATCCCCGGGGACCGGCTGGTGGGGGCGGGCGGCTGAATCCCCGAACTCCGGATATCGCGAGGGGAGTCGGGGAGAAGAGGAGTGTGCACCGCCGGCCTGGTCGGGGAGGGGACGACCGGGCGGGCGGTGGACATCCCGCAGACGGCTGCCGCGCCCCTCTCGGGATCGGCAGTCGCCGTTCAGCCGCTCATCCCTTCAACACCGCGTCGATCCGCGCCAGTTCACCGTCCTCGAAGTCCAGGTTCCGCAGCGCGCCCACGCTGTCCTCAAGCTGACCGGGACTGCTCGCGCCGACCAGGGCCGAGGTGACCCGGCCGCCCCGCAGCACCCAGGCGAGGGCGAGCTGCGCCAGGGACTGTCCCCGGGACTTGGCGATGCCGTCCAGGGCGCGCAGGCGGCCGACCAGGTCCTCGGTGACGGCGTCGGAGTTCAGGAAGGGGCTGTCGCTCGCGGCGCGGGAGTCCTCGGGGATGCCGTCCAGATAGCGGCCGGTGAGCAGGCCCTGCTCCAGCGGGGAGTAGGCGATGGAGCCGACGCCGAGCTCGTCCAGGGCGTCGAGCACGCCCTCGTCCTCGGGGCGCCGGTCGAGCATCGAGTAGCGCGGCTGGTGGATGAGGAGCGGGGTGCCCAGCCCGGCCAGGATGCGGGCGGCCTCCCGGGTCTGCTCGGCCGGGTAGTTGGAGACGCCGACGTAGAGCGCCTTGCCCTGCTGGACGGCGGAGTGCAGGGCACCCATCGTCTCCTCCAGCGGGGTGTCGGGGTCGAAGCGGTGGGAGTAGAAGATGTCCACATGGTCCAGGCCCATACGCTTCAGCGACTGGTCCAGTGAGCCCAGCACATACTTGCACGAGCCCCATTCGCCGTACGGGCCGGGCCACATGAGGTAGCCCGCCTTGGTGGAGATCACCAGCTCGTCGCGGTACGGCGCGAAGTCGGCCTTCAGGGCCTCGCCGAGGGCGGACTCGGCGGCGCCGGGCGGGGGCCCGTAGTTGTTGGCGAGGTCGAAGTGGGTGACGCCGAGGTCGAAGGCGCGGCGCAGGATCGCGCGCTGGGTCTCCACGGGGCGGTCGGGGCCGAAGTTGTGCCACAGGCCGAGGGACAGCGCGGGGAGCTTCAGTCCGCTGCGTCCGGTGCGCCGGTAGGGCATGTCGGCGTAGCGGTCGGGGTGTGCGGTGTACAACGCGACTCCAGTGGGGTGGGCACTCGGTCTTCCCGGCTGCCGGACGTCCGGCAGCCTCCCCCACTCTTCCCCGGGGCCCGGTCAGCGGTCCAACAGGAGAATCCGATGGGTTTGAGCGAGCGGGCTTCTCAATCCGGTTAGGCTTCTCCCTCATGGAACTGCGTCATCTCCAGCACTTCGTCGCGGTCGCCGAGGACCAGCACTTCACCCGGGCAGCCGAGCGGCTGATGGTGTCCCAGTCGGGTCTGTCGGCGTCGATCCGCTCCCTGGAACGCGAGCTGCGGGCGCCCCTTTTCGTACGCACCACCCGGCGGGTGACGCTCACCGAGGCCGGGCGGGCGCTCCTGGTGGAGGCCGAGCGGGTGCTCGCGCAGGTGCGCGCGGCGCACGAGGCCGTGGCCGCCGTCCAGGGCGTGCTGCGCGGCACGGTCGCGCTGGGCACCGAGCAGTGCATCGCCGGGGTGCGGGTGGCGGGGCTGCTCGCGGCCTTCCGCCGGGAGCACCCGGACGTGGAGATCCGGCTGCGCCAGACCGGTACGGGCACGCTGGCCGAGGAGGTGGCGGCGGGCCGCCTGGACCTGGCCTTCGCCTACCGCACCCGCACGGACGGCGACCAGCTGCGGGCCGTGGCGCTGACCAGCGAGCCCATGACGGTGCTGTGCCACCCGGAGCACCGGTTCGCCGGGGCCGGCGCACACCTCGCCCCCGAGGACCTCGCGGGCGAGGTGTTCGTGGACTTCCACCCGGACTGGGGTCCGCGCCGGGCGACGGACGCGGCGTTCGCGGCCGCCGGGGTACGGCGCACGGTCGCCCTGGAGGTCAACGACGTGCACAGTCTGCTGGACCTGGTGGACGAGAACCTCGGCATCGCGGTCGTCCCCCGGCACTTCCGGCACAAGCGGTCCTCGCTCACCGCGCTCCCGCTGAAGGGCATGGGCGAGGCGGCGTACGAGACGGTGGTGCTGCTGCCCCCGGAGCGCGCCACCAGCCCGGCCGCCCGCGCCCTGATCTCGCTGCTGGGCACCGAGGAGGCGGCCGTACCGGCGGAACCGGCGGTGACGGGGCCGCTCGGCGAGGTGTGACGCGCCCCGCGACGCCCGGCGTGACGCGCCGTCAGTCCATCGGGGCGCGGCGGGCGCCGGGATGCGCGAAGGTGGACCCATGCATGCCAAGGACATCCTCATCGACGGTTTCGGCCGCATCCGGGAAGAGGTCCACGCCGTCCTGGACGGTCTCGGCCCCGACGAGTTGGACACGAGCCCCGCGCCCGGCGCCAACACCATCGCCTGGCTGGTCTGGCATCTCACCCGGGTGCAGGACGACCACGTCGCCGACGCCTTCGGCCTGGACCAGGTGTGGCTGTCCGACGGCTGGGAGAAGCGCTTCGGGCTGAAGCTCCCCGCGCACGACACGGGTTACGGGCACACCCCGGCGCAGGTCGCGAAGGTCCGGGTGGACTCGGCGGACCTGCTGACCGGGTACTACGACGCGGTGCACGAGCAGAGCCTGAAGGCGCTGCGGTCGGTCACGGCGGGCGACCTGGAGCGCGTGGTGGACGAGCGGTGGAGCCCGCCGGTCACGCTCGGGGTGCGCCTGGTGAGCGTCCTGTCCGACGATCTCCAGCACGCCGGACAGGCCGCCTACGTACGCGGGCTGCTTCAGACAGCGGCCGCGTAGCCCGGCAGGATCACGTCCTCGATGAGGGCCTTGCGCTCGTCGAACGGGATGAACGCGCTCTTGACGGCGTTCACCGTGACCGTGCGCAGGTCCTCGGCCGTCCAGCCCGCCTCCTCGACGAGCAGGGACATCTCCCGGGTCATCGTGGTGCCGGAGACCAGCCGGTTGTCGGTGTTGAGGGTGACCCGGAAGCCGAGGTCCTTCAGCGCGGTGATGGGGTGCTCGGCGATGGAGGTCGCGCAGCCCGTCTGGAGGTTGGAGGTGGGGCACATCTCCAGCGCGACGCGGCGGTCACGGACCCACCCGGCCAGGCGGCCGAGCTTGCCGTCCACGATGTCCTCGGTGAGGCGGACGCCGTGGCCGATGCGCTGGGCGCCGCAGACCTGGAGGGCCTGGTGGACGCTGGGCAGGCCGTACGCCTCGCCCGCGTGGATGGTGAACGGCACGCTCTCGCGGCGCAGCAGCTCGAAGGCGGCCAGGTGGTCGGCGGGCGGGAAGCCGTCCTCGGCGCCCGCGATGTCGAAGCCGACGACGCCCGCGTCCCGGTAGGCGACGGCCAGCTCGGCGGCCTCCCCCACCCGGTCGAACATCCGCATCCCGCAGAGCAGGGTGCCCACGCGCACGGGCGTCCCGGCGGCGGCCGCCTTGGCCATGCCGGCGGCGAGACCCTCCTGCACGGTCTCCACGACCTCGCGCATGGTGAGCCCGCCCTGCGTGTTCAGCTCGGGGGCGTAGCGCACCTCGCCGTAGACCACGCCGTCGGCGGCGAGGTCGAGGACGTACTCCTCGGCGACGCGCAGCAGACCCTCACGGCTCTGCATCACGGCGAGGGTGTGCTCGAAGGTGCCTATGTAGCGCACCAGGTCACCGGAGTTGGCGGCCTCGACGTACCAGGCGGCCAGCTCGTCGGGGTCGGTGGTGGGCAGGGTGTGGCCCACCGACGCCGCGAGTTCGACGAGCGTGGCGGGGCGCAGTCCGCCGTCGAGGTGGTCGTGCAGCACGGCCTTGGGGAGCCGGCGGAGGGTGTCGGTGTCGATGCGGGGCGCGGTCATGGCGGCTTCCTCGGCGGATCGTGCGGGAGTGCGGGGTGCGGGGGTTCAGGCGGCGGGCTGGAGGAGGTCCCAGCGGTTGCCGTAGAGGTCCTGGAAGACGGCGACGGAGCCGTAGGACTCGTGGCGGGGCTCCTCCAGGAAGGTCACTCCGGCGGCGGTCATGCGCGCGTGGTCGCGGGCGAAGTCGTCGGTGTGCAGGAAGAAGCCGACCCGTCCGCCGGTCTGGTCGCCGACGCGGGCGCGCTGGGCGTCGTCCTTGGCGCGGGCGAGCAGCAGTCCGGTGCCGTCGTTGCCCTCGCCCGGTACGACCACGACCCAGCGGGCGCCGTCCGGACGGGGCTCGTCCTCGGCCAGCCGGAAGCCCAGGGCCTCGGCGTAGAAGCGGATGGCCTCGTCGTAGTCGTCCACAACGAGGGTGACCAGGGCAACGCGTCGCATCGGGACCTTCCGGTGGGGGTGGTTAGCGGGAGAGGTTATACGTAAAACCTGACGTGCGCCAGTCACCTCCCGAGGGAGGTGTTCCACGGGCCGGCCCCCCTGGTCGCGCGGGTCGGGAAGGGCCCGCAGGGCGCGCGCCGCCGGGCCGGACAGGGCGGGGCGGCGAAACGGGCGGGTCCTTGACACCGCTGCGGCTTTTTGGCCTTTCCGGCCCTCGGTCATAGTCGGCGCCATGGACTATGACGTAGTGGTGGCCGGAGGCGGCCCGGTCGGACTGATGGTGGCCTGCGAGCTCCGGCTCGGGGGCGCGCGGGTGGCCGTCCTGGAGCGCCTCACCGAAGTGAACCCGACGGTCAAGGGCGGGGCGATCACCACGCCCGGCGCCGAGGCGCTCTACCGCCGGGGCATGCTGCCCGCACTGGCCGAGCTGCAGCGGCAGGCGCTGGACCGCTTCCGGGCGTTCATCCGCGAACAGAACAGCGAGGACGGAGGCGAGGGCACGGGCCAAGGGCTCGGGATCGTCGGGCACTTCGCCGGAATCATGCTGCGCGCCGACCTGGTCGACCGTACGGAGCCGGGTCTCGGCGACACCGGACCCGCCGCCGAGATCGCTTTCGTGGCGCAGCAGGACATCGAGCGGCTGCTCGGCGCGCGGGCGGCCGAGCTCGGCGTCGACGTGCGCCGGGGAGTGAAGCTGACCGGCTTCGACGCGGACGACGAGGCCGTCACGGTACGGACCGGCCACGGGGTCCTGCGCGCCGGCTGGCTCGTGGGCTGCGACGGCGGCCGCAGCACGGTCCGCAAGCTCGCGGGGTTCGGCTTTCCCGGTACGGAACCGGAGATCACCTGTCACCAGGCGGTCGTGGAGATGGCCGGCGCCGAGGACTTGAAGATCGGCTGGACCGCCACGGACACCGGGGTGTACGCCTACGGGCCGATGCCGGGCCGCGTCGTCACCGTGGAGTTCGAGGGCCCGCCGGCCGACCGGGACGCGCCGGTCACCGCCGAGGACCTTCAGGCGCGGCTGCGCCGTGTCTCCGGCGTGGACATCACGATCACCGAAGTACGGACCGCGACCCGCTTCACCGACCACGCCCGCCAGGTCACCGACTACCGCAAGGGCCGGGTGCTGCTGGCGGGCGACGCGGCGCACGTGCACTCCGCGTTCGGCAGCCAGGGGCTGAGCCTGGGTGTCGGGGACGCGATGAACCTCGGCTGGAAGCTCGCCGCGGTGATCGCCGGCCGGGCGCCGGAAGGGCTGCTGGACACGTACACCGCCGAGCGGCACCCGGTCGGCGCACGGGTCCTGGACTGGACCCGGTCCCAGGTCGCGGCCATGCGCCCGGACCCGCGGTCCCGGGCCCTGCGCGAGATCGTCGGCGACCTGGCGGGGACGGTCGCGGGCACCACGTACCTCACCGCGCGGCTCAACGGTGGCGGGGTGCGGTACGGCCTGCCGGGCGGGCACCCGCTGACCGGGCGCAACACCCCGGACCTCGAACTCACCGACGGCAGCCGCCTCGCGGACCACCTCCACGGCGGCCGGGCACTCCTGCTCGACCTCACCGACGACCCGGAGCTCCGGACCCTGGCCGCGGGATACGCCGGCCGCGTCGACACCCTCACCACCGGCTGCCCGTCCCGCCCGGAACTGGCGGCGGTCCTCGTCCGTCCGGACGGCTTCACGGCCTGGGCAGCCGACGCGGCGGCGAACACACCGACGCCGGCCGCCGGGCTGGCGGAAGCGCTGGAGGAGTGGTTCGGAGTGCCAGCGGGAGCGGTCACGCCGGGGTGAGTCCGGCACCGTGCTCAGCAGCCCGGAGAGGGTGCCCCGCAGCCGCTGGTTCTCCTCACGGGAGGGCCGCGCGGCGCCGGGTCAGTCCGCCGCGCGGTGCAGGGCGTTCAGCCGGGTCAGTTCCTCGTCGGTCAGCCGCAGGGCGCCCGCCGCGATGTTCTCCGTGAGGTGGTCCGGGTTGCCGGTGCCGGTGATCGCGAGGACGTGCGGGCCCTGGTGCAGGGTCCAGGCGGTGCGGACCTGGGCCGGCCTCACCCCGTGGGCGCGGGCGACCTCCGCCACGGCGGTCTCGGCGCGTCCGGCGACGGCACCGCGCTCGGCGCCCTCGCCCGCGACGGCGAAGTACGGCACGAAGGCGATCCCGCGCTCCCCGCACAGCCGGAGAAGCGTGTCGGCCTCCGGGTCGGGCAGGTCGAGCGCGTACCGCTGCTGCACGGACACCACGGGGGCGATCTCCAGCGCCTCGGTGAGGTGCCGCGGCTGGACGGCGGAGATGCCGAGGTGCCGGATCAGCCCGGCCTCGCGCAGCTCGGCGAGCGCGCCGAAGTGCTCGGCTATGGAGTCCTGCCGCATCCGGCGCAGATAGACGAGGTCGAGGTGGTCGCGGCCGAGCTGGCGCAGGTTCTCCTCGACGTGGCCGCGCAGCTGGTCCGGGCGCGCGGCGGTGCCCCACTCGCCGTCCTGTTCGCGGAACGGGCCGACCTTGGCGGCGATGAGCAGCTCGTCGGGGTACGGGGCGAGCGCGGTGTTGACGAGTTCGTTGGCGGAGCGGAGCGCGGAGAAGTAGTAGGCGGCCGTGTCGATGTGGTTCACCCCGAGCTCGACGGCCCGGCGCAGCACGGCGATCGAGCGCCCGCGCTCGCTCGGGGTGCCCTCGTGGAAGGCGGAGCTGCCGGTCAGGCGCATGGTGCCGAAGCCGGTGCGGTGGACGGGGAAGTCGCCGAGCTTGAAGGTGCCCGACGCGGCTGCGGTGATCGTTTCGGCGGTCATCCGGCGGAGTGTCGCACACCGGGGCGGGCGGGGGGCGGGGTTTTCGGACGGTCCGTGAGCACCGGGCCGGTTGGGGGGTGGCGGTCGGCTCCGCTGGGCGAGAATCGTCGGTATGACGATCACCGCGCACCCCCTCGTCGCCCGTGCCCGGCAGCTCGCTTCCTCCCTGCTGGAGCCCGAGGCCGCGCGGGTGGACCAGGAGGGCGTGCCCGCCGGTCATGTCGAGGCCGTCAAGCGGTCGGGGCTGCTGGGGGTGACGGCGCCGGTGGAGTACGGCGGGGCCGGGGCACCGGCGGCCGTACTGCGGGAGACGGCGGAGATCCTGGCCGGGGCGTGCTGCTCGACTTGGTTCGTGCAGACGCAGCACCACACGCCGGTGCAGACCCTGGTGCGGGGTGAACAGGCGGCCCGGGAACGGCTGTTGGGCCCGCTGTCGCGCGGGGAGCTGCTCTCCGGGGTGGCGTACGCGCATCTGCGGGCGTACCCGAGGACTCCGGTGCGGGTACGACGGCAGGGCGGCGGATGGCGGTTCGACGGCAGCGTGCCCTGGTTCACGGGGTGGGGGCTGAACGACCTGATGCTGCTGGCCGGGGTGACCGGGGACGGCGAGGTGCTGTTCGCCTTCGTCGAGGCCCGCGAGCAGCCCGGGCTGCGGGCGTCGGCGCCGATGCGGCTCGCGGCGCTCTCCGCCGCCCGTACGGTCTCCCTCGAACTGGACGGTCTGTGGGTGCCCGAGGAGGCGGTGGCCCTGCGCGTCCCGTACGAACAGTGGGCCCCGGGCGACCGCGCGAAGACCCTGAACGCCAACCCGGCGGTCTTCGGCATCGCCTCCGCCGCGCTGTCCCTGCTGGACGAGGAGACGGCGGCCCCGCTCCGCGCCCGTCTCGCGGACATCCGCCTCCGCGCCTACGCCCTGGCCGACCACCCGGAGCCGCTGGAACGGGCCGGGGAGCGGCTGGCCGTGCGCGCGGAGGCGTACGCGGCCCTGACCGAGGCGACCACGGCGGCGGTCGTGGCCGGCGGCGGACGGGCGATGTCCCTCACCGCCCGCGCCCAACGCCTCGCCCGCGAGGGGCTGTTCCTGCTGGTCCAGGGGCAGACGGCGGAGACCAGGGAGGCGCATCTGCGGGCGCTGGCGGGGTGACCGGCACGGCCTTTCGCCAGGTCCGCAGCACTCGACTCTTCACCAGGTCCGCAGCACTCGACCTTTCACCGGGTCCGCAGCATCCGGCTTTTCAGCGGGCCCGCAGCACCCGGCGGGCCACGAGGTGGGTCCCGGCCGTCACGGCGGCGGCGAACCCCAGCCCGCGCAGCACATCACCAGGCCCGCCCGGCCGCAGTACACCCGCGCGCCGCAGCCGGCCACGGGCCCACAGTGTGAAGGGGATGACGACCAGCGGGCTCGTCACGGCCCCTGGTGTGTACCCCCAAGTGAGGGCCGACTGGCAAGTGAGGGCCGACTGGTCCAGATGGACCACGCCGTGCAGACCGAAGGCGTCGAGCGCGCTCTGGGTGACGGAGGATCCCACGCGGGCTCCCGCACCCGACCGTTCATGCGTCATGAACCCGCAGTCTGTCAGGCCGTGTTGACGCGGAAGGGCTCAGTCCTCGGTCCGCTTCTCCAGCACCACGAGGAAGCTGTCCGACTCCAGGTCCATCACCACGGTCGCGGGACGGCCCTCCGCGCGGCGGGCCGCCGCGTACTCCTCCGCGGGCCACGATCCACGGGGCGAACCTGCGGGAAACCGCTCCAGCACCTTGGCGACCATGGCTGCGGACACCTCCGGAGGACGACGAGACGTACAGCGTGTACTCCCCCGTCTGCCCCGGAACGGGCCGGCCACGCACCGTACGCCGGGCAGCCACGCACCGTACGCCGCCGGGTCCCGCACCGCGACCTCGGCAGGCGCCGGCCGCGCCGCGCGGGCACGCTGGTCGGAAGGGCAGCACGCACGCATCCGCGGGGCGCGGCCGGGGGGAAGCACCAGGGCGGGGAGTACGGCACGGCAGGACACACCGACGCGGAGGACCCGGGACGATGAACCACGACCACTCCACGGGCGGCGGCCCGCTCTGCCTCGTGACCGGCGCGACCGGCTACATCGGCGGCCGTCTGGTGCCGGAGCTGCTGGAGGCCGGGTACCGGGTGCGCTGTCTCGCCCGCACCCCGCGCAAGCTGCGCGACCATCCGTGGGCCGGGCGGGTGGAGATCGTCCGGGGCGATGTCACGGACCCGGAGTCGACGGCCGAGGCGATGCGGGGCGTCGACGTGGCGTACTACCTGGTGCACGCGCTCGGCACCGGCGACGACTTCGAGGCGACCGACCGCCGCGCGGCCGGCAACTTCGGCAGGCAGGCCAAAGCCGCCGGGGTGCGCCGGATCGTCTACCTCGGCGGGCTCACCCCGGCCGACGTGCCCGAGGGCGAACTCTCCCCGCACCTCAGGTCGCGCGCCGAGGTGGGCCGCATCCTGCTGTCCTCGGGCGTGCCGACGGCCGTGCTGCGCGCGGCGGTGATCATCGGTTCGGGCTCGGCCTCCTTCGAGATGCTGCGCTATCTCACCGAGCGGCTGCCGGTGATGGTCACCCCGAGCTGGGTGCACACCCGTATCCAGCCGATCGGTGTGGAGGACGTGCTGCGGCTGCTGGTCGGCTGCGCGGAGCTGCCCCCGGACGTCAGCCGCGCCTTCGACATCGGCGGCCCGGACGTGCTCACGTACCGCGAGATGATGCTCCGGTACGCGCAGGTGGCGCACCTCCCCCACCGGCTCATCCTGTCGGTGCCGATGCTGACGCCGGGGCTGTCCAGCCACTGGGTCGGGCTGGTGACGCCGGTGCCCGCGTCCATCGCGCGGCCGCTGACGGAGTCGCTGCGGCACGAGGTGGTGTGCCGGGAGCACGACATCCGGCGGTATCTGCCCGAGCCGCCGGGGCATCCGTACGGCTTCGACGCGGCGGTGCGGCTCGCGCTGCGCCGGGTGCGGGAGGCCAAGGTGGACACGCGCTGGTCGTCGGCGTCCCTGCCCGGCGCACCGAGCGAGCCGCTGCCCACCGACCCCGACTGGGCGGGCGGCAGCCTCTACTCCGACGAGCGCGAGACCGTGGTGGACGCCCCGGTGCGGGCCCTGTGGCGGGTGATCGAGGGCGTGGGCGGCGACAACGGCTGGTACTCCTTCCCGCTGGCCTGGAGCCTGCGGGGCTGGCTGGACCGCGCGATGGGCGGGGTCGGGCTGCGCCGGGGACGCCGGGACGCCGAGCGGCTGCGGGTGGGCGACTCGCTGGACTTCTGGCGGGTGGAGGAGGTCGAGCCGGAGCATCTGCTGCGGCTGCGGGCCGAGATGCGGCTGCCGGGTCTCGCGTGGCTGGAGATGTGCTCCTCCCCGGACGGCGACGGCCGCAGCGTCTACCGCCAGCGCGCCCTGTTCCATCCGCGCGGGCTGCTCGGCCAGGCGTACTGGTGGGCGGTCTCGCCGTTCCACGCGCTCGTGTTCGGCGGCATGGTCCGCAACATCGCGCGCGCCGCGTGCCGGGAGCCCGAGGACCGCGCGAAGTCACCGGCCCTGCGGCGGCGCGGGAACCCGGCCGCCCGGCGCTGAAACCGGCGCCCGCCGAAGGAACCCGCCCCCGGGTGCGTCCGCCGGGCACTCCCGGCCGGAAGAGTCAGCGTCCGTACCACCTGCTCGTACGTACGACCTGCTCGCCCGAACCGCCCGCTCGCCCGAACCGTCTGCTCCGGAGCCGCCCGATGAACACCTCGGTCGTCCTGTTCACCGCCGACCTGCGTCTGCACGACCATCCGCCGCTGCGCGCGGCCCTGGACGGCTCCCGTCAGGTCGTCCCCCTCTTCGTGCGCGACCCGGCCGTGGCGGCCGCGCACGACGCGCCCAACCGGCAGGCGTTCCTCGCCGACTGTCTGCGCGACCTGGACGCCGGGCTGCGCGAGCGCGGCGGGCGGCTCGTGGTGCGCTCCGGCGACGTGGTGGAACAGGTGTGCAAGGTGGTCGCGGAGGCGGACGCCGACGAGGTGCATCTGTCGGCCGACGTGAGCGAATACGCCCAGCGGCGCGAGCAGCGGCTGCGCGACGCGCTGGAGGCGGACGGGCGCAGGCTGCACGTGCACGAGACGGTGACGGGGGCGGTGGCGCCCGGCGCGGTCACCCCGGCGTCCTCGGACCACTTCGCGGTGTTCACGCCGTACTTCCGCCAGTGGTCGGGCGAGCGGCTGCGGGACGCGGTGGCCGCGCCGCGCGTGGTGCGGGTGCCGGAGCACGTCGGCTCCGAGGAGCCCCCCGCCCGGTCCGCCGTCTCCGGCGTCTCCCCCGGTCTGGCGGAGGGCGGCGAGGAGGAGGGCCGCAGGCGGCTGGCCGCATGGCTGCGTTCGGGGGTCGGCGCGTACGAGGACCGGCACGACGACCTCGCGGGCGACGCCACCTCCCGGCTCTCCCCGCATCTGCACTTCGGCGCGCTGTCCGCGATCGAGCTGGTGCACCGGGCCCGGCGGGCGGGCGGCGCGGGCGCGGAGGCGTTCGTACGGCAGCTCGCCTGGCGGGACTTCCATCGCCAGGTGCTGGCCGCCCGCCCGGCCGTCTCGCACGCCGACTACCGCACCAAGCACGACCGTTGGCGCTCCGGCCGCGCGGCCGAGGCCGACATCGAGGCCTGGCGCGAGGGCCGCACCGGCTACCCGGCGGTGGACGCGGCGATGCGCCAACTGCGCTACGAGGGCTGGATGCACAACCGGGGGCGGCTGCTGACGGCGAGTTTCCTGGCCAAGACGCTGTACGTGGACTGGCGGGTGGGCGCCCGGCACTTCCTCGGTCTGCTGGTCGACGGCGACATCGCCAACAACCAGCTCAACTGGCAGTGGATGGCGGGCACGGGCACGGACACCCGCCCCAACCGCGTCCTCAACCCGGTCACCCAGGCGAAGCGGTACGACCCCGACGGCACGTATGTACGGCGCTGGGTCGAGGAGTTGGCGGAGATCGAGGGACCGGCCGTGCACGAGCCGTGGAAGCTGCGCGGCCTCGACCGGGCGGCCGCCGGAGACTACCCGGACCCGATCGTGGAACTCCCCGAAGGGCTGGCCCGGTTCAAGCACGCGCGGGGACGTGACTGAGCGTCAGGACCATTCAACAGGGCGCCGGATCAGTCCGGTTGGCCGGCGCCGTACGCCGCCGTCAGCGTGGCCAGGGCGTCGGTGAGGCCGGTGGGGCGGACCATGCCCCGGGTGGGGCGGCCGCTCCAGCCGGGGCCGCCGAGCATGACCAGGGGCTGTGCACGGGCGCCGCGTACGCCCCACGCGGTGGCCGCGATGTGCCGGGCGAGCTGCGGGGCCGCCGTGGCGCGGGCCTGGGCCCACAGCACGACCGCCGCCGGGCCGAGCCGCCGTACGGCGGCGCCGAGCGCGTCGGCCGGGACGGCGGCGCCGAACATGCGGGTGGGGATGGCGCTTTGGGCGAGCGAGGCGTTGAGCGCCTCCAGTGGAAGGGTGTGCTGTTCGCCGGGCACGCAGGCCAGCAGGACGGGTGCCACGGACGTGCCCACGGGAGCGGTGTGGTGGCGCAGCGCGGTGGAGACGTGCCAGGACAGCAGGTGCTCCACCTCGACGTAACGGTCCCCGGAGGACGCCCACTTGCGGCCCACGGCGTGCAACGCGGGCGCCATCACGTCCTGCCAGGCGACGGTGAGGCCGAACTCCGTGATGGCGCGGTCGAGTTGCCGCGCGACGGCGGGGGCGTCCAGGCGGACGGCGGCGCGGGCGAGCCCCCGGCACTCCTGGCGTACGTCACCGAGGGGCAGGGCGCCGGCGGCCCGGGAGCGCGGGGCGGTCCGCACGGCGGGCGGCGCGTTCTCCCGCGTCCGGTTCCTGGCGGCGCGGGCCGCCTCGGCGGGCGGCACACCGGAGGCGGTGAGGCGGCACATCGCCTCCAGGACGGCCACGTCGTCCGGGGCCCAGCGCCGGTGGCGGCCGTCGGCGCGGGCGGCGGGCCCGATGCCGTAGCGGCGGTCCCAGGAGCGCAGCGTGGTGGGCGAGACGCCGAGCCTGCGGGCGAGGGCGCCGGTGGTCAGCCCCGCGTCGGCGGACACGGGCCACGCGGACAGCGGGGGCTCGGGGTCCGGTCCGGTGCGCACCGGTTTGTCGTCCATAAGGCGACTATACGACGCAGAAACGATGCGAGTTGTGAGCGCCCGCGGCCCGCTCACACGATGGCGGAACCGTCGTCCCGTGAGGAGCCGAGGTCATGTTCCCGTATCCGGCCGCGCCCGCCGCCGCCCCCGCCGAACCCGCCGCCTCCCGGTGGGTCGCGGCCGAGGAGTCGTACGGCGCCGAGGAGATCGCCCGGGGGCTGGTGACGGGCGACGAACGCTGTCTGGCCGCCGCCTATCACCGCTGGTCGCCGCTGGTGTACACGCTGGCGCGGCGGGCGCTGGGGAACGCCGGGGAGGCGGAGGACGTGACCCAGCAGGTGTTCCTCGGGGTGTGGCGGGGGCGGGCGGGTTACCGCCCGGAGCGGGGGCCGCTGCCCGGCTGGATCGTCGGCATCGCCCGGCGCAAGATCGCCGACGCGCTGGCCGCGCGCACCCGGCGCGGGGAGCTGGTCACGGCGGCGGGGACGGCCCTGCCGGACCCCACGGCCGCCCCGGAGCCGGAGTCGGCACTCGACCGGGTGCTGGTGCGGCGGGAGCTGGGGCGCCTCCCGGCGGCGCAGCGGCGCGTGCTGTATCTGGCGTTCTACGAGGACCTCACCCAGCCGCAGATCGCGGCCCGCACGGGGTGGCCGCTGGGCACGGTGAAGAGTCACGCGCGCCGGGGACTGCACCGGCTGCGGTGCGGCATCGAGCGGCCGGAACCGGTGGAGGCGGGCGCCTGAGCAAGGGGCCGGGCGCACTCCGGTTTCCACGTTTCCGCAGACAAACCGGCCCAACCCCTACACA
The DNA here is from genome assembly GCF_040703155.1 of Streptomyces sp. NPDC005435. Lineage (NCBI taxonomy): Bacteria > Bacillati > Actinomycetota > Actinomycetes > Kitasatosporales > Streptomycetaceae > Streptomyces > Streptomyces sp. NPDC005435. The sequence continues at coordinate 109,188 of NZ_JBEXEQ010000017.1, forward strand.
CCGGGCCATAAAAGGCGCAGACTATGAAGAACGGCGGTGCTGCACCGCTCACCCCACCAGCGCGGTCCAGCCCCGCAGTACGCGAGGGAAGGGAGCACACGCTGACATCGCAGGACAACGAAGGACGCGAGGCCGGTTCGCCCGGGCGGACCGGCCTCCCCATGTCCTGCGGCAGCCGCTGACGTGTGCCGCGACAGCCGCCGGCGTGCCCTGCGGCAGCCGTTGATGATCCGGTTCCGGACGGACCCGGCTCCGGGGGGACTGCCTCCGCTTATAGCGGGAACATGCCAAGGCAGCGAGGGCCCGGACCCGGAGGGGTGGACATGGAAATCTCAGGCATCATCAGCGCCATAGTCATCGGCGTCATCATCGGCGTGCTCGGCCGGCTGGTCGTACCCGGCCGCCAGCACATCGGCATTCTGCTGACCATCGTCGTCGGCATCGTGGCCGCCCTGCTGGGCTCCGCGATCGCGGCCGGGCTCGGGGTGGCGGACACGGACGGGCCCGACTGGATCGAATGGCTGATCCAGATCGCCCTGGCGGCGGCCGGTGTGGCGGCGCTGGACCGGTCGCGGGGACGCCGCTGACCGGACCCACGTCCCTTGGAAGACGACGACCGGGCGTGACGTCCCGTGGATCCGATGACCGGACGTCACGCCCCGTACAGATAAGGGGTCGTGGTGGTCAGCGCCCGGAAACCGAGTCGCTCCAGGATGGGGCGGCTCATGTCCGAGGCGTCGACCTGGAGATAGCGGCAGCCGTGCGCGGCGGCGGCACGGGCGCGGTGGGCGACCAGGGCGCGGTAGACGCCCCGGCCGCGCCACCGCTCCACGGTGCCGCCGCCCCACAGTCCCGCGAACGCGGTCCCGGGCACGAGTTCCAGCCGGGCGGCGGCGACCGGCTCGTCACCGGCGAGCGCGACCACCGCGAGGACGGTGCCGGGGTCGGCGGCGAGCCGGGTGAGCAGGTGGTGCCGCAGCCGGGCGCCGTCCTTCCCGAACACCTCGTCGTGCACGCGCACGACGAGTTCGATCCCGGCCTCGTCGGTGGCCCGGACGACGCGCACCCCGGCGGGCGGCTCGGCGTCCTGGGCCACCCGGGCGGTCTCGGCCACCATCAAGGTCTCCTCGTCCTCGGCCCGGAAACCGGCGGCGCCGAGCCGCTCACCGAGATCGGCCGGCCGGTCGTGGCCGTAGAGCTTCCACTCGAACTCCTGGCCGAGGCCGGTGAAGTGGGCGATCTGCTCCTCGATGGCGCGCTGCGCGTCCGTCTCGTCGAGCCCCGACCAGAGGACGGCGTTCCACCCGCCCGTCTCCGAGACGTGGCGCACCACACCGCCGGCCCTCTCGATCCGCGCCCCCGGACCGTCGGCGCGTGCGCCCTCACGCATCTCACGGTCGTACGCGGCCAGTACCGCTGTTTCGTCCATGGTGTCACTTCAGCAGCCGACTCCCGCGCGGGCAAAGGAATTTGCCCGCACGGAGAGACGCATCGAGGCGGTCAGCCCAGTTCGAGGGTGGCCACGCCGAACACCCGGTCCAGGGCGTGTTCGCGGACCGGCCCGGTGTACATGCGGGCGGTCTCGAAGGAGGGGGCCAGGCCCAGGCCGAGGGCCAGTTCGACGGCCGCCTTGTTCGGCTCGGGAATGTCCACGGCGATCCGCTGTCCGGCGAACCCGGCCGAGAGCGCGGTCAGCAGGGCGCGGGCGTCGTCGGCGGTGTCCGCGAAGAGCGGGCCGACGCGCGGGCAGTCGTGTCCGGGGCGGATCACGCCGTACCCGGTCAGGCGCCCGGCGTCCTCGCGGACGACGGCGCGGTGCCCGGGGAGGGTGAGCCACTCGGCGAGGAAGCGGGGGCGGTCGGCCGGGGAGCAGGCGCTGTCGTACGCGGTGACGGCGGCGAGGTCGGCTGCTCCGGCGGGGCGCACCCCCTCGGGCACCGGGCCGGTGGGGGCCGGGCCGGTGTAGCGGGCGGTGCGGTGGGCGAGTTCGAAGCCGGAGCGGCGGTAGTTGTCCTGCTGGGCGACGACGCCGTCCAGGCCGACGGTGCGGGTGCCCGCGTGCGCGAGGGCGGTCTTCCAGGTGGCGAGCCCGTGTCCCTGGCCGCGCAGATCGGGACGTACGAGGTAGCAGCCGAGGAAGGCGTAGTCCTCGCCGTAGTTCACGACGGAGACGGCCGAGACCGGCTCGCCGTCGATCCGGCCGAGGAAGAAGCCCTCGGGGTCCTGGGCGAAGAAGGCGGGCCCGTCGGACAGTCCCGGGTTCCAGCCCTCCGCCGCCGCCCATGCGCTGATCACCGGCCAGTCGGCGAGGGTGGCCTGGGTGACGACGAGATCCTGGGGGGCCGGTGACGTCATCGGTGCGCTCCATTTCTGGGGGCGCGCGGATCGTCCCGGCGTACGGGCGCTCTCCGCGCGGGTGGGACCACGGACGGTGCGACGGCTCGCCGCACCCGCCGCATCCTTCCCGATCCGGCGTGCGCACGCCATGCCGGTTCCGGGCACGGCGGAAGTCAACGCAACTGCGGCGTGCGGACGTTGACGACACGTCCGGCGGGCCCGGCTCCGCCGTCCATGTCAAAGGCCTCCGCCGTCCATGTCAAAGGCCCCACCGAGGCCGGTCGCGTCCGGTGGGGCCGTGCGCCGGCGCGGTCAGCCGACGCGGGTCGGCCGGAAGCGGCGGTACAGGGCCGCTCCGGCGACGATGAACGCCGCGCTGCCCGCGAGCGCCGGGGCCGTCCCGTCCGTACCCGTGTGCGCGAGGGTGCCCTCGGGCGGCGCCGCGGGGGTGTGCGGCTTGGGGTGGGACTTCGGCGGGGCCGGGGGTTCCGGCGTGGCCGGGGGCTCGGTGGGGGGCGGGGTGACCGGCGGAGCCACCGGCGGGGGCGTGGTCTCCACCGGGCCGTTCTGGCAGTGGTTGCCGAAGGCCGGGTTGGCCACTCCCACGACGTCGGCCGTGTTGCCGCACGCGTTCACCGGCACGTCCACGGGCAGCTGGATGCCGTTGCCCGAGAGCACACCGGGCGAGCCGTGCGTGACCGCGTGCGCCGAGGAACCGGAGGTGGCCGTGCCGACACCCGCGTGGGCGGAGCCGCCCGAGGTGCCGGAGCCGGAGCCGCTGCCGGAGTCGTCGCTCCCGGAGTCGGAGCCGGTGTTCGCGCAGGAGTTGCCCATCGCCGGGTTGAGGAGCCCGACCACGTTCACCGTGTTGCCGCACGCGTTCACCGGCACGCTCACCGGGACCTGGACGCTGTTGCCGGAGAGCACACCGGGCGAGCCCACCGCAGCGCCGTCGGCAGAGGCGCCGCCGGCCGCGAAGGCGGCGGACACCGGCATCGCCATGGCCATCGCGCCGGACGCGGCGGCCACACCGATCACACCGTTACGGGTAGCCCGTTTCATAGGTTTGCCTGCCTTCCAGAGATCGTCGCGGGCAGTCGCCCGCACCACATAGAACGCGGCCGGACCATCCGAGTTATGGCTATTCCTGCTTTCACCCCATCGAGTGGCCCGGTCCATCGAATGGCTTGACGCCGCCCGAACGAGTCAGAAGCGGGCTTTCAAACGACCGCGAAACGGTCGTGAACGCGTCCGGAATCGAGCACGCCGTGCGGCCCGGAGCAGGCAGGGTACGGCCTCCGGCGCCCCTCGACCCGCCGGGAGGCGGCGGCCCCGGGGCCCGCTTATCGTGAGGACGGCGCGGCTCCAGATCCCCCGGTCGGCCGCGTCCCGGGAGGCGATCGATGCCGGCGAAGCTGACCAGACGACGATCCGCCCTGCGGCGCGGCGCGAGCGCCGGCGTCCTCACCCTCGCGCTGCTCGGCGCCGGACTGCCCGTCGCGGCGGCCGGCACCCCCGCGCCCGGTCTGTCCCGCTTCTACGACCAGAAGGTGGCCTGGGGCGTCTGCGAGGGCCCGGACATGCCCCGGGACCTCCAGTGCGGCAAGGTCACCGTGCCCCTCGACTACGCGCACCCCGGCGGCGCCACCCTCGATCTGGCGCTGGCCCGCTACCGGGCGACCGGGAAGCAGCACGGCTCGCTGCTGCTGAACTTCGGCGGCCCGGGAGCGCCGGGCGTCGCCCAGCTCGCCGCGAGCGGCAAGGCCTTCATGGACCTGACCAACGGCTACGACGTGGTCACCTTCGACCCGCGCGGCGTCGGCCGCTCCTCCCCCGTCAGCTGCGGCGCGGGCCAGGACCCGGCGGCGGACGCGGCGGCCTCGGACTCCGATCTGGACATCCGCCGCCCGCAGGCGCTGCTGACCCGGCTGCGGCAGTCCGCCGAGCTGTGCGCCCGCTACTCCGGCCCCGTCCTCCAGCACATGGGCACGGTCGACGCGGCCCGCGACATGGACGTGATCCGCCAGGCGCTGGGCCGCAAGAAGCTGGACTACCTGGGCTTCTCCTACGGCACCCGGCTCGGCGCGGTCTACGCGGCCGAGTTCCCGCACAAGGTCGGGCACATGGCCCTGGACGGCGTGGACACGCTGACCGAGCCGCTGTCCGAGCAGGGCAGGGCCGGTGCCGAGGGGCAGCAGACGGCGCTGGACTCCTTCGTGGACTGGTGCACGGGTGACGTGGGCTGTCCCTTCGGGCAGGACCCGCGGGCGGCCCGCGACCAGGTGGTGCGGCTGGTGCGCTCGCTGGACGCGAACCCGGTGCCCACGGACTTCGGCGGCACCTTCTCGGGCCAGGACCTGGTGGGCGCGATCGGGCAGGGCCTGTACAGCAAGCAGCTCTGGCCGTCGCTGGAGCGCGCGCTGGCCTCCCTGATGGAGGACGGCGACACCCGGCGCGTCCTCAGCTTCGCCACCGGCGGGATCTCGGCGCCGCCGCGCACCGAGGGGAGCGGGAGCGGCGGCACGGGCGGCCGGCACGCCGGTCTGGCGGACACCGAGGACGTGCCGGTCGACAACCTGCCCGCCGCGCTGCTGGCGGTCAACTGCGCCGACGACCCGGACCGCCCCTCGGACGCCCGGGTCACCAAGGACCTCAAGGACCTGCGCTCCTCCTACGACGAGGCGTCCCCGGTCTTCGGCCGCTACCGGCTCACCCAGCTGCTGATGTGCTACGGCCGCCCCAAGGGCACGGACTACATACGCGACGAGGTGAGGGACGTGCCGTCCGCCCGGATGCTGCTGATCGGCACGCGCGGCGACCCGGCGACCCCGTACCGCTGGACCACGGAGACGGCGAAGCGGCTGGGCGACGCGGCCGTGGTGCTCGACAACAAGGGCGACGGCCACACCGGCTACGCCTCCTCCAAGTGCGTGCACCGCAAGGTCAACGACTTCCTGCTGTACGGCTCACTGCCGCCGAACGGCAGTTCCTGCCCGGCGGACGGCAACTCCTGGAGTTCGCCCGTGGAGGGCGACGAGTGAGCCGCCCCGGGAAGGGTGACGGTGTAGCGCAATCGGGTCACACCGCCGATTCCGGTACAACCCCACAGGCCGGACCACCGTCCTACCGGTCGGGCGGACCACGCTCCGCCCGGCTGTGCCGCCGACCGTGATCAGGGAGTCCGCCATGCGTATCCGAGCCCTTGCCGCCGCTTCCGCCCTCGCCACCGGGGCCGTGCTGCTGACCGCCCCGGCCGGTCACGCGGCCCCCGCCCGGGTCGCCCCGTGCACCCAGGGCGAACTGACCGTGCGGGCCGCGGCGGTGGCCGCCGAGCCCACCGTGGTGCGGTTCTCGGTGACCAACCGGGGCGGCCGCGCCTGCACCGTGGAACGCGTGCCCGTGGTCAGCTTCGGCGGTCTGGACGGGGCCGCGCTGCCGGTGCGGGACGGCGGCACGGGCACGTACCGGATCGGCGCGCGGGAGACCGCCTACGCCGCCGTGCGCACCATCGGCGACCCGGCGGACCCGGAGGCCCGCCGGGCCCACTCGGTCTACGTGTCCGACGCGCCCGGCCGGTGGGGCGGCGTGTTCTCCGCCCGCCGGCTGGGCACCGGGACGCGGGTCCTGGTGTGGGAGCCGGTGACGACGTGGTGGCAGCCGAGCCGCGCGGCGGCGGACCGGGAGATCGGTCTCGGCTGACCACGAGGCACCCCCTTCCATCCCCGAACACACGAGCACCGAACGCGCGGCCGGCCATCCGGCCGCGCCGCTCCCCGATGGGTCAAATGCCTTAGTCCGTCTACGACTTGGCACCCCCGGCCCGTACAGCCGAACCCCTCGTGGACCACGCCGGGAAGACTCTGACATATGCCAGATGCACCCTCGCATCAGGTGTTGCCAAATCCCTTACGGGGGGTCGCGGGCTGTGCCACAGTCGTAGCGGTTCCACCGTTCTCCCGGCCGTACCGTTCCCATCGGAGTGCGTCATGCCGTCCCCTGTCTCCGCGGACCGCCCCGCCGCCCAGCCGCCCGGACGCGGCTCGGTCGAGGCGCTCATCTCGCAGACGCGGCGGCTCAAGGGCGACATGGCCGCCGTACGACGCGACACCCCGGGCGACGGCTCGGCCCCGGAGGAGCGCTGGCAGCGCGCCCTGTACGAACTGGCCCTCCATCAACTCGACGACCTGGACGCCCACTTGGCCCAGCTCCGGGACGGCCCGGAGCGCCGGCGCCCCGAGGACGACGAGGCCTCACCGCTCGGCCGGGTCGGCAGCGCGGAGTGGAACCTGCTCACGGACGGGGCGAGTTGGTCACCCGAGCTGTACGGCATCCTCGGTCTCGACCCGGACGTGCCCGCCCTCACCCTGGACGAACTCCCGTCCCTGGTGCACGAGGAGGACCGGCCCCGGCTGACCGCGATGACGACGGCCTGCCTGGTGGACGCCCGCCCGATCGACGGCGAGTTCCGCGTCGTACGGCCCGACACCTCCGTACGGACCGTGCACATGATGGGCGAACCCGTGCTGGACGCCGACGGCGGCACCGTCTCGATGTGGGCCGTGCTGCGCGACGTCAGCGAACTGCGCCGCCGGGGACGGACGGTGCGCGAGACCGGCGACTCCTTACAGCTGCGGCAACGGCCCCTGGTCGCGCCTGGCGAAACCTTGCTGCACGATCCCCTGCCGAGCCGGACCCCGCCGCCCCTGTGGAGCGAACCCGCGCGCCGCGGCACGGGCGCGCTCGACATCGCCGCCCGGCACCTGCCCTCCGAGTCGGTCGCCGCGGCGGGCGGTGACTGGTGCGACGCCCTCGAACTGCCGGACGGTACCTTCCTGTTGAGCGCCGGTGACCTCACCGGACAGCACGGCAGCCCGGTACCGGCCGTGGCCGTCCTGCTGGGCGCCGTACGCGGCATGGCCCTGTCCGGCACCGGGCCCGGCCGGCTGCTCACCGTGCTCGACCAGGTGCTGGACGCCTCCGCACCGCCCGCACGGCTCAGCGGCGCCGTCTGCTGCCACTACGCCCCGGAAAACCGCACCCTTACCTGGGCGGACACCGGCCACCCCGCCCCGCTGCTGTTCCGCGACGGGACGGGGCACGTACTGACCGCACCGGACGGCGCGCCCGGAACCGCCCCGGGGCAAGCCGAAGTAGCCCTGGAGCAGGGCGACTTGCTCCTGCTGCACACCGAGGGTCTGCTCCTCGGCGCCGACGGGGCCACGGCACTGGACCGGCTGCTCGGGCTCGGCCCGCTGCTGGACGCGGCCTCCACCGCGCCGGAGTGCGCGCGGATCGTCGCCGAGGCGTTCGGCACGACGGGACGGGCGTACGACGCCTGCCTGCTGGTGGCCAGGGTGACCGCTCAGGCCCCCACGGCGTAGGCTCCCCACCGCGCAGGCCCCCTGGGATCAGGCTCCCGCGCTCCTCCCCCGCTGCTTGGGCAGCGCCATTCTGATCTCCTCCCGCAGTTCGTGGATCCTCGGGTAGCCCGCGTACTCCGCGCTGAGCCGGTACATCTGGCGCAGCCGGTCCCAGGTGCGGCGCGAGGAGTTGGCGCCCATCGCCATGAGGGCGAGCCGGGCGTACCGGTCGGCCTGCTCGGGGTCGTCGGCGATGAAGCAGGCCGAGGCCATGGAGAGATGGTCGAAGATCTTCGACCGCTCCCGTCCGTCGATCCGGAGTGCCAGGGCCTTCTCCGCGTAGTACTGGGCGTGCGCGGCGGCGGCCGGGTCGAACTCGGCCAGTGTGCGATAGGCCAGGGCCTGCATCCCGTACAGATCCTCGTCCTTGAAGGTCTGCATCCAGTCGGGCTGTGCCTCAACCCTGCGGTCGGAGACGAAGAGGTCCTCCGCCTGTCCGAGGGTGCGCCGCATCGCCTGGCCCTTGCCCATCGAGGCCTGCGCCCACGCCTCGATGGTGTGGAACATCGCCTTCGTGCGCGGCTGGAGGGCCTCCCCCGAGCCGGAGTGGGCGAGCTTCATCAGGTCCAGGGCCTCGTCGGGCCGGCCCAGGTGCACCATCTGGCGGGCGGCCCGGGACAGGGCCTCCCCGGCGCGCGGCCGGTCGCCGCCCTCGTGCGCGGCGTGCGCGGCGATGACGAAGTACTTCTGTGCGGTGGGTTCCAGGCCCACGTCGTGCGACATCCAGCCCGCGAGGACCGCGAGGTTGGCCGCGACGCCCCACAGGCGCCGCTGGAGTTGGGGTGGGTGGTGGTAGGCGAGCATGCCGCCCACCTCGTTGAGCTGGCCCACGACCGCCTTGCGCTGGAGGCCGCCGCCGCGTGCCGCGTCCCAGGCGCGGAACACTTCGACGGAGCCTTCCAGTTCCTCGACCTCCTGCTCCCCGACGGGGGCGGCCTCGTAGCGGTCGAACCCGGCGGGGTCGGCGTGCAGGGGGTCGTCGAAGACGGGGGCGTCGGCCTTCAGGGCAGGGTCGGTGTGCAGCCAGTCGCGCATGGAACTGCTGAGGGTGGCTCCCGCGGCGAGCGCGGCACCCGCGCCCACCAAGCCGCGTCGGTTGAGCATGAGGTCCATTCCCGTGAATTCGGTGAGGACCGCGGCGGTTCGTCCGGGCGTCCACAGCACGCCGTCGGGATGATCCGCATTCCCGTCGCCCTGCCGTTTCCCCGCACGCCCGTGCCGTACCAGACCGAGGTCCTCGATGGTCACGACACGGCCGAGTCGCTCGGTGAACAGAGCCGCCAGCACCCTCGGCACCGGATCGCGCGGGATCTCTCCCGTGTCGATCCACCGCCGCACCCGCGAGGTGTCGGTCGACAGCTGGGGGTGGCCCATGGCCGCCGCCTGCCGGTTGACCAGTCTCGCGAGTTCGCCCTTCGACCAGCCGGCCAGGCCGAACAGGTCAGCGAAGCGGGTGTTGGGTTGTCCGCTCACGTCAAGCCCCCAGGTTCTCGGCTGAGTTGACAGTAGCCCCGTGCCGGTTGCCGGGCGACTATTCGCCAGGGTTCGCCAGGGTGCGCCAGATGGTGTGCCAGTGGACATCGGGTGTCAGGTAGGAAAGCGCCACCCCGACCCGGTCACCCCGGGACATTCCCCAGGGTGTTCCCGAGGGGCCGGGCCGGGCGGCGCGAGCACAGCTCATGGACTGTCAGGACAGGCACCGCAGGCACACGAAGGGATCTGTATCTCCCATGTACGCAGCATCGTCCTCCGTGTCCGCTCCGCCCCGGCCTCTGCGTCCCCGCCCGGCGGGCGGCGGACCGTATCTCGACCCGGCGGCGCGGCCCGGAACATCCGTGCCGGTCGTGGGCCGCGCCGCGCGTATCCCGGGCCAGCCCGGCGCGCAGCCGCTCAGCGGCAGACTGGACCTGTCCGGCCCCCAGGGGGCCCAGCTGCGCGGCGCCATCAACGCCGTGCACCGCATCTGCCCGGAGTTCGCCCCCGTGCAGGTGCTGCGCCGCACCGGACGCTCCGTCACCCTCGTGGGGACGGCGGGCCGCAGCACGGCGGTGGCGAAGTGTCTGCTGGATCTGTCGCCCTCCTGGGCCGAACGCGTCCGGCACGAGATAGCGGCATACCGCTCGTTCGTCCGGCACCGCCCCCCTGTGCGGGTGCCGAGGCTGATCGCGGCGGACCCGGACAACTGCACACTGGTGATCGAGCGGGTGCCCGGCCGGGTCGCCGCGCTCCAGCGCCACCCCTTGGACGCGCCGGCCCGCCCGGACATCCGGACCGCGCTCGGCGCGATCTGCCGGCTGAACGCCTGGCGTCCCCCGGCGGGCACCTTCGACGCCCCGCTGGACTACGCGGCCCGCATCAACCGCTACCACGAGCTGGGGCTGCTCACCGACCGCGACCTGGGCGACCTGCAGAAGCTGCTGCACGGCATCGCGCACTCGGCCGGGCGCCACGGCATGGGCCAGTTCTGCCACGGCAACGCCCTGCTGTCGAACATCCTGCTCTCCCCGACGGGCCCGGTCCTGGTCGACTGGGAGCACGCGGGCTGGTATCTGCCGGGGTACGACCTGGCCACCCTGTGGCTCGCCCTCGGCAGCGCCCCGGACGCCCGGCGGCACATCAGCCAGATCGCCCAACTGGGCGGCCCGGCCTCGCGCGACGCCTTCCTGGTGAACCTGATGCTGGTGCTCACCCGGGAGATCCGTACCTACGAGACGGCCATCCAGCGCTCGATGCACGAGACGGCTCCGGCCGCGGCCCGGGTGGGCGGCGTGCCGAGCGGGGAGGAACAGCGGCTGCTGCTGCGGCGCCTGCACGACGACTGCCACCTGGCGCGGCAGGCCGTGCGGGCGGCGGTGGGCACCCGCTGACACGGGCTCCGCGGTGCGCCCGGAGCGGCGGCGCACCGCGGATTCTCCCTTACGGGGCGGAGCCGCCGTATCCGGCGCGTCTTCCCGAAACGGACCTCGGGAGCCCGCGGAGGACGGCCACTGGTCTACGCCACTGACGCCCCGCAGGCCCGCCACCCACCACCGCGAAACTCGCCGGACCCATCTGTGACATGGGAAATCGCCTCTCCGAGGGCATGATTGACGGATCGTCGGCCAGCCGGTACCACTGACCCAGCTCGGCGCCGCCCGTCCCGCCACGCCCGCCCGTCACAGGAGGCCGCATTGCGAGGATTCGCCACCGACCCGACATCCGCACCCGGCCGCAGACGGCTGAACCGCACCACCGGCGCCCTCGCGGGCGCCGTCCTGCTGTTGCCGCTGCTCGGCGCGGCCCCGTCCTCCGGCGCGGCCCCCGCGCCGCCCGCCGACAGCCTCCAGCGCGCCTTCGCCACCGCCTCGGCCGAGTACCACGTGCCGCAGAGCCTGCTGCTGGCCGTCTCCTACCTCCAGTCCCGCTGGGACACCCACGCCGGTGCCCCCAGCGTGAGCGGCGGGTACGGCCCGATGCATCTGACCGACGCCCGCACGGCGCTCGCCACCACCGAGCACTACGCCGAGGGCACCGAGGACCCGCGCGGCGACAGCGCCCGCGCTCCCCTGCACCCGCGCGCCGAGGTACCGCCCGCCTCCGCGCTCCCGGCCCGTCTGACCACGCTGCGCCGCGCGGCCCGGCTGACGGGGCTGCCCGCCGCCAAGCTGCGTACCGACCCGGCGGCGAACGTGGCCGGCGGTGCCGCGCTGCTCGCCGCCGAGCAGAAGCAGCTGGGCCAGAAGCCGGTCGACGATCCGGCCGAGTGGTACGGCGCGGTGGCCCGCTTCTCCGGCGCCGACGACTCGGCGACGGCGGCCGCGTACGCGAACGACGTCTTCGACGTGCTGCGCACCGGCGAGTCCCGCACCACCGATACCGGCCGGCGTGTCGCCCTCAAGGCCGCCCCCGGGGTGCGCGGCGACACCGCCCAGCTCAAGCGGACCGGTCTGCGCGCGCCGAAGACCGACGGGGTGGAGTGTCCGGCGTCGGTGTCCTGTGTGTCGGTCCCGGCGCCGTACGAGGAGTTCGGGGACAACGACTACGGCAACCACGACCTGGGGAACCGGCCGGCCTCGCAGCGGATCAAGTACATCGTCATCCATGACACCGAGGGCGGCTGGGACGGGGTGATGAACCTGATCCAGGACCCCACCTATGTGTCCTGGAACTACACCATCCGCTCCACCGATGGACTGATCGCCCAGCATGTGAAGGCGAAGGACGTGGCCTGGCACGCGGGCAACTGGGACGTCAACGCCCGCTCGATCGGCATCGAGCACGAGGGTTTCCTCACCGCGCCGGACGCCTGGTACACGGAGGCGATGTACCGCTCCTCGGCCCGCCTGGTGCGCTATCTGTCGCATGCGTACGGCATCCCGCTGGACCGCCAGCACATCCTCGGTCACGACAACGTGCCAGGTCCGACCGCCTCGACGGTGCCCGGGATGCACACCGACCCGGGTCCGTACTGGGACTGGCGGCACTACTTCCGGCTGCTCGGCCACCCGTTCAGGGCGACGGGCACCGCCCGCTCCGGGCTGGTGACGATCCGGCCGGACTACGCGGCCAACCAGCCGGTGTACACGGGCTGCGACTCGGCGGCCGCCTCCTGCCCGGCGCACGGCTCCGGCGAGGTGCGGCTGTACACGGACCACGACGTGAACGCCCCGCTGGTCCAGGACATCGGGCTCGGCACCGCGCCGACGACCGGGGTGAACGACCTGTCCTCACGCGTCTCCACCGGCCAGCAGTACGCGGTCGCGGACCGCTGGGGCGACTGGACGGCGATCTGGTACCTCGGCCGGAAGGCGTGGTTCGAGAACCCGAGGCGGCACGCGACGGCGGTTCCCGCGTCCGGGTTCACGATCACCCCGAAGGACGGTCTGGCGAGCGTCCCGGTGTACGGCCGGGCGTACCCGGAGAAGGAGGCGTACCCGGCGGGCGTTCCCGCGCAGTCGGTGGTGCCGCTGCCGTACACGGTCCCGGCCGGGCAGAAGTACGTGGTCGGTGACGAGATGCCGGGCGAGTACTACTACGCGGTCACCTTCACCGAGGACTCGCACCAGGTGGTCGTCGGCAAGGACCTGTACTACGAGATCCAGTACGGCCACCGGGTGGCGTTCGTCCGCGCGGCCGACGTGACACTGGCGGCCGCGCGCCGCTGAGGCGGGGCCTCAGCCCTGCTGGAACAGCTCCGCCGGGAGTGGTTTCAGCAGGGCGTACAGGTCGTCGGTGATGGGCCGGTCCCAGGCCGCGATGGTGACGAGCACGCCGTCGCTGCGGTCGAACTGCACGCAGGAGATGCGGCTCTCGGAGAGCTTGAGGCGGCGCACGATCAGCAGGTTGTCGCCCTGGAGGACGGGGGTGTCCTCGGTGCCGACGACGGTGACCTCCTCGTCGTTCTCCAGCGCGAGGAGCAGCTGGGCGACCTCGAAGGGGATCTCGCCCTCGGCGGTCTCGCGGGCCGGGGAGCCCTCGGGGAGGTTGCCGATGATCATGGCCGGGCCGCGCCCGCCGAACAGGTCGTAGCGCAGGAAGACACCCTGGCAGGTGCCGTCGGGAGCGGGCAGCAGGCCCGCGCCGAGATTGCCCGGCCAGTCGCCCGGGTCCATGGCCAGCACGTCGAAATCGGGGCCGGCGGGGGTTGCGCTGCGGCGGCGGAGGAACGACATGCGGCAATGGTACGTGCCCGGGAGCGCGCGGCGGCGTGCGGGCGCCCTCCCGGATCGGCCGCGGGTGGCAGGGCTCGCGGACCCGGCGTCGTCCGTGGCCCGTCCGGGTCACCCGTCCGTGGGTACGGGCGGTACGACGGCGACCGGACTCGCCGCGTGGAGCAGCACGGCGTGGGTGACCGAGCCGAGCATGGGGGCGGGGGCGAGCGGGCGGCGCCGGTGGCGGCCGACGACCACCAGATCGGCTCCGGCGGAGGCCCCGACGAGCAGTCCGGCGGCGCCTCCGGGCAGCGCCTCGGCGTCGGTGCGCACCCCGGGGTGGCGCTCGCGGTAGGGCGCGAGACAGGTGTCGGCGAGCGCCCGGGTCTCGGTCTCGACGGCGGCCTGGTCGACAGCCGGGGGCACCAGCTGGCCGGGCGCCGACCAGGACTGCACGGGCCAGGGGTAGGCGGCGATCACCTGCACCCGGGCGTCGCGCAGCGCGGCCTCGGTGAACGCGAAGTCGAGGGAGGCCTCGTCGGGGTGGTCCACGTGCAGTCCGACGACCACCCGGGGGCCGGGCTCGGCCGGTTCGCCGTCCACCTCGCGCCCGGGCCGGGGCACGACGACCACGGGGCACGGGGCGTCGCGGGCGGTGGCCACGCCGTTGGAGCCGAGCAGCAGTCCGGTGAAGCCGCCCCGGCCGCGTGAGCCGAGGACGAGGAGCTGGGCGTCGGCGCCGAGTTCGGGCAGGACGGCGGCTGGCGCGCCCTCGACGGTCACGTACTCCGTCTCGGGGACGTCCTCGCGGTCGCGCAGCAGGGTGCGCACCTCGTCGAGGACGGGGTCGCCGTCCTGCTCGGTGTCGTCGGCGACCAGGACGTCCTCCTGTCCCCAGGGGGCGTACTGGCGTACGTGCACCACCCGCAGCGGCGCCGCGCGCCGTCGGGCGTCGTCGAGCGCCCACTCCAGCGCGCGCACACTGTCCTCGGACCCGTCCACCGCCGCGATGACCGGCGCAGCGCTCATCGTCCTCACCTCCGGAACACGACCTACCCCTGTCGGGCCCAGCCTGTCCCAGCCACCCACACCGACGGGCCGCCCCTGGTCGCGTGTCCGCAAATCGGGCGCGAACACCCCCGGTTCGGCTCCGGGGTGCCCGGGGCAGGAGGGCGCGGGGCCGGGGTGTCCGGGCCGGGAGTGCCGGGCCGGTGGCGCTCAGGTCAGGTCGAACTCCCCGGCGCGTGCGCCGGAGACGAAGGCGCCCCATTCTGCGGGGGTGAAGATCAGGGAGGCGCCCTCCGTGCGGTCGCTGTTGCGCATCGCGACGAAGCCCTCGACGAAGGCGATCTGGACGTCTCCCAGGCCCCGGCTGCCGGACCGCCACTGCGCTCCGCTGAGGTCCAGGTCCGGCTTGCCCTTGTTCCAGTCCGCGAGCGGCTGCCGCTGGGTGATGCTCTCGGCCACGTCCGTGCTCCTCCCGGTTCGTCGTCCGCGGGTCAGCCTAGCGACCGGTCCGGGCGGCGGACAGGCCACGTGAGGGGGACGTTCGGGCGGCGCGCGCCGGTCCGCGCGCGCCCCTGGGAAAAATCCGGGTCCCCGCCTCTTGCCTCGGACCCGCCGGCCTGAATTACTAGGCCCGAGGGAAACGACCGAATGATCGGTCGTCCGTAATGTGTAGGTGCGTGGCGCGTGAGGGGGCCTTTTCCGATGACGGACACGGCGGATCTGCTCGACGCGGGCGAGCGGCTCGGACTCGACGAGCTGCGCGCCCTCCAGCTGGAGCGCCTGCGCGCCACCCTGCGGCACGCGTACGAGAACGTGCCCTTCTACCGGGAGTCGTTCGACAAGGCGGGGGTCCACCCGGAGGACTGCCACTCGCCGGCCGACCTCGCGCGCTTCCCGTTCACCGTGAAGAGCGACCTGCGGGAGAACTACCCGTACGGCATGTTCGCCGTCCCCCGCGAGCGCATCCGCCGCCTCCACGCCTCCAGCGGCACCACGGGACTGCCCACGGTGGTGGGCTACACGGAGAACGACCTCTCCCTGTGGGCCGACCTGGTGGCGCGCTCGATCCGCGCGGCGGGCGGCCGCCCCGGGGACGTGGTCCATGTGGCGTACGGCTACGGCCTGTTCACCGGCGGACTGGGCGCGCACTACGGCGCCGAGCGCCTCGGCTGTACGGTCGTGCCCGCCTCCGGAGGCATGACGGCGCGGCAGGTGCGGCTGATCCAGGACCTGGAGCCCCGGGTCATCATGGTCACGCCGTCGTACATGCTCACGCTGCTCGACGAGTTCGAGCGCCAGGGCGTGGACCCGCGGAGCACCTCGCTGCGGGTCGGGATCTTCGGGGCCGAGCCGTGGACGGAGGAGATGCGGCGGGAGATCGAGGAGCGGTTCGCGATCGACGCCGTGGACATCTACGGCCTGTCGGAGGTGATCGGTCCCGGCGTGGCCCAGGAGTGCGCCGAGACCAAGGACGGGCTCCACATCTGGGAGGACCACTTCTACCCGGAGGTCGTCGACCCGGTCACCGGCGAGGTGCTCCCGGAGGGCGAGCCGGGCGAGCTGGTGTTCACCTCGCTCACCAAGGAGGCGATGCCGATCGTGCGGTACCGCACCCGGGATCTGACCCGGCTGCTGCCCGGCACGGCGCGGGCGTTCCGCCGGATGGAGAAGATCACCGGCCGCAGTGACGACATGGTGATCCTGCGCGGGGTCAATGTGTTCCCGACCCAGTTCGAGGAGATCGTGCTGCGCACCCCCGGTGTGGCGCCGCACTTCCAGCTCCGGCTGACCCGCGAGGGCCGGCTCGACGCGCTCACCGTGCGCGCGGAGGCGCGGCCGGGTGCCACGCCCGAGGCGCGCGAGGCGGCGGCGCGTTCGATCGCCGCCGCGGCGAAGGACGGCATCGGGGTGTCGGTGGCCGTGGAGATCGTGGAGCCGGAGTCCCTGGAACGCTCGGTGGGCAAAATACGCCGGATCGTGGATCTGCGGCCGCGCTAGCGCCGGACCGCAGCTCGGCCCCGGCCGCCGTTCAGTCGCCGAACCTGTCCCGCAGTTCCCGCTTGAGGATCTTGCCGCTGGCGTTGCGGGGCAGCTCGGTGACGAACAGGACGCGCTTCGGCGCCTTGAACGCGGGCAGTGTCTCGCGGACATGGGCGACGAGCTGCTCCTCGGTGACCTCGCCGCGCGGGACGACGACCGCCGTGACGGCCTCGATCCACCGCTCGTCGGGCAGCCCGATCACAGCGGCCTCGGCGACACCCTCGTGGGTGTAGAGGGCGTCCTCGACCTGGCGGGAGGCGACCAGGACACCGCCGGAGTTGATGACGTCCTTCACCCGGTCGACGATCGTGAAGTAGCCGTGCGCGTCGCGGACCGCGAGGTCCCCGGAGTGGAACCAGCCGTCACGGAAGGCGGCGGCGGTCTCCTCGGGCTTGTCCCAGTAGCCCTCGCACAGCTGCGGGGAGCGGTAGACGATCTCGCCGGGCGTCCCGTCGGGCACGTCCGCGCCGTCCTCGTCCACCACCCGGGCGTCCACGAACAGCACGGTACGGCCGCAGGAGTCGAGCCGGCCCTTGTGCTCGGTGGGGGCCAGCACGGTGGCCAGCGGGCCGATCTCGCTCTGCCCGAAGCAGTTGTAGAGCGCGAGCTTCGGCAGGCGTTCGCGCAGCCGCTCCAGGACGGGCACCGGCATGATCGAGGCGCCGTAGTACGCCTTGCGCAGCCCGGTGAGGTCGCGGTCGGCGAAGTCGGGCCGGTTGGTCAGCGCGATCCACACGGTGGGCGGGGCGAAGAGACTGTCGGCGCGGCCCTCCTCGATCAGGTCGAAGAGGCGGTCTCCGTCGGGCGTGTCGAGGACGACGTTGGTCGCGCCGACCGCGAGGTAGGGCAGCAGGAAGACGTGCATCTGCGCCGAGTGGTAGAGCGGCAGCGCGTGCACGGGCAGGTCGCCGGCGCTGAGGTCGAGTGCGGTGATCGCGCTCAGGTACTCGTGGACCAGCGCCCGGTGGGTCATCATCGCGCCCTTGGGCAGCGCGGTGGTCCCGGAGGTGTAGAGCAGCTGCACCAGATCCTCGGTGCGCGGCTCGGGCCCGTCGTACGGCTCGGTGCCGGGCAGCCGGGCGAGGAGGGAGTCGTCGGCGTCACGCAGGGGCAACTGTCGTACGTCCGGCGGGAGTTGCCCGGCGAGCGTTGGGTCGGTGAGCACCAGTGCGCTGCCCGACTGGCCGAGGAGGTAGGCGAGGTCGTCGCCGGTCAGGTGCTGGTTCACGGGGACGTGGACCAGGCCCGCGCGGGCGCAGGCGAGGAAGGTGATGAGGTAGGCGTCGGAGTTGTGGCCGTAGGCGGCCACCCGGTCGCCGGGGGCGAGTCCCTCGGCGAGCAGCAGGGCGGCCGCGCGGGAGACGGCGTCGTCGAGTTCCGCGTACGTCCAGGTCCGTTCCCCGTACTCCAGCGCGACGCGCGCCGGGACGCGTCGGGCGCTGCGCCGCAGCACCCCGTCGACCGTGCTGCCTTGTCCCTGTGTCATGTCAGCCGATCCTGGGGCCCGGCCGGTCCCAGGTCAAGATCTTCGGGAACCGGCCGGACGGTCGCCGGGGTGTCGCCCGGGCCGGCGGCCGGGGTGGTCCTCCTACTCCCCCAGGACGGCCATCGCCGCGTTGTGCCCCGGCACGCCGCTCACCCCGCCGCCGCGCACCGCGCCCGCGCCGCACAGCAGGACGTTGGCGTGCCGCGTCTCCACGCCCCAGCGGCCGGTGTCCTCCTGGGCGTACGGCCAGGACAGGGCGCGGTGGAAGATGTTGCCGCCGGGGAGCCCGAGGTCGCGTTCGAGGTCGAGCGGGGTCTTCGCCTCGATGCAGGGGCGCCCGTCGGCGTCGGTGGCGAGGCAGTCCGCGAGGGGTTCGGCGAGGTGGGCGTCGAGCTGGGCGAGCGTGGACTTGAGCAGTTCGTCGCGCACGGCGTCGTTGTCGCCGGCGAAGAGCCGGGCCGGGGTGTGCAGGCCGAAGAGGGTGAGGGTCTGGTAGCCGCGCGCGGCGAGGTCGGGGCCGAGGATGCTGGGGTCGGTCAGGGAGTGGCAGTAGATCTCGGAGGGCGGCGCGGCGGGAAGTTCGCCCGCGGCGGCCTGGGCGTGGGCGGTGGCGAGCTGGCCGTAGCCCTCGGCGATGTGGAAGGTCCCGGCGAAGGCCTCGCGGGGGTCCACGGCGCTGTCCCGGAGCCGGGGCAGCCGCTTGAGCAGCATGTTGACCTTGAGCTGGGCGCCCTCGGCGGGTTCGGGGGCGGTGTCCCCGGTGAGGGCGGCCAGCTCCTGCGGGGAGGCGTTGACCAGGACGTGCCGGGCGACGGCGGTGCCCTCGCCGTCGGCGGTGCGGTAGGTGACCTCGGCGGTGTGCCCGTCGGTGTCGATGCGGACCGCCTCGTGCCCGGTGACGATGACGGCTCCGGCGGCGCGGGCCGCGTCGGCGAGGGCGTCGGTGAGCGCGCCCATGCCGCCGACGGGCACGTCCCAGGCGCCGGTGCCTCCGCCGATGACGTGGTAGAGGAAGCAGCGGTTCTGGGCGAGGGAGGCGTCGTGGGCGTCGGCGAACGTGCCGATCAGCGCGTCGGTGAGGACGACACCCCGGACCAGGTCGTCGCTGAAGTTCTCCTCGATCGCGACGCCGATCGGCTCCTCGAACAGGGCCCGCCACGCGGTCTCGTCGTCGATGCGGCGGCGCAACTCCTCGCGGCTGGGCAGGGGTTCGGTCAGCGTGGGGAAGACACGTTCGGCGAGCCGGCCCGTCATCCCGTAGAAGCGCTGCCAGGCTGCGTACTCGTGCTCGCCGCCGGTGAGGGCGGCGAACGCCTCGCGGGTGCGCTCCTCCCCGCCGCCGACGAGCAGCCCGGTGGCGCGTCCGCCGCGTTCGGCCGGGGTGTACGAGGAGATGGTCCGGCCCTGGACGCGGAAGTCGAGGCCGAGATCGCGCACGATCTTGTCCGGCAGCAGGCTGACCAGGTACGAGTAGCGCGACAGCCGGGCGTCGACCCCGGCGAACGGGCGGGTGGAGACGGCGGCGCCCCCGGTGTGGTCCAGGCGTTCCAGCACCAGTACGGAGCGGCCGGCGCGGGCCAGATAGGCGGCGGCGACCAGACCGTTGTGTCCACCGCCGACGATCACGGCGTCGTACGTCCGGGTTCCCTCGTGAGCAGGCATGGTTCTTCGTAACACGGGATGATCTTCGGCGGATAGAGGTGCGTGTACGGCGCCTCACCGCACCTTGCGCGGCGAGGGCATGGCCGCCGGGCCGAGCCGGGCCACGGCGTGGAGGACGTGCTGCGGCGGCAGCCGTCTGCGCAGCCGGCCGGGGACGGCCCGCAGCAGGGCGCCGGCGGCCCGCAGCCGCCGGTCGACGACGGCGGGCGCGGGCGCCGGGCGGCCGTACAGCTCGTGGGCGTACGGCGGCAGCGAGGCGTAGGCGAGCCGGGCCACGTGCCGCCACAGCAGTTCGCGCGCCGGGACGAACACGGGGTGGACGGGCGGCCGCCGCAGGAAGTCGTCGACCTCGCGGGCGTCGGGTCCGGCGGCGAGTTCGGGGCGCGTCTTGTCGAAGTACGCGGCGAGCGCGGCCCGGTCGGCGGGCACGGTGTCCGAGTCGAGGCCCACCAGGCGGGCGCTGGTGCGGTGTTCGGCGAGGTAGCGGTCGGCCTGGGCGTCGGTGAGCGGGAACCCGGAGCGGCGCACCACCTCCAGGTAGGAGCCGACCTCCGCGCAGTGCACCCAGAGCAGCAGGCCGGGCTCGTCGATGCCGTAGCGCTCGCCGGTGTCCGGGTCGGTGGCGGTCAGCAGGCGGTGGATGCGGCGGACCCGGGCGCCCGCGCGCTCGGCGGCCTCGCCGGTGCCGTAGGTGGTGACCCCGACGAAGTCGGCGGTGCGCATCAGCCGGCCCCAGGCGTCGCGCCGGAAGTCGGAGTTCTCCATGACGCCGCGCACGGCGCGCGGCAGGAGCGCCTGGAGGTAGAGCGCGCGGATGCCGGCGATCCACATCATGGGGTCACCGTGCAGCTGCCAGGTCACCGAGCGCGGAGTGAAGAGGCCGGGGTCGGCGTGCCGGATGCCGTCCATGGGCGCAGGCTAACGCGGGGCGCGGGCGATGGGGAGAGCGCGGTGTGCTCGTGGGCGGGTCAGCGGTGCTCTCATGGGCGGGTCAGCGGTGTTCTCGTAAACGGATCAATCGAGGGCGGCCATGAACGCGGTGCACGCCTCGGCGCAGGTACGGCACGCCGCCGCGGCGGCCTCGGCGCCGGTCAGCCCCTCGAAGGCGTGGACACCTTCGAGGCAGACGGAACGGCACCACTCCAGCTGGAGCCTGATCCGCGTCTCGGTGCCGTCGACCTCCGCGCTGCCGTCCTCGGACAGCAGATGACAGGTCGTGTCGCAGACCTCCGCGCACATGATCCCGATCCGCCGCGCGGAACCGTACGCGCCCACGAGACTCGCGCGGACCGCGCACTCCCGCGCGCACTCGGCGCACGCCTGGGCGCAGGCGAAGCGGTCCTCCAGGAACTGGTAGGGCGCGTCTCGCGGGGGCGGCGGTGTGGTCACAAGGGGGCGGGTAGCCGTGGCGGGGCGGCGTAAACGCGTCGGCGCGGCGGCGGAGGGAGGTGTCGCGGAGGGTAGGTGATCGACCACCCATGGCGCCCGGTTCATCCCGTTCTGTACGGGGTATTCCGGTCGTATGAGTACTCCAATGGTCCAGCTGGCGGCGCCGAGCGGCCTGCTGAGTCTCGTACTGTTCCTGATCGCCGTCGCACTGCTCGCACTGCTGGGCGGCGGCTTCTGGATCACCTCCCGCGTCAGGCAGACCGAACCACCCCGTCCACGCCCCGAGGAGCAGCCACATCTGCCTCCGGAGGGTGCCGTACGGGAGATTCAGGAGAACCGGGAGCCGGACGAGGTCCCGCGGATGCCCGAGGGCGGCCGCCCCCTGACCCCGTACGAGCTGTCCAACATGCACACGAGGCCCAGCACGGCGAAGGAGCGCCCACGCTGGAGCAAGGGTTCGAGCGGTTCCTTCGGCGGCGGGGGGCTGGGCGCCCACTGAGGGCGCGCCCCACGACGGGCGAAGCAGCCGACGACGGTGGCGGAACGGGGTACGACCCTGCTCCGCCGCCGCTCAGTGCTGTACGTCGCGGTACGCCGCTACTCCCGCGCGCCGTCAGCCCTCTGCGTCGTTCAGTCCTCTGCGTCGTTCCGGGCGTCCGGTGTGCTCCAGCCGACACCCTCACGGCTCTCGGCGCCTCCCCGGCGCGCCTGGGAACCGGGCGCCGGGGTCGACGCACGGCGCTCGCGCGCCCGGCGGCTTCCGAGCCAGAACGCGCCGAGCAGGACGGCCGCGACGATCACCCCGACCACGAGGAACCACAGCGAGCCGCCCCCGGACAGTGCGATGAATTCGGCGGAGTTGTTCATGGGGTGCCGGTTACCCCGGCGCACGCCGATCATCCGGCCCGGGTGCTTGTTTGGGCGGCGCCCCAGGGGAAACCCCGGACATGCGTCCGCAGGAGTCGCCGGAAGGCAGGTGAGCGCCCATGCGATTTCCCGACCGCCGCAGCGCCGGCCAGGAACTGGGCGTCCGGCTGAGGGAGTGGGCCGCAGACGGCGACCTCGTCGAGCCCGTCGTCCTGGCACTGCCCCGGGGAGGCGTCCCGGTGGCGGCCGAGGTGGCCCGGGCCCTCGGGGCGCCGCTAGACATCCTGGTCGTCCGCAAGATCGGCATACCGGGACGCCCGGAGACCGGCATCGGCGCGATCGTGGGCGACGGCCCGCCCCTGTTCGACCGCCGCGCGCTGGCGATACTCGGCCTCACCGAGGAGAAACTCGCCCCGGACGTCTCCCGCGAACGCACCGAACTGCACCGCCGCGAGCACCTCTACCGAGGCGACCGCCCCGCCCCCGGCCTCTCCGGCCGCACCGTGATCCTCGTGGACGACGGCCTCGCCACCGGCGCCACCGCCCGCGCCGCCCTCCACCACCTGCGCACCCGCTCCCCCGCCCGCCTGATCCTCGCCGTCCCCGTCGGCGCCCCCGGCGCGGTACACGACCTGCGCCCGGCCGCCGACGACATCATCTGCCTCCACCAGCCCACCGACTTCCAGGCCGTCGGCCAGTGGTACGACGACTTCGACCAGACCACCGACGAGGAGGTCCTCCACGCCCTGGAGGAGTCCCGCACGGACAGCCGACCGTCGGGGTGACACGACCACCCGCCGTGGCACGCCCCGCCAACTCACGCCAGGGCGAGCCACGTTGACGCCCACCGCCCCGCCTCTTGACTCTGAGAGGTGATGGCGGGCCGCCTTCCGGCCCGAGCACATAAGCAACTATCAGAAATTTCTGCGATTACCCCTCCACAGAGGGCGACGACAGGCACCATGTGTGCCCGAGGCGTCACAGCGTGTCCATGAACTCAAGGAGCAAAGGTGGTCAAGCAGTTGCCCCTCGCCGCTGCGGAGCCTGGTGGCTCCGGCCAGAAGGCAGGGCGCAGGGGAGCGGTGCGCTACCTCCAGAACGAGGCGGCGCCGTTCGCGGCACGCATGGTGCTGGGCAGCGCCCTGCGCCATCTCCGGGAAGCCGCCGGCCTGAGCGCGGGCGAGGCGGCCCGGAAGTTGGGGGGCTCACCCTCGAAACTGAGCCGGATCGAGTCCGGCACGTTCTCCCTCAAGCAGCAGGATCTGTTGACGTTCTTCGCGCTGTACAACGTCACGGATCCGGAGGAACAGGTGCGGCTGTACGGGCTGTTCGCGACCGCCAGTCAGCCCGCCTGGTGGCAGCCGTGGTCGGCGATCACGCCGAAGTACCTGCAGGCGGTGGTCAGTTTCGAGGACATGGCCACCCGGGTCAGGTCCTTCGAACCCACCTACCTGCACGGCCTGTTGCAGACACCCGAATACGCCCGCGCGCTGATCGAGCGGGGCCGCGGATCCAAGAGCGAGCACGATAAACTGGTCCGGTTCCGCGCCGAACGCCAGCAGCGGTTCGCCGCAGCGGACAGGAAGTTGATCTGTGTCGTGGACGAGGCCGCCCTGGCGCGCCCTGTCGGGTCAGCGGAGATCATGCGCGGGCAGCTCAAGCACCTGATCGCACTGACACACGATCCCCGCTTCCAGCTCTGCCTCGCCCCCCTGCACGACTACAACGTGCACGTCGAACTCGGCTCCACGACCATCTTCGACTTCGCGGGTCACCTCCCCACGATCGCCTTCGCGGAGGGGTACGACGGGGGTTTGGTCATCGAGGACGAGCAGATGGTGGATCGCCGGGTGAAAGCGTTCGACTCGCTCGCCGCCCAGTCCCTCGCATCTCACGCGATGAGGCGGCGGCTGCAGGACTTGCTGAAGACGACCCGCTACTGACGCTCTCCGGCCCATCGCCGTCAGAGCTTTCGTGCGACCCCGGCATAGAGGGACACCAGTCGGTCGTCGACAACACCCGGTCCGCTGCCGACCTCCGGGCGCCACTGGTGCGCCGGCACCAGTCCGGGGTCGACGAGTTCCAACTGCTCGAAGAAGCCCAGGACTTCCGCCCGGGTACGCACCTGGGCCGGGGTTCCGCGCTGCACATAGGTGTCGATGATGGCCTGCCACGCCTCGGGGGCGAAGTCCCCTGTGCAGTGGGTCAGGCTCAAAAAGGAGCCGCGCGGCAGCCGGTCCATGAAGCTGCGGACGATGTCGTACGGCTCCTGGTCATCGGGGACGAAGTGCAGCAGCGCGTGGAGACTGAGGCCGACCGGCCGGCCGAAATCCACGATGCCCTTCTCCTTGACCGCGGCGAGAACCGCCTCCGGATCGGTGGCGTCCGCCTGGACGAAGCCGGTTCGGCCCTCCGGTGTGCCGGCGAGAAGCTCGTCCGCGTAGACGAGGACGATCGGATCGTTGTCGATGTAGACGACCCTGGAGTCCGGGGCCACTTCCTGGACCACTTCGTGCAGGTTGGGCGCCGTGGGGATACCTGTTCCCACGTCGATGAACTGCCATACCCCTTGCTGGGCCATGTACCGCGCGGCGCGGTGCATGTAAGCGCGGTTCACCCGGGCCACGGTCTGGATCGCCGGAAACAGTCTGATCACCGCTCGGGCCGCCTCGCGGTCCACGGCGTAGTTGGTCTTGCCGCCCAAGTAATAGTCGTACATCCGCGCACTGTGCGCCCGGTCCTGCCCTAAGAACAGATCACTGTTGTCCTGCCCGTGCCCCTGTGCGGCCCGCTCCCCCACCATGCTCCTCCCCGGCATCCACGAGCACCCGTCCCGCCAGGTGCAGAATGCACTTGCATTATCCCCATCCATACCGGCCGTTCAGCAGCGATGTCCACAGCTGAACGATTTTCTCGCCTTCCCACGCATACCATTGCCGAATTGACGGCGGGAGCCCAGCGGACCCGGCTGCACACGGAGACCGCCGGAAGACACCCACCGCACAGGCAATGGGCATCTTCCGGCGGCCCGGTTGGCTGCCTCAGAGGTCGCCGCTGTAGACGGCGGCGACGAACGCGGCGGCAGTCCCCTTCGACACCGCCATCACCGGACCGTCCTGCTCCTTGGAGTCACGGAAAAGCACGTGGTCACCGGCCGGCTCCGCGACCTCCACGCACGACCCCTCCGGAAGGCTGTACGAACTCTTCCGCCACGCGACACCAGCCCGCGGTGCGCTGTGCCGCTTCACAATCGTCGGTTTCCCCACCGGGCGACCTCCTGCGGTGAACGAACTCCCCGTTGCCGGGATGCAATTGCATCCGGCCCGACCTTGGGAGGATCGCCGCTCTCCATGCCATGTATGCATGGTTGAAGCAACAATGTCTGGATTCGATTGGGCCTGCCGCGCAAGTGCGCCCGACGGTCCAGCGAGTTCGCGGCGTCCCGGGCTGGGGATGCAAAATACTCTGGAATATGCACCGGCCATAGTCGAGCGCGGGATATTCGTACACCCTAAGAAAAGATGACGAGTTGCGTTGCACTGCAGGGGCTCTCAACAGGAAAACAAGGGGCGCGCAAATGGGGCGCAAACTTCGAGGGAATCGAACGCCGCACGGGCCGAGCTCACGAATACGCATCGCAGCCGAGTCACCGACAGGGCTGGCAATGCCATGTTCCGCCACTCAAGTGGATTCCGCGAAGCCGGAGTTCGCCTTAGCGTCCTTCGTGCTCGACAACACGTCGAGCGGCACCAGGGCCCCGGTGCAGTGATTCGCGGTCATCGACCGGGGCCCTGTTGTCCACGACTTCTCCTAGGAGGCCGCCATGTCCCCTTCCCCGGGGCGACGACGCCGCAAACCACGCCATGCCCGCCCGCGCCGTATGCGTCTCATCCACCCGTGCCCGATCTGCGTGATGGAAGCACTCGAAGCGGCCACCGGGCCCGCCGGACAACTGCTCTTCACTCACCCGTCCGAACACTGGATCAACATCGCGGCCAGTGCCTGCCTTCTGCTGCTGCGCATGACCGGCCGGCGCTGCCCCCACGCTCCCCGTACGCACGACCAGCACGACCAACCCGCTCTGAAGACGGAGCGCGCTCAGGACTCCGACGCCCGCGAGGCCCTCGATGCCACCTGAAACCAGCCACGCGGGGAGCAGCCCGGCGCACATCGGACACGTCATGGAACGGGTCCGCAGGCAGGCCGAACTGAGTCCGGAGGCCCTGGCCCGGAAGACCCGTACGGGCCTCGATCACCTCACCGGCGTCCTCGCCGGCCACCGCTTCCCCACCCGGCGCTTCACCGTCACCTACGCCAGGGCCTGCGGTGCCGACCCCCAAGTGCTGCTGCTGGTCTGGGAGAACGAGAACGACCGACGGAGCGCGCCGGCCCACGCGATGGCGAGCGGACCGCCCGCGTCAGTCGCCACACCGTCCGCCAGGACATCGAACGCCGCTCCCCCACGCAGCCGTTGAGCCAGACGTGCAGTTCGCCGAGGCGCGGAGGCGCCACAGGCTGAACCCCGTCCACGTCATCAAGTGGACGGGGCCGGCCGGACCCGGGCGGCGGACCTCGATGTCGCCGCCCCGTGAGGTGGCCACGGCTCGCTACGCTGGCACCGGCAGTCCGCCGACCACTGGAGTTCGCGACCATGTCGTTGCCGCGTATCGGAGTCGTCATCGTGACCATGGGCACTCGCCCGAGGGAGCTGGCGGCTCTGCTCGCTTCGGTGGAGAAGCAGGATGTGCCTGCGGCGCGGGTCGTTCTGGTGGGCAACGCGACGCCTCTCGCCGAGATCTCGGTGGAGGCGACCAAGATTCCGCTGGAGGAGAATCTGGGCTGTCCAGGCGGCCGCAACGTCGGTTTGAAGATGCTGCGCGACTCGGGCGAGGTGGACGTCGTCGTCGAGCTGGACGACGACGGGCTGCTCGTCGCCGACGACGTGTTCCGCAAGGTCCGGCAACTGTTCGCCGAGGACCCGGAGTTGGGGATCATCGGGTTCAGGGTCGCCGACGAGCACGGACGGACGGAGCGACGCTGGGTGCCCCGGTTGCGCGTGGACGATCCGATGCGGCGCGGTTCGGTGACCGCCTTTCTCGGCGGTGGCCACGCCTTCTCGATGCCCATGCTCCGGCAGATCGGTCTGTGGCCGGCGGAGTTCTTCTTCGGGCATGAAGAGTCCGATCTGGCGTGGCGCGCGCTCGATGCGGGGTGGAGGATCCTTTACGAACCTGAGCTGGTCCTCCAGCATCCGAGGACGTCCCCCGCCCGACACGCGGTCTACTACCGGTTCACCGCCCGAAACCGTGTCTGGCTGGCCCGCCGGCGACTCCCGGTCCCCCTGATTCCGGTCTACCTCGGCGTATGGATGCTCCTCGCCATGGTGCGGATGCGGTCCCTGGCGGGTGCGAAGGCGTGGTGGGGCGGTTTTCTCGAGGGTGCGCGCAGGCCGTGCGGCCCGCGCAAGCCGATGAGGTGGCGCACGGTTTGGCGTATGACCCGGCTGGGGCGACCGCCGGTTCTCTGAACGGTCCTCGCCCAGTGGCCAATCGCATGACCGACCGGAGGCGGGTGCGCGGTCGTCTCGGGAGGGGCGGGACTCACTTCCGCGTGGCTGCGGAGATCCGTTCCGCGACCTTGCCGGCCTGGGACGTGGCGTCGGCGGAAGCGGAGAGGTAGACGGCGATGGCCACCGGCCGGCCGGCCGAGGTCCGGGTGGCCGACAAGGCCCAGACGGCCGAGGCGGAGGGCACCCACGTGGCGAACGAGTCCCCGAGCGCCGACCGCAGCTGATCGGCGGTGCGCCGGGTGACGACGCGCTGAGCGGGCACGACGGTTCCTGAACCGGTGACGAGGTGGGGATGGACGCGGTTGCCGCCGTTCGCGAGTACGGCCATCACCATGGCCATCTGTACGGGGGTGCTCTTCACTTCGAACAGGCCGTTGGCCATGAGGGCCAGCCGGGTGGGATTCCCGGGCTTGCGCGGCCAGGTGCTCTCGAAGGCACGCACCGGCGTATCCAGCGTGTCGTTGTTGAATCCGAACTTCTGGGCTGTCGATGCCAGCGCGTCGGCGCCGAGGTCGGAGGCGATACGGGCGAAGACGTTCGCGCACCCGTACCGCAGGGCCGCACGGAGGGTGGCGTCGGTGCAGTGCGCGGGATCACCGGAGAACCGGGTGGTGCTGCCCGGGGCGGCGTAGACCGCTGGGCTCCGAGTCGGCGTGTCCACCGACGGCAGCAGGCCCTTCTCCAGGGCAGCAGCCGCGACAAGGACGTGGATCGCCGACCCCGGGTTGTCGACGAGGCGCAGGGCGCGGTTGGACAGCGGCTTGTCGCCGTCGCCGGTGAGCCGGCCCCAGGCCCGTTGATCGGCCACGGAGTTCCCGCTGAACGTTCCGGGGTCGTACGACGGGGTGCTCACCTGTCCCAGGATGTCGCCTGTCCGCGCGTCGAGGACGATCGCGGCTCCACGCCGGCCTCGTAGCCCGTCGTAGGCGGCACGCTGGACAGCCGGGTCGATGGTGGTCGCCACATCCTTGCCCGCCTCGATGTCGTCCGCCAGGAGGAACTCGAGCTGGTCGGCACCGAAGGCCAGCGACCGGTACCCGGTGACCGCCGCGTACAACTCCCCCTCTGTGTACGTGCGTTTGAACGGGGCTTTGGCAATGCCCGACCGCTTCGACCCCGTGACGGGCCGCCCGGCGACCAGGATGTCGCCAGGGCTTCCGTCCTGCCGGGGAGGGCGCGGCTTGGCATCCGGAGTCCGTCCGGCCTGGCCCGGGGCCGTCGGGCTGCTCGCAGCGGGGATTCCGTGTTCCGCGGTGCAGCCCGACACAGAGGCGGCGAGCAGTGCGGCGAGGGTGGTGACCACGACACCGGAGGCGCGGAACGAGCGGAAGGAAATGAGCATGCGGGCATCCTATGAGCGGCCGCACATCGACTGCACAGGGCAGACAAGTTGACTGGTTGAAGAGGAAAACGTGGCCGACCGGCCGCCCACGGCGTCGAGGTCCGCCCGGCGGACGGGCACGAGCGGTTCGGGACACGGCCGACGCGCTCGACCGGGCTTCCCCGGGAGACGCCCCTCGCGGAGATACCGTCGCCGCCATGCACGCGATCACGATTCCCGAACCCGGCGGGCCCGAGAAGCTGACCTGGACCGAGGTGCCCGATCCGGTGCCCGGCGAGGGCGAGGTGCTGGTCGACGTGGCGGCGGCAGCCGTCAACCGGGCCGACATCATGCAGCGCCAGGGGGTCTACGACCCGCCGCCCGGCGCCTCCACGTACCCCGGTCTGGAGTGTTCCGGCACGATCGCCGCGCTCGGTCCCGGCGTCTCCGGCTGGTCCGTCGGGGACGAGGTGTGCGCGCTGCTCACGGGTGGCGGCTACGCCGAAAAGGTCGCGGTTCCGGCGGGCCAGCTGCTCCCCGTGCCCAAGGGCGTCAGCCTGGTGCAGGCGGCGGCGCTGCCGGAGGTGGCGTGCACCGTCTGGTCGAACGTGTTCATGGTCGCCCGTCTGCGCGCCGGCGAGGTGCTTCTGGTGCAGGGCGGCGCCGGTGGCATCGGGACGATGGCGATCCAGCTGGCCAAGGCCATCGGCGCCCGCGTCGCGGTGACCGCCGGGTCGAAGGCCAAGCTGGACTTCTGCGCCGAGCTGGGTGCCGACATCCTGATCGACTACCACGAGCAGGACTTCGTCACCGAGATCAAGCGGGCCACCGACGGCGCGGGCGCCGACGTCGTCCTCGACAACATGGGCGGCGGCGCGTACCTGGACCGCAATGTCGCGGCCCTCGCCGTCAACGGACGCCTGGCGATCATCGGCCTTCAGGGCGGCACCAAGGGCGAGCTGAACATCGCCGCCCTGCTGATGAAGGAGGGGACGGTCACCGCGACCTCGCTGCGGTCCCGGCCGCTGAAGGAGAAGGCCGCCATCGTCGCGGGCGTACGCGAACACGTCTGGCCGCTGATCGCCTCGGGGAAGGTACGCCCCGTCATCGATCGCGAACTCCCCCTGCGCGATGCCGCCGAGGCACATCGCGTGATGGACGACAGCCACATCGGCAAGGTGCTGCTCACCGCACATTAGCCGCGTCAACACCGCGAAAGGGTCTGCTGATGGCGACGATTCTGTGTGTGCTCTATCCCGACCCCCAGTCCGGATATCCCCCGGTCTACGCCCGGGACGGTATTCCGGAGGTCCCCTGGTATCCGAACGGCCGGCCGGCGCCCGCTCCCGAGGGCCCGCTCGGATTCACCCCGGGTGAACTCGTCGGATGCGTCTCGGGTGAACTCGGACTGCGGAGTTACCTGGAAAAGCTCGGCCACACCTTCATCGTGACGAGCGACAAGGACGGAGAGCAGTCCGAGTTCGAGAAATACCTGCCCGAGGCCGAGGTCGTCATCTCGCAGCCCTTCTGGCCGGCGTATCTCACGAAGGAGCGCCTCGCCAAGGCGTCGAAGCTGAAGCTGGCGCTCACGGCGGGGATCGGTTCCGATCACGTCGACCTGAAGGCAGCCGCCGAGGCGCATGTGACCGTCGCCGAGGTCACCGGCTCGAACAGCATCAGCGTGGCCGAGCACGTCGTCATGATGATCCTCGCCCAGGTCCGCAACTACCTGCCGGCACACACCATTTCCGCCGGTGGCGTCTGGAACATCGCGGACTGCGTGGAGCGCGGTTACGACGTCCAGGGGATGAAGTACGGGGCTGTCGGGGCCGGGAGGATCGGGCTGGCCGTGCTGGAGCGGTTGAAGCCCTTCGGGCTGGAACTGCACTACCACCAGCGGCACCCGCTCGACGCGGAGACCGAGCGGAAGCTCGGCCTCACCTACCATCCCGATCTGGAGTCGATGGTCCGCAACATCGACATCATGAGCCTGCAACTGCCGTTGTACCCCTCGACGGAGAACATGCTGGACGCGGAGATGTTCGGCAAGATGAAGCGCGGGACGTATCTCGTCAACTGCGGGCGCGCGCGACTGGTGGACCGCGACGCCGTCGTACAGGCGCTCACGTCCGGCCAACTGGCGGGCTACGCGGGGGATGTCTGGTTCCCCGAGCCCGCGCCGCTCGAACACCCCTGGCGCACCATGCAGTTCAACGGCATGACGCCCCACATCTCCGGAACGACCCTGTCCGCGCAGGCACGTTACGCCGCGGGCACCCTCGACATCCTGCAGTGCTATTTCGAGGGGCGCCCGATGTGCGAGGAGTACCTCATCGTCGACGGGGGAAACCTCGCGGGCGCGGGCGCTCAGTCGTACGAACTGGGTTGATTTCAGCGGCTGTTGAGCACAGAGACGACCTTTTCGGCCAGCGGCCCGGCGGAGGCCGGGTTCTGGCCGGAGAGCAGGTTGCCGTCGACGATGACGTGCGGGTCCCACGCCTTGACGTCCTCGACCTTGCCGCCGCGCGCCGTGATCATGTTCTGCAGCAGCCAGGGGGCGTGTTCCGCGGTGCCGTTGAGTTTCTCCTCCTCGTTGCTGAACGCGGCCATGGTGCGGCCTTCGAAGAGCCAGCGGCCGCCGGGCAGGTTCGCCGACAGCAGCCCGGCGGGGCCGTGACAGACCGGTGCGATGATCTTCTTGACGGCTTCGGCCTCCTGGAGGATCCGGCCGAGATCGGGGTCGTACGCGAGGTCCTCCATCGGGGAGTGACCACCGGGGATGAAGATCGCGTCGTACAGGTCCACGTCGACCTCGGACAACGGCAGCGGGCTCGCCAACTCCGCGGCGTGTTCCTTGATGTACGCGGCGTACTCGGGCGCCTTGGGACCGGCGACCTCGGGCTTGAGACTCACCGGGTCGGGCACGGGCTTGCCGCCGTCGGGGGCGGAGATGTCCACGGTGAACCCCGCCTCGCTCAGGACGCGGTGCGGAACCACGAACTCCTCGGCCCAGTAACCGCACGGGTGCTTGTCGCCGTTGTCGAGCGTCCAGTAGTCGACGCCCGACAGCACCATCAGGATCCTTGCCATGATCGCCCCTCGTTTCCCCGGCTCAGCCGGCGTGGCCGTCCAGACCCCACGCCTCGGCGAGCAGCGCGAACGAACGCGCGCGGTGCGCGGGGTCGTACGTGTAGGTGGTGATGATGAGTTCGTCCACCTCCAGGTCCGCGACGATCGCCTCCAGCTCGGCGACGGCCGTCTCCGGCGAGCCGACCGCGCGTACCTGCTGGAAGTCGTCCACGAAGTGCGCAACCTCGTGGCTGAGCACGGCCGCCAGGTCCTGGACCGGAGGCTGCAGCGGGCCGCGCCGGCCGGTGTAGATGCCCGCGGCCATCTGCTGGGCGGTGGTGAACAGGTGATGCGCCTCGTCGTCGGTCGGCGCCACGAGGACGTTGACGCCCGCCATGGCGTACGGCCGCTTGATCTCGGCCGTACCGAACTCCGTCGAGAAGCGTGAGCGGTACAGCGCCAGCGCCTGGTGCCGCAGCTGGGGCGCGAAGTGCGAGGCGAAGGCGTACGGCAGCCCCAGGTACGCGGCGACGGCGGCACCGTCGAGGCTCGAACCGAGCATCCAGAGGGGGACCTCGGTGCCCCGGCCGGGCAGCGCCGTCACCGAGCCCGGTCCCCCGTCGCGGGAGCCGAGGTAGCGGTGCAGCTCGACGACGTCCTCGACGAACGTGTCGGTGGCGGCGGCGCCCCGGCGCAGCGCGGCGGCCGTGGTCGGGTCCGTTCCGGGGGCGCGGCCGAGGCCGAGGTCGATGCGGTCGCCGTACATCTCGGCGAGCGTGCCGTAGTACTCCGCGACCATCAGGGGGCTGTGGTTGGGCAGCATCACGCCGCCCGAGCCGAGCCGGATGCGCTCGGTGTGCTCGGCGGCCCGGCCGATGAGCAGCGAGGTGGCGGAGGAGGCGAAGGTGACGACGTTGTGGTGCTCGGCGTACCAGTAGCGGTGGTAGCCGAGTGCGTCGGCGAGGTGTGCCAGCTCCACGGACTGGTTCAGCGCGGTGGTCGTGTCGGTGCCGGAGGCGACGGGCACGAGGTCGAGGATCGACAGCGGGACGCGCGAGGTTGTCATGCCGGCTCGGTCCTTCGTGGCTGTTTCGGCTCACGTTCTGCGGGCGGACCACGGACGGCGCCCGGTCGGTGCGCCCGTGATCGGATGCGGCGCCGCACTCCTCGGGAGGGAGTGCCTCCACAGCGAAGGTGTCATACGCGGGACCGGCCCGCAAACAGAGCCGGCGCGCGGGCCGGCGGGGATCGCCCGGCCGGTTCGGGGCGACGGAGACGCCGCCCCCCTGGCCGGTCGGCTCCGCGGCGCCGTCCCGCTCGGCCCTGCGGAGTCGTCCCGCTCGGCTTTGCGGAGTCGTCCGGGCAGAGCGTCGGCTCGTCAGTCCGCGCGGCCGGCCGGCGGTTCGAGGCCGCCCGGCCGGGCGGTGGGCCGCAGGCCGTCCATCAGGAGGTCCAGCAGGCGGCCCGCCTTGGCCTCCTGTCCGGGCCGGGGGGCCACGGTGAAGATGCCGATGAGCGAGGCGGCGATGTCGTCGGCGGCGACGTCGGAGCGGAGGTCGCCCGCCGCGCGGCCCGCGTCGAGGATCGTGGTGATGGCCGTGAGCAGCTCGGTCCGTGTCCGCGCATGGGTGATCTCGCCCGCTTCGATCATCGCGAGCAGGGTGTCGAGCATGCCGTTCTTGGTGGCGATCCAGTCTCCGAAGAGGTCCATCCAGCGCCGCATCGCCGCGGCCGGGGGCAGCTCGCCGAGCAGCTCGTGGGCGCCGCCGGTCAGCCGTACGACCTGATCCTGGTAGACCGCGTCGACGAGGGACTCACGGGTCGGGAAGTGGCGGTACAGCGTGGCGATGCCGACCCCGGCCTCACGGGCGATCGCGCGCATCGACGGCTCGGCCTCGGCGGACATGAAGACACGGGTCGCCACGGCGAGCAGCTGGTCGCGGTTGCGGGCCGCGTCCGCCCGTGGGGGGCGGGCTTCCGCGCCACCGGAAACGGAACGCGCTCCGTTTATGTTACGGTCGTTCATGTAAACGGAGCATAGTCCGTTTCGATGTTTTCCCTCGGCCCAAGGAGACAGGCGACCCATGTCGGCACAGAGCAAGCAGGCCCTCGCGGACGGCGGCAGGGCGGTCCGGCTGGATTCGTTCGGCGGCCCCGAAGTCCTGGACGTACGCGAGGTTCCCGCGCCGCAGGCCGGTCCCGGACAGGTCCGCGTGCGGGTCACCGCGGCGGGTCTGAACCCGATGGACTGGATCATGACCGCCGACGCGGACACCGCCGCCCGGTTCGGCCTGACCCTGCCGGCCGGATTCGGCACCGACTACGCGGGCGTGGTCGACCAGGTCGGCGACGGGGTGACCGGCTTCGCCCCCGGTGACCGGGTGTTCGGGGGTGCCCTGTCCCGCGCGGTCGCCGACTTCGTGGTGGTCGACGCGGCCGGAACGACCGCGGCGGACGAGGCCCACCACACGCCCGACGGCGTCGACGACCGCACCGCCGCCACCCTCACGATCGCGGGCCGCACGGCGTCCGCCGCCCTCGCCGAGATCGGCCTCGGCCCGGACGACACGGTGCTGATCGGCGGCGCGGGCGGAGGGGTCGGGGTCTTCGCCGTCCAGCTGGCCCGGATCGCGGGAGCGCGCGTGATCGGGACGGGATCGGCGGCATCGGCCGCTCACCTGCGCGACCTCGGATCCGAGCCGGTCGTCTACGGCGACGGTCTGGCCGACCGGGTCCGCGCCCTCGCTCCCGGCGGCGTCACCGCGGCCCTCGACCTGCACGGGGTGGAGACGGTGCGCGTCGCACGGGAGCTCGGCGTCCCCGACCGTCGCATCCGCACCATCGCCGCCCAGGTCGACGGCGTGGCGGCGGCGAACGGCGCGAACGCGGCGCCCGGTGCCCTGGAGGAGATCGCCGGCCTGGTGGCGGCGGGCCGGCTGCGGGTTCCCGTCGCGGCGGGTTTCCCGGTCGAGCAGATCCGCCGCGCGGCCGAGCTCCAGGCGGGCCGGCATGTGCGGGGCAAGGTCGTCATCGACCTCCAGGGACCCGCGGACCTCTAGGGGCCCGCGCCGAGGAACCCGCCCGGATGCGGCGCGTCCGGATGCGGTACGTCCATGCGGCGCGCCCGGTTCAGGACTTGTCCGTCGCGGTCAGGGCCTCGGCGATCAGGCGGGTGGCGAACTCGCGGTCGTCGGAGATGCGGTTGATCTGCTCCGCGAGCAGGACGGCCGTCGCCTCCAGCGGGTTCATCTCGGCGTCGGTCCAGCGTCCGTACTGGCCGCGCCACAGGTTGGGGCTCAGGCCGGTGCCCGCCGCGACGACCAGCCCGGCCATGGTGGGGATGACCTCGGGCCGGAAGGTTCTGGGCATCATGCGCATTGTGGCCACGAGCGTGGGCACGACGTACTCGATGACGTCCTTGTCGTGCTCCTGGCACGCCATCCGCAGCCACTTCATGTACATGTAGATGAGCGTGCAGGTCCCGTTCAGCAGCGCGTCGACCCCGAGGGGGCCCAGGGTCGCGGCGAACTGGTCGAGCAGCTCCTGCTGTTCGGGGTCGGCGTCGGTCTTGTCGTCGTAGATGGCGTGGAGCCGCGAGTCGACCATCATGAGCGCGGCGCCCACGTCGCCGACAGGGGCGTTCGCCGGGTCACAGGGAGATGACACAGGGCTCCTCCTCGCGGGGCCGCGGCTGACGGAACGTCATGACCCAACCGTAGTCCGCCGATCGGCCGGGGGCGGGCGAAACC
Source organism: Streptomyces sp. NPDC005435 (assembly GCF_040703155.1). Classification (NCBI taxonomy): domain Bacteria; kingdom Bacillati; phylum Actinomycetota; class Actinomycetes; order Kitasatosporales; family Streptomycetaceae; genus Streptomyces; species Streptomyces sp. NPDC005435. The sequence goes on from NZ_JBEXEQ010000017.1 coordinate 144,735, forward strand.
GGACGTTGCGACACCCCCGGTACGGCCTGTCCCGCACGGGCTTTCGGACACGGCTCAGCCGTACGGACAGACGACGAAACGGGGGCGGGCGAGCCGCCGGGGCCGGTCCCCGATCTCGTCCAGTGCGGCGCGGATCTCGCGCAGGTGACCGGTGGTCAGCTGCAGCGGGGGTTCGTCGGGCTGGTAGGTGGTGCGGACCGGGTAGTCCACGCCCGGTTCGGTGGTCATCTCGATGTGGCAGCCCAGGACATGGGTGACCGTCCGGTGCGCGCAGAACTCGATCAGGCGGTCGACGGTACGGGTGAAGGCGGCCCAGTCGTGGACGTAGAGCCGGCCCGGGTAGACGGTGTCGCCGGTGAGCAGGAACCCGGTCCACGGGTCGTAGAACGTGACCGCTGTTTCGTGGTGCCCGGGAGTGGCCAGGCAGTCGAGCGTGCGGCCGCCCAGATCGACGCGTGTCACGGCGGTGGGGTCCGCGTCGAAGCCGAAGTACTTCCAGGCCGTGGTGAGGTCCGCGCCGACCACGGTGGTGCCGGGGCGGCCGGCGAACTGGCCGTCGCCCGCGATGTGGTCGCCGTGGGCGTGGGTGTGCAGTACCAGCAGCTGGTAGTCCTCGCGGGGGTGCCGGGCGAGCCAGTCGTCGACGAGCCCGTCGACCACTCGGCGCAGCGGGAAGAACTCGGCGGACGCGGTGGCTCCGGTGTCGATCAGCACGGCCCGCGTGTTGCCGAACAGCAGGAAAAGGAACGGCGCTTCGTAGTTGATCGCCATGTTCTGCCGCAGGATGACCGTGTGGTCGTCGTACTCGTGGACCTGGATGTCCGGATCGGTGTTGTGCTTGGCCGACGGTGAGCCGTGGATCCAGCGGACGTCCAGCTCGCGGGGCCGGAGTACCGGACTGCCGAAGTCGATGAAGGATGTGCCTGCGGCCACGACGCCTCCTGAGTGCGTCGTCTTCGCGGGCCGGGTACGGCGCACATCTCGTCCGGGGCCGGCACCTGCGCGCCTCCGAGGTGAAGTTACCACGGGACCGAGGTGCCGGCCGGGTTCACCCGAACGGCTGATCAGAGCACCGGCGGCCCCGCCTCTACGCGGCGGAGCACCGGGGGCAGACGGTCCAGGCCGGGGCCGTCCTGGAGCTGTCGTTCGTCCCACCAGGTGGCGCCGGCGTCGTACAGCGGACCGATCACATCCCTGGCCCTGGCCGGGTCCGGGGGCGTGGCGCCGCCGAGCACGAAGTCGAAGGGGCGCTCGGCGCCGGCCGCCGCCCGGTGTTCGCGCACGTAGCCGACCAGCTCCCGGAATTCGGCCACGTCCGGTGCGTGACCGTGCCGGGCCGACTCGAAGAGCGGGACCGCGCCGTCCCACCGCGCCGCCCGCCGCATGGGCGCGCGATGCGGCCAGAACCCGCCGATCCACACCGGCGGGCGGGGCCGCTGCACGGTGGCGGGCAGCAGTGTCACGTCCCGGACCTCGTAGTGCCGGCCGTGGTGGTCGACGGGCTCGCCGGACCAGAGGCGCGTCAGCAACTCCAGTCCCTCGTCCAGCCGTTCGGCGAGCACGCGTGGCGCGGCGGTGTCACCGAAGCTGCGGTACTCGTCCTCGACCGGGCCGCCCAGCCCCGCCGCGAAGGTCACCCGGCCGCCGCTGAGCCGGTCGAGGGTGGCCACCTGGCGGGCGAGCTGCTGCGGACGGTAGCGGGGAACCGGCGTGAGCAGGGTGCCCAGCCGGATCCGGGAGGTGGCCAGCGCGGCCGCGGTCAACAGCATCCAGGGGTCGCCGAAGGGGCGCCCCTGATGCCGCCGGTGCAGAACGTGGTCCCAGACGAAGAGCCCGTCCCAGCCGGCCTGTTCGGCCGCGACGGCCAGGGTCGCCACGTTACGGGGGTCCGCGAAGTCACCGAAGTTGGGGATGTTGACGGAGAAGCGCATCCCAGCAGGATGCGGGGCCGGGCGCGCGGGAGCAATCGGATTCCCGGGCGCCGGAGCGCGGCGCGCGTAACGCGGAGGAGGGCGCGCGGAGGACGGCGGTGGCGCGCACGCAGGACGGCGGTGCCGCCGGAAAGTACCTTGAGGTGTCCGCCCCGAGCAGCGCGCGGCGCGACGCGAGAGCCGTGCCCGTGCCGTCCCGGTCACCGCGTGAGCAAGCCGAAGGAGTACCGGTCATGACCGCGCCCCCCACCGCTCCGACCGTCAGGACCACCCCCGAGGGCATCCGGTGGGAACCCTCCGAACGCTGGGTACGCGGCCGTACGGGCAACACCACTGTCGTCGACAGCAGGCACCCCGTACTCGTGTGGGAGCCGGGAACGCCGGTACCGCTGTACGCCTTCCCGCGCGAGGAGGTCCGGGAGGAGCTGCTCCGCCCGGCGGAGAACCCGCCGCTCGGCACGCACAGTGGCTCGCGGATCTTCTACGACCTCGACATCGACGGCCGCCTGCGGGAGAACGCCGCCTGGACCTTCCCGTCCGAGGACCTGGCCGGGCACATCGCCTTCGAGTGGTCCGCGCGGGTGGGCCGGGGCCTGGACCACTGGTACGAGGAGGAAGAGGAGATCTTCGTCCACCCCCGCGACCCGCACAAACGGGTGGACGCCCTCCCGAGCAGCCGCCATGTCCAGGTCACGGTCGACGGCACCGTCGTCGCCGACACCCGTCGCCCGGTGCTGCTCTTCGAGACCGGACTGCCGACGCGGTACTACATCCCGCGCGAGGACGTACGCCTGGACCTGTTCGAGCACACCGGCCACAGCACCGGGTGCCCGTACAAGGGGACCGCCACGTACTGGTCCTGGCGGGGCGAGGGCGACGTCCCGCCGAACGTCCTCTGGAGCTACCCCCGCCCGCTGCCCGCCGTCGGCGCCGTCAAGGACCTCCTCGCCTTCTACAACGAGGCGGTCGACATCACCGTGGACGGCGAACGCCTGGAGCGCCCCGTCACACCGTTCACCAGGCGGTCGCCGGGCCCGGATTCCTGAACTGCCGCGACTTTGCCGTCCCTTTACAACCCGTACCGCCTCTGTCTCGTCTCTCCGCTCGATCCATCACACAGCCCGCCCGGCCATGCGCCGGGCGGGCCGACGAGAGAGAGCGATTCATGCGCCGAACAGTCCTCAGCGCCACGGCGGCCGCCTGCGTCGCCGTGCTGGCGAGCACGGTGCCCGCGTTCGCCCACGGGGCGACCCCGACCGCCCGGCCGTCCGCACCGTCCACCGCCGTTCCGTCGGCGCGGCCGAGCGCCCCGGGCGGCGCGGAGCCGAGCGCGGTCCCCACCCGGGTGCCGAGCGCGGTCCCCACCCGGGTGCCGAGCGCGGTGCCGAGCGCGGTCCCCGGCCGTAAGCCGGGCGGGGTGCCGGCCCCCGTACCGTCCGCCGTGCCCGGCAAGGGGCGCGGCCAGGTCTCCGTCGTACCCAGCGGCGCTCCCGACACCGGGGTGACCACGGCCTCGGACGACTCCGACTGGTCCGCCACGCTGATAGGCGGCAGCACCGCCGGCGCCCTCGCGGTGGGCGGCGCGGCCGTCTTCCTCGTGCGCCGCCGACGGGCGACCGGGGTATGACCCGCTTCTCCAGGCGCGCGCTCGTCGCCGCCGCGCTGCTCCCCGTGCTCGCGAGCTGCGCCGGCCACGACGGCACCGGAATCTCCGCCGGAACCCCCGTGCACACGCACGCGACCGCCCCGTCCCCTACGAACCCGGTGAACTCCCGGGAGCGAAGCGGCAGTTCGGCACCCGTGCGGCTGCGGATTCCCGGGATCGGCGTCGACACCCCCGTCATGCGGCTCGGGCTCACCCCGGGCGGCGGCGTGCAGGTGCCCCCGATCACGGCGCACGACCGGGCGGGCTGGTACGAGAACTCGCCGACGCCCGGCCGTAAGGGTCCGTCGGTGATCCTCGGCCATGTCACGGTCGGCGCGTACGGCGACGGTGTCTTCCGTCGGCTCGACCGGCTGCGCCGGGGCGACGGGATCACGGTGCGCCTGGAGAACGGCACGTCGGCCCGGTTCACGGTCACCTCCGTACGGACCGTCGCCAAGGACCGCTTCCCCACGAAGGCGGTCTACGGCGACGTCGACCGGCCCGAGTTGCGGCTCATCACGTGCGGCGGGCCCCGCACCGGCGACGGCTATCGCGACAACGTGATCGTCTTCGCCGCATCGGACACCGCGCACCCCTGACCGGTCGCCACCCGCACGATCCCGGGCCGGCGGAACGTACGCCGCCGGCCCGGGGTCTTCCCCGTGGGCACCCCGGGCCCGCCCGGCCCGGAGGCGCCCGGGCCTCCGGCCCGAAAGACTGCCCCCATCCCCCATGGAGAACGTTGAAACGGTCCCGAGAGAAGGCGGCGGCAGAGCTCTTCGCCGCCCTCTACCCGCGCCTGGCCGGCTGGTGCCGCCGTCTGGTCGACGACGACGAGACGGCCCACGAGATCGCCTCGGAGGCGTTCACCCGCCTCTGGGCCCGCTGGACGTCCGTGTCCGAGCCCCGGGGCTTCCTCTACGTCACGGCCGCCAACCTCGTCCGGGACCACTGGCGCCGCATGGAGCGCGAGCGCAGGGCCGTACGCCGCGCCACCGTGGAGGCCTCCGTCCTGCCGCCCGCCGAGCAGACCGACCCCTCGGTGCGTCTGCTCGTCCAGGCGCTCCCCGAACGACTGCGCACACCGACCCTCCTGCACTACTACGCTGACCTGCCGATACGGGAGGTGGCCGTGCTGACCGGGCGCAAGGAAGGCACCGTCAAGGCCGACCTGCACGCGGCCCGCGAACTGCTCCGCGCCCATCTGAGGAGAAGCCTTGACCACATACAGTGACGAGGGTCCCGACTTCGGCCCCGACGACCCCCTCGCCGTCATCATGCGGCCGCCCGCCGCGCACCTCGCGCCTCCCCCGGGCCGCTACGAGGAGATCCGCCGGGGCGCGGCCCGCCGCCGCGTCGTGCGCGCCGCCGTAGGAGCGGGGGTGACCTGCGTCGTCGCCTCCCTGTTCGCCCTGCCGCTGCTGCGTACGGCCCACCAGGCCCCGGCAACCCCGTCGGTCCCCCTGGCCCCGCCGCCCGCGAGCAGCCCCTCGGCCGTGCCGACCCCGGCCGCGTCGCTTCCCCCGGCCACCCCCGGCCCCGCCACGCGGACGCCGACGGCTCGCGCCCCCCGTACGGCCGCGACCACCTCGCCCTCCGCCGTCCCGTCGGGCCGCCGCTTCTCCGCCCCCGCGGCCCCCATGGCCCGCTCGCGCGGGGGCACCATGACGGCTTCACCCTCACGCGGGCGCCGGTGAAGTCCCCTGCGGGCGCGGCGCCTTGCGGACGGTCAGCGCTTCGGCCGCAGACGCTCGATGCGGTCGAGGTCGCCGGCGAGCAGGTCGCGGTGGTGGATGGTGAAGTCCCCGTTGGGCAGCGTCTGCCCGTGGCCGTAGTGCCGGCCCACGACCGCGGTGGGGAGGAAGGCGCGAAGGCGGTGCCGCACGCCCTGGGGATACGCGACGGGTGCGCCCCAGCCGGACGGGGCCTGGTCGGTGGAGAACAGCACCCAGTGGTCCACGGGCACGGCGGCGTCGAGGTCCGGCGCCGCCCCGGTGTGGCTGTCCAGGGCCGGCACGTTCAGCCGGTCGGGGTCGAGGGGCGGGTACCACAGCAGCAGGGGCCTGGCCCGGCGCGCGTCGGCGTTGTCGAAGCAGCACACCGCGATGGTGTGGTCGGGGAAGTGGTCGGCGTAGAAACGAAGTAGCTCCGGGCCGAGCGCGGGACGCCGGTGCGGCGGCACCTGCCCCAGCGCGGCGGGCACCGCGGTGGGGTCCGTGGCGAGGAGCACCGTGTAGATGTCGTGGTCGAAGACCTGGACGGACCGGGATGCCGCCCCCATCCACGCGATCCCGTCATCCGCCACGGCTGCGGATTCGACGGCGGTGACCATACGGCGCAGGACGTCACCGGCACGCCCGACGGAGAGAAACTGCCCGGGACTGAGCCGCCTGGTCGGCAGGTGCAGCACCATGGCGTTCGGGCCATCGGCCAAGTTGGCAGCGGTGTTCTGATAACCCAGCACGTGAATGACCCCGTGCTCCGGGTGATGCCGCCGCCCGCAGTACACGACCGTGCCGGAAAACGCGGCCTCACCTGTTGAGATGCACACGACGGCACGGTATCGCCTCCGCCCGGCGGCGCCGGAACCGACCTCCGCGCACGTGCATGTCCGCGCAACGAAGCCGCACCGGCCGCAGTCACCATTTGCCCCTCAACTCCCCTCCTTAACCGCATACTTGGAGATTCGCAGAACTTGCCGCTTTGGACCCCCCGGGCTGCTAGCGTCCTGTCGCGTTCAAGCAGGCGCCCGTGGGGAGCAGGCGGGAAGGGGGAGCGGGTGACGGAGTCAAGTGGCTTACGTGATGGGGGCGTTCGCCCTCGGTGGGACCCTCGCGAGTCACCCTGTGTCCCGGCACTGACCCTTGATGAGCGGCTCGTCGATCTGAGCCTGGTGGAACTCTTCCGCGATGCCGATGACTTGCGGAGTGTGGAAGGGGGCACGCCGGGCGAGAAGGTCGTGGTCATCGAGTTCCTGCTGGCCATCTGCTACGCCTCCGGCACGTATCCGGAGTCGGCCGCGCGGTGGCCTGCCTGGGTGGATCGGAAGGACGCGCTCCGGCCTGCTGCCGAGTGGCTCGCCCGGCGCCCGGCGGACGAGATCTGGGATCTGTTCCATCCCCTGGAACCCCTGGGCCAGAACTCCTTGCTCGCGCCCTACCTGGATGAGCACGGAGCGGGCCCGGCGCAGCTGGTGATCGAGCGAGTCGGGGACTACAACCAGTTCTTCGACCATCACCACCTGGAGCACCCCAGCCCGCTCCCCGTCGCGCAGGCGTTCCGGGCCATGCTCACCCAGCACGTGTACGGTCCCGCCGGACGCGCCAGGATCTCCGGCAAGGAGACGCTGGGCCCCACCATCACCAACCTGGCCACCACCCGCCTCGGCGCCCGCATCCGGGTGCTCGCCCTCGGCACCAGTCTCGGCGAGACACTGCGCCTGAACCTGGCTCCGGTTCCCGGACCGCCGGGGGAGCTGAACCGCACCTGGACCGCCGGCAAGGAACGCCGGGGGTTCGAGACCAAACCGAGCGGCCGCCCGGTCACCGGTCCGGCCGATCTGCACAGCTGTCTCGGCCGTTCGGTCCTGCTCCGTCCGACCCGCACGGGCCAGCATGTGGACCGGGTGCTGCTCGCCGCGGGTGAGTTGCTCGCGCTGACGGACGAGCACATGCAGGACGCCGTCCACGCCAAGACGGCCGACGGCACCAGCAAGCCGCTGTGGGCTTCGGCGACGCGGGCCGTCTGGCGGGAGGCCCACGCCCTCTACGCGGCCGTGGCCGAGGCACGCTCGGAGGCGGGCGGCAACGACGGGGCCACCCTGTACCGGCGGCTCGCGCTCTTCCCGGCCGAGGACGTCGCCCCCGAGCCCGGTCAGCAGCCCGCGCGACGCGTCGACCTGTGGACGGTCGGGTTCGTGGCCAAGCAGACGACGGCCATCACCTGGGTCGACGGTGTCTTCCCGTTCGCGCCCGGACTGGAGGCCGCGTTGTACCTGGCCTCCTACCGAGGTTCGGTCATCGCCGAGTCCGTGGCGGCCGCCTTGTACAGGGCGGCCGACGCGGCGTGGAAGGTGGCGTACCCGAACCCCAAACCGGCTGACAAGAACGCCCAGATCGCACGCTTCGACGCCCGTGGCCGGCACTGGGCCGCGACGCGGGAGTCGTTCGATCTGCTGATGGAGGAAACCACGCTGGGCGAGGACGTCCAGGCTTCCCTTCACGAGTACGCGGCCTCCGTCGCCACCGCTGCCCGCAGGTTCCTCACCGAATGCCTCGACCCGCTGCCCAGGAACTCGCAGGGTGCGAAGGCCCGGGCGGCCGCACTGCGGCGCTTCGACGAAGAGCTGGCCACGGCGAAGACCCCGGCCGAACTCCGAGGGGAGACCCCATGACGACGAGTACCGGCGCACACACCGAGGTGAGTGAGCAGAGCGCCGCCCTCACGGCGTGGCTCGTCAGCCTCGTCCACAACCGCGACTACGCGAGCCTCGCCGAACTCCGGCGCCCCCACGTCCGGAAGAAGCCCCACTTCCAGGCTCTGTGGTACAGCCCCACCCAGGCCCGGCGCGAGGTCTACCTCCAAGTCGCCTTCCTGTTCGCGGTCTACCACCAAGGACGCTCGAAGCCCGCCTCCGGGTACGGCAGTCTCGGCGAGGCCGCCCGCCGCATCGGCAGCGGAGCCGGCCGGGGCCCGGCCGACCCGGGCGCGGCTCGTCTGGTCGACCGCATCGTGTCCAGCCGTCGCATTCCCTGGCGGCACCTGCAGCACGCCGTCGCACGCCTGCGGGCCTGTGAGCAGCAACCGCCGTCCTGGGCACGGCTGGTCGACGACCTCACCCGGTGGCACGACCGCAGAGCCCGCGTTCCGTACGAGTGGGGCGTCGCCTTCCACATGCCTCCCGCCCGGATCGCGGCCAGCCGGTCCGCCCCCGCATCAGCTCCCGCCCCCGCCGAGGAGGACTCCACCACGTGACCGTCAACGCCTCCCCCGCCAAAAGCCAGTTCCTCTCCCTCCACCTGCTGGAGACCCTGGTGGCCGTTCTCCCCGTCCGCGACGAGAACGGTGCCCCCAAGTCGATCGTCTACGGCGGCACCGAACGCCACATGATCACCAGTCAGGCGCGGCGCAGGGCCGAGCGCGTCCACGCCCGGAACCGGGCCAACGCGGGCCTCGGCGCCCTGGCCGGCCGCAACACCGGCGTCCGGACCCGCGAGTGGGCGCTGACCACCGCACGCAGCCTCACCTCCGAGCACGGCTGGGATGCGGACGAAGCCATCCGCACCGCGCGCGCCGTCATCGAGGCCACCGGTCTGAAGTTCGGTGACCCCGCCAAGAAGACCGTCGCGAACCTCACCAAGGTGCTGCTGTTCGCCCCGAAGGACGCCGGCGCACGGATAGCCGCCCACATCACGGAACAGGCCGAGACCGTCCGGGCCTGGACCGGGGAGTACGTGGCGGCGCAGACCGCGGCGGCCGCGGCCAAGGCGAAGCGGAACACCCGTAAGAACGCCGGGCAGGAAGAGGCGAAAACGGACGGGGACGGCGAGCCCAGTCTGCCCCCGCTGCCGAAAGCGACGCGCGCGGCCGTCCTCACCGCGCTCGCCCCGCGCGACGCCATCGACATCGCCCTCTACGGCCGCTTCCTCGCGGAGATCGCGGACTCCCCGAACGTCGACGGCGCCGTCCAGAGCAGCCACGCCTTCACCGTGCACGAGGCGGAACAGGTCGACGACTTCTACGCCGCGGCGGACGACGCCAAGCTCGACCGCAAGACCAACGCGCTGGATTTCCTCGACGCGGCGGACAACTCCGGTGCCGGCATGACCGGCTACCAGTCGCTGATCACCGGTACCTTCTACCGCCACGCGGTACTCGACCGCCTGAGGCTGCGCAGGAACCTGCGGGCGGCCGGGATGACCGCCGAGGAGGCCGAAGAGGCGTCCGTCGCGGCCGAGACCGAGTTCGTGACCGCTTTCGTGGAGGCCTTCCCCGACGCCAAGAAGAACTCGACCGCCTCCACCGGCTCGCTGCCCGCCCTGGTCCTCGCCTTCGAGGGCGAGCGCCCGTACAACTACGCGGCCGCGTTCCAGAGTCCCATCGACGAGAACCCCGAGGACAAGGACGGCGAGGGCCCCGCCGGTCCGGCCGCCGTCAAGCGGCTGCTGAAGCACCACGCGTTCGTCAGCCGCCGCCGCACCGACATCAGGGCCGGCCGTGTCCTCACCTACGATCCGCGGATCGACGAACTCGTCCGCACTCTTGAGGACGCCGGTGTCGAGCCCGTGGACTCCCCCGCGGGGCTGACCGCATGAGCACGCACGTCCTGCTCGTACGACTCGCCGCCCCCTTGCAGTCCTGGGGGGTGGCGTCCCGGTTCACCCGCCGCGACACCCACGTCCGCCCCACCAAGTCGGGGGTCGTCGGCCTGTGCGCGGCGGCCCTCGGCCGGGAGTGGACCGACCCCGTGGACGACCTCGCCGCGCCGGCCTTCGGCGTCCGCGCCGACCACCCCGGTGCACGACTACCACACGGTCGGCGCGGGCCGCTTCCCGCTCCGGCCACGGGACATCATCACCGACCACCGGCGCGCCGCTGCCGTCGCCGCAAGCATGGAGGCCGCAGAAGGGCCGGGCTTCGGCCACCACGAACTGGCCGGCTGGTACGGGGCGCCCAAGAAGATCACGGCCGATTCCGTCTCCGGGACCCTCGTCTCGGCAAAGCTGTCGCGTTCGTCGCTGATCACCGAGCGCTGGTACCTGTCGGACGCGGCGTTCGTCGTCGGCCTCGAACACCAGGACCGCGCGCTGCTGGAGGAGGTCTCCTACGCCCTGGAGCACCCGAAGCGGCTGCTGTGGCTCGGCCGGAAGTCGTGCCCGCCCTCCGGGACCCTGGCCGCGGAGATCCTGCCCGGCACCATCGCCACCGCGTTCGCCGCCAAGCTCCTGCTCCCCGGCCCGGACGGACCCGACACCTCGGGCCGACGGCCCGTGGCCTGGATCCAGGTCCCGTCGGGCACGCGCGGGGCGCTGCGGGTGAACGATCAGCCGGTCAGCTTCGACCCGGCCCGGCGCGCCCATGTCACGCGCTGGGAGACCCGTACCCGTATCACCATCGCACCGACCGCGACCGGATGGGACATCATCCCGTGAACAGCACACGGGCCTCAGCGGCCCGCTTCGTCGCCACCCACTCGGTCCTGACCCTGAACGCCCGTCATCCTCTGGTGGCCAAGTCCCTGGTCGACGCCCAGGAGATGCACCGCACCGTCATGAGCGGCTTCCACGGCTGGGTCGAGGACGGTGACACCGAGGTCCGCGCTCAGCTGGGTGTCCTGTCGACGTGGTCGGTGGACCTGAAGGCGGCCGCGCTCGTCCTGATCGTGCAGTCCCGGGTCCCGGGCGACTGGTCCCGGATACCGCGCGGGGCCTTCACCGCGGCCCCGCACCTCATCACCGTCGACCGCACCTTCAAGGCCGGCGAGGTCTTCGGCTTCCGTACGGTCGTCAACCCGACCCGCAGCAGGCGCACGGGCCAACCCGTCGCGGAGAAAACGGGGGAAACGGAGAAGACACGGGGCATCCGCACCGCCCACACCACTCCGGACCACGTGAAACGCTGGTTCGCGCGTCGCTTCCAGGCCGACGGGGAACCGGCGCGAGCCGAGGACGGCGTCCCCCGCATCGGCGCCACCGCCGACCCCCTCACGCTGGGAGTCCACATGCTGCCGACGGTGTCCAGCAGCCACCGCAACAAGCGGGTCCGCATCGGACGCGCCGAGATCCGCGGCTCCCTCACCGTCACCGACCCGGAAACCCTCGTCGAGGTCCTCTCGAACGGCCTCGGCCACGCACGCGCCTACAGCTGCGGACTGATCCTGACCCGCTGAGCGCGATCCCGGCGGGGGACCCCAACAGGGGCCGGCGGTAGGCCTGAAGGTGTCAGCGCTTTTCGCGGCGCCGCATCAGGATCGTCAGTGTCGCCCGGGCGTCACGACGACGCTGTGGGCTGCGGAAGAGAACGGAAGAGGCCGCCACCATGACGACGGCCCCGGCATAGGTCAGACCGGTGGCGGCGGAAACGGTGGCGGCGTCCTTGAGCACGGACTCCAGGACGGGCAGCAGAACGGACACGTGCGTCCCCCTCGGGATTTCCGCCCGGTGGCCTTCTCCCCCGGGCGCGGTCCCCCAGATATCCGCCTCCAGGGCAGCGTACGGCGATGTCCGCACAAGCCAGTCCGTGCTGTTCACGCAGGTCAGAGAGGAGATGAAGATGTGTCCGGAGAAGTTTTCCGCACCGAGCGGACGCGGCGACGTCAAGCAGGTGCCGACGTTCATGGCCGACCTGAAGACGCTCTACGCGGCGGCGGGTGGCGGTGCCGAGTTCACGTACACACGGCTCGTCCAGCTAGCCGAGCAGCACGGCTGCACCGTGGCCAAGTCGAACCTCTCTGACTGGTTCAACAAGACGCCCCCGCAGCGACCACGTCACGTCGACTACGTCACGCAGGTGCTCATCCCGTTCCTGGAGGACCGGGCGGCCCGGCGCACGCCGGGGCACGTCCGCATGCCCGTGGGTGCTTGGGGCCGTCGGCTGCGCGCGGCGCAGGGCGTCAGCACGGGCGGGCAGGGCGGCCATGGCCCCCGCGTCCACGCGGCTTCCCGAGGGCGGCTGCTGAAAGGGCCGTCCCAGGCGCTCCTGGACGTCCTCCCCGGCGACCTCGAAGACCGCGAGCAGGAGGTGGCCGAGCTGAGGGCGTTCGTCACGGCTCCGGCCGGCGCCCCCTCGTACATGTGGTGGCAGGCGGGCCCCTGGGCCGGGAAGACCGCTCTCGTGTCCTGGTTCGCGGCCCGGCAGCTGCCCGCCGGGGTGGACGTCGCGCATTACGTCGTCGCGGGGCGCCTGGGCACCGACCGCCGTGACGGCTTCGTACTGGCGGTGGGCGAGCAGTTGGCCGCTGCGGCCGGGAGCAGGCGTCGCCCTGCCCTGGACCGGAAGCGGCCGGCCCTCGACTTGTTGTACGAGGCGGCGGCCCGCGCGCGTGCGGAGCGCCATCGGCGCCTGGTCCTGCTCGTCGACGGGCTCGACGAGGACGCGGACGCCGGCCTGGAGAGCGCGGGCATCGCCGGGCTGCTGCCGAAGGTCCCCCCGTACGGCATGCGTGTCATCGTCACCGGGCGCCCCCACCCGCGCGTTCCGGTGAAACTGGCACCGGACCATCCGCTGCGGGATGCCTCCATCGTCCGGCGGCTGTCCCACTCCCCCGCCGCAAGGATCATCCGGGACACCGCCACCGTGGAGCTGCGGACCCTTCTCGCCGACCGGGACATCGGCCGACGGCTCCTGGGACTGCTCGTCTCGGCGCGAGGCGCTCTCACCGGCGCGGACCTGAGCGACCTCCTCCCTGGAACCACGCCGTACGACATCCAGGAGAAGCTCGGCACCGTGGCCGGCCGCTCCATGGCGCCCACGCGCACCGGACGTCTCCCCCTGAACGTACGGACCGAAGCGGACGCGGAGGCCGGCCGGCAGACCTTCGTACTGGCCCATGCCACGCTGTACGAGACCGCGCGCACTTCGTTGGGCAGCCGCTTCCTCGCCGAACGCACCGACGATCTGCACCGCTGGGCCCGGCACTACCAAGACGCGGGGTGGCCCGAGGACACCCCGGACTACGTCCTCACGGGCTACCCGCGCCTTCTGCACGAAGCAGAGAACATCGGCCGGCTCACGGCCCTGGTCCTCGACCCTCGGCGTCAGCTCCGCCTCGTCCGGCGCTCCGGAGCCGATGTCGCTCTCGCTCAGCTTGACCTCGTGGCTCCGCCCGGCACGGACGGCTCGCCACCGCCGAGCCTGGCCACGGCGGCCGCGGTCGCCGCATCCCGCGAGCTGCTGTCGGCACATGTACGGCCGCTGCCGGACTCTGTGGTGCGGACCGTTGCCCGGCTCGGCGATGCTCAACGGGCCCGCGCCCTCGCGGGCACCTGCGGACGAGCCGTCGACAAGGCGCTCAATCTGGCCGGTGTAGCCCACGTCCTGAAGGCCATGGGCGACGAACAGGCCGCCGATGCCGCACGCGAGGCGGGACGGTGGGCGCGTGCGGCCCTGCGGGAGACGTACCGTCTCGGCTACGCCGCCGACGAAGCGGAGATCGCGGCAGCGCAGGCGGCCCTGGCCCTGCTGGAGACGATGCCCGAGCCGGACCCCCGGGGCGGCACCGCTTCCGCCGGGCAGGTCGTGGACGCGGGTGCCCGGCCCGATGCCGGGTTCCCCGCCCCGCCGGGCAACGGCCGCGGCCTCCCGGGCCAGTACGAGGACGCCCTCGCCCTGCTCCGCTCCACGCGGGGGACGAACACGGCCCGCGACGAGGCGTGGGCGCCGGCCGCCCGCCTGCTGGCACCGGACCATCCGGAGTGCGCGGCAGAGCTTCTGGACGAGCTGGAAGAGCAGGCCGAGACGCTCGCCGGCGCGGACCCTGCCGAAGGAGTCGCGGCGGCCGGCGCCATCCAGCTCTGGCAGTTGGTGGCATCCGTGGCCCCCCACCGCGCCGACCGTCTCCACGACCGTGTCCTGGCGTACGCGACAGAGGTGTGGGAGGCGGCGCCCACCCTGGAGAACGTCTCAGCGATCGCGGCCGCCGCCTCGCTCCTGGCGCGGTACCGGCCCGTCCAGGCCGGGACACTCGTGGACGCGGCGTGCCGGTATCTCGACCACGTACTGTCCGTGGACGCCGGTCCGCTTTCGGCAGCGGACGCCTTCCACGCCGAGTTCGGCTTCCGGCACACGCTCACCGTGTTCTCCCAGGCCCTCGCCGATGTCGGGGCCGTACCGGAAACCTCCGCGCGCGTGCTGGAGCTCGGACAACGCGTCCTTCCTCCGGAGCCGGTCGAACAGCCTGGGCCACCCGACCTCGACGAGAACGAGGATCAAGCCTTCGCGGAGGCCACCAAACTCGCCGGCCAGGCCTTCCGATTGGCCGACCGTGGCGCGGTCGGTGAAGCAGAGCACTCTCTGGAACAGGCACTCGCCCTCCTGCCCACGGCCGCCCCCGGCAGCGGTCACGCTCCCGTGTGGTTGCCGGACCTGGCCGGAGCGCTCGTCCGCACCCGCGCGGCCGCGCAGCTCGCGCCCCTGCCGGACCTCGTACGGCACCCGGCGGACCAGGTGCGACTGCACGCCGCCCTGGCCCTGGCCCACGCGGACTCCCTCCAGGCGGCTGCGGCACTCCACCACGCACGAACGGCAGCCCGTGCGGCCGCCTCCGCAGCCGCCGCGACGAGTTGGCCGTACGCCGCGCATGCCTTGGCGTGCGCAGGTGAAGTGGAGTCCGCGCTGAGCCTGATCGCGCGGCACACGCGGCCGGACGGTGCCGGCGGCCGGGCCGCCTGGCGAAAGGCCGATCGCGCGGTGCGGATCGCCGTCGCGACGGAACTGGCGACCGTGGCGCCCGAAGCGGCGGCCGAACTGGTCCTTCCCCTGCTGAAGCGCCTGGACGCCGCCCGGCACACGATTCGAAGCCAAGGGCTGTTGTCCTCCTTGGCAGAGCTGCTCCCGGCTACCACCCACCTGCCACCCGAACAGCGACTGATTTTCGACACCGCATGGGAGTACGCGCGTGAGCAGCCGGCGCGAAGCAGCCCACACTCCCGGCATCCCGAAGACGTCCTCGTACAGGCCTTCTTGTGCGTCGGCGCCGGCGATCACCCCGGCCGCCAACTGGACTGGCTGACCAAGGATTTGGCCAACCGTGGAAGCGGTCACTTCCCCACCGCCGCGTTGGCGGTACTCCACGTGGCCCTGGGCGACCCCACCACCGCCCTGCGGGTGGCCACGCTGCCCGGCGCCCCGCACTGCGGAGCAGCAGCACTGACCGCGGTGGCCTCACACGTCGCCCGCATTCCCCACCGCCCCTGCCCCGTCTCCGACCCGACCGGAACAGACCCCTTCACCCTCGCCATTCGGCACCTGGCCCTGAAGACGACCTCTGCCGCACCTGCCGCCAGGGAGACCGCCATCAAGCCGCTCCACCGCGCTCTGGCCACCTCTGGCTGGTATCAGGCAATCCCGGTCCTGTCCCAGCTCGCCCCAGAGGCGGTGGTCGCCGTCTGGGACATCGCCGTCGTCCACCTGCGTGCGCCGCAAACCCCCCATACAGAGTGCAACATCGACAAATGCCCTCCATGCCCGCACCGTTGACGCCACACTGTGCGAGGTCCAGCGCTGAAGCCGGCAGGCATGGCCCCTTTGAGCAAGGAGAGTTTCCATGCGCAAGTCGCGTATCTCGCTGTTGACCGTGGCCGGCGCCATGAGTCTTTTACTTCCCCTTGCGGGCTGCGGCGAGAGCAAAGACGCCGACAACGCCAAAGAGCCGTCGGCCGGCACCTCGTCACGGGCCGCTCAATCCCCGGCACCGGGCGACGATCCCCATGCCGGCTGGCACGTCGTCAACAGCGGCCAATTGCCTCCCAATGAGGACGCGGCCACGAGCAAAAGAGACGATGACGGCAAGGACCTCGCCAAGGAGCGTCAGGCGATCAACGACGGCACGCCCGATCCGTGCGCGTTCATGACGATGCGGCGCTACAGCAGGATCACCCGGCACAACGCCTACATCGCCGTCCACGGCGGCGGCCCGTATGTCGGCGACCCGACTCGCTCCACGCCGGTCGACCGCAGAAACTGCTACATCACCCAGGGCGAGTGGAATGGCGGGCTCAAGAACAATCCGCTCACCGGGGAGCTGATCAGTGTGTACAAGGACCCGGACGGATTCATGGCCGACCGGCTCCGCAAGCGGCCGGCCGGCGATGAGCCGTGCGCCATCGGTCCGCAGGGCTATGTCCAGGAGGAGCCGGGCTGTACGGTCGTCAATCTTGATCCGTACGACGCCGGATTCGACAGCAGCAAGAGCGATGCCAATATTCCGCAGGCGTGGTTCCACCTTCAGCGCGACGGCGACGGTGTCAATGTCGTCACGGTGGTCATCAAGACCAGCAACGGCTATCTGACTCAGTGGACGTATTACGGCACCGAGCAGGCCGTGGCCCTGAACGGCGGCCGTGTCATCGCCAACGAGCTGCGCGTCGAGTTCGGTCTGAACGCCACCTGACAATCGACTCGGCAGCCCCTGTACCGCGTACGGACGGGTAACGCATCGCTCGCACGCCCGCGATTCGCGTGTTTCGCACTAATGCCTCCCATAAGTCCGAGGTAGCGTCAGCCGCACAAAAGGCGAGAGGAGGTGTGGTCGTGTCGGGCGACATGCGCACCGTGGACGAAGCGAAGTTGAACGAGCTGCTCGGGAAGGTCGTGACCGATCTGGGTGCGGTCGCGGCGGCGCCGCTGGTGCTGCTCGGGGAGAGGCTGGGACTCTTCCGGGCTCTCGCGGACGGCGAGGCCGTCAGCCCGGGGCAGCTCGCGGAGCGTACCCGGACCACCGAGCGGAACGTCCGCGAATGGCTGGCCGCGATGGCCGCGAGCGGATACCTGGCCTACGAGGGCGACGACCGCTTCCGTATGACACCGGAGCAGCACGCGGTCTTCGCCGACGAGAACAGCCCGGCCTTCGCACTGGGCGGGTACCAGGCGTTCCTGTCCTGCGGCTCGGCCGAGGAACGGGACCGGCTGGAGCGCGCCTTCCGGGACGGCCACGGCGTCGGCTGGCACGAGCACCACGCGGACCTGTTCGCGGGTACGGGCCGCTTCTTCCGTCCGGGCTACGCCGCGCACCTGGTGGACGAGTGGCTGCCGGCGCTGACCGGCGTGGTGGAGAAGCTGCGCGACGGCGGCAGGGCGGCCGACGTGGGCTGTGGACTGGGCCACTCCACCGTGATGATCGGCCAGGCGTTCCCGGACGCGCTGGTGACCGGCTTCGACAGTCATGGACCGTCCGTCGAGGCGGCCCGGGGGCTGGCCGCGGAGAGCGGTGTCGAGGGCCGGGTCTCGTTCGAGGTCGCCGGCGCCAAGGACTTCGGCGGCGGGCCGTACGACCTGATCGCGTTCTTCGACTGCCTGCACGACATGGGCGACCCGGTCGGCGCCCTGGCGCACAGCGGGGAGCAACTGGCCGAGGGCGGCAGCATCATGCTCGTGGAGCCGTTCGCGGGCGACCGACTGGACGAGAACCTCAACCCGCTCGGCCGCACGTTCTACGGCGCCTCGGCCCTGATCTGCACGCCGGCCTCGCAGTCCCAGGAGGTCGGCCGCGCCCTGGGCGCCCAGGCGGGCGAGGAGCGCACCCGTCAGGTCGCGGCGGAGGCAGGCCTGACCCGGTTCCGCCGGGCGGCGGAAACCCCGTTCAACATCGTCTACGAGGCCCGCGTCTGACCGCGAGCCACGACGACTCCCCCGACGCCTGCCGATCAAGAACCGCCGCTGCCGTGTGCGTCATCTCCCTGTCGGCGACGGCTTGATCGGCTTGGTGATCGGCGCCCCGTCCTTGTCGGTCATGAAGTCGCGGTGGACCGGCTTCTCGTCCGCAGGGCCGGGGAGTTTCGGACACGCGATACCGTCGCCGTCCCGGTCGAGCCCGTTCGGGTCGAGCGCGTCCGCTCGCAGCACCGCTTGCGCGTCGGCCTGGGCCTTGAACGCGTCGCAGTCGACCACGTGCCCCTTGTGCACATACGGAGCGACGTCGAACGTCCGCTTCGGAGGTCCGTCGTCGCCGCACGCGGTCAGCGTGATCGCCGCGATAACACCGACCGCCGCGAGGAAGAGACGACGACCCGGCCGCAACCGGTGATCCGGGCTCTTGTGGAGGCCGCGTGGCTGCTCCGGCATGGTCCTAGGCCGATCCTGTCCGGAACACCGCGACCGTCGCGTTAGCCTGATCGACCGCATAAACCTTCCCCGTCTTGTCGTTCACGGCCAGCGCGGCGAACTGGCGAGGCGTGCCGCGCGGAGCTTGCGCCAGCAGGGTGCCGCCGTCGACCACCCCGAGGCCGCCCGGCGCACTGAGAACATTCCTCTGTGCGACGAAGATCCTGTTGAAGTTTCTCAGCACGGCGACCTGATGCGCATAGTTCCCTGGGGCAACTGACACTGCGCAGACCGACACTTGCCCCGTGACCTTCGTCCCGACGATTCGGTCGATGCGGGCCCCATTGCCGGCGCAGTTCACTCCCCCCTCCAAGTAGACGTAGACCGCCCCCGCCGCCGAGTTGTAGACCGCGACCTGGCTGGTGTAGGTGGTTCCCACCGGGTCGTTGATCGCTGTTGAACTGCCGTCGCCGGGGTTGATGACGATCGTCGTCGCGACAGTTTTCCACCGGCCCGAGGAATTCGCCGGGTCCGGAACGCACCTCCGGGCAGGGAGGTAGACCAGGTTGCGGCCGGGATCGACAGCGGTGGTGCCACGAACGCTGTTCCCGAGGAGGACGTCCCCGGCATTGGAGCCGCAGCCCGGCTTCGTCGGGAACTGCGCTACGACCTTGGCCTCGTGGGTCTGCGACGAGACGGCGAAGAGGCCGCTGGCGGCATCGGGGCTCGTTCCGCTGCCCGTACCCCGCTTCGAGAAGTACACCGCGTGGTGCACGATGTCGGAGGAGAAGTCCACGTCATCGGCCGCGAGGCTCGCGGCGGGCAGGGGGATCGGCGTCGCCGACGAAGTGCCGGCCGGGACATAGGCGACCGACAGATAGCCTGCGTCACTTCCGCCGATGTAGACGTCGCCGTTCTCGGGAGAGACGGCCAGGCCGACGACGGCCGTCGTGAAGTCGCCGACGTGGGTCACTTGATTGGCATGGGTCGTGTCGATGATCGCGACGCCGCCCGTACCCCCGACGTAGACCCGCCCTGTGCCGGGATCGACCGCGATACGGGTCGGACTCGACACCGCGCTGGAAACGTCGATCGGCGTACCGATCGGGGTGTCGGTCTTGCCGTCGATCACGGTGACGTTGTTGCTGTCGGGGGCTACGACGTACACGCGATCTGCCTTCTCGTCGACCGCGAGGTCGGTCGCGTTCGCGCCCACCGGGATCGCGTCCGCTCCGGACTCCGTCGGTGCGGAGGTGTCGTACAGCGTGAACGACGACTTCTCGCCCCGACCGCACTTGTTCTCCTCGCCGACCGACACCATGTTGTAGACCGGATCGCCGGCCAGCAGCCCGTCGGCTTTCAGATCATCGACTGTCGCGTAGTGACCGTGCTTCGCGCAGTACGACTCCTCCGCTGTCCGCAGCGTGGCCGCGTCCGCGGACACCGCGTTCTTGTGGCCCTTGTCGCCGATGCCCCTGACGGAGAACACCACGATGGCTGCGAGGACGCCGAGGATCACGATGACCACGAGCAACTCGATGAGCGTGAACCCGTCCTGGCGTCTGGCGCGCGAGGAGAAGAGACGAAGGTCCGATGTCATGGCAGTCGGGGCTTCCTTCGATCGATGGGTCGCCTTCGGTCCGAGCGCACCCGCGAGCCCACGCCGCGTCACGGTGTTCCCCGCCGCACGGGCTTGACGTCCTTCGGTCCCGGCAGGTCCGGGCACGCGATGCCGTTCTTGTCGTCGTCGAGGTGATTCGGGTCGGCCGGCGCGAAACGCAGGACGGCCTGCGCGTCCGCCTGGCCGGCGAAGTCCGGGCAGTCGTAGGCGTCATTGCCGTAGCGCAGGAAGTAGCGAGGGTCGAAGGACCGCTTCGGCTGCGGGCAGAGCGCGCTGCGCGTGTCGCCGGAACCGCAGGTGAAGTGCTGTGCGGCGCCGGCGACCGGTTTGGTGTCGCGCGGTTCCGGCAGTCCGCGGCACGCGACGCCGCCTCCGTCGTCAAGGTGATTGGGGTCGCCGGGGTTGGCCCGCAGCACCGCCTGGGCATCCGCCTGACTGGCGAAGCCGACGCAGTCGAAGGCGTCGCCGTGGACGGCGTACTCCTTCGCGTGGAACACCTTGTTGTGCGGGCAGAGCGAGCTGCGCTGGGTGCCCGGCCTGCACCACTCGGGGTCGGGCTTCTGGGCTTGGGCGGCCGCATCCGACCCGCCGCGCAGCAGCGCCACGACTACCACCGCCACCACGGCCACCGCGAGAACCAGCGCACCCCACCTGAACACGCGCGAGCGCGGCAGTCTGCTCAACAGTGCCATAACACGCCTCCGCCCATCGCGCCGACGGTCCCTCCCTCGCGTCCCGCAACAGGTCGACGGCACTCGCGCGCCGGCCCACTACGGGCTGGATACGTGCATTACATCCACAGCAAGCGAGGTTGTCAATCATTGACTACCGAGTTGCCGCATGAGCACCATCTAGGCGTGTGAGGCACCGTCAGGCCGGAAAACCACGCACATGCCCACGAGTTCGCGGGCATGTGCTTCCTCCCGCCGACAGGGTGCCCGTGCGGCAGCCGCCGCCAACCGGATCGACGAGGAGTAGCAGATGCAACGAAGGTCCAGACACACTCGGGGCACTCCCCCCTCCGGCCGCACCGCGATGCGCCGGATACGGCGCGCGTTCGCGGTGGGTGCCCTCGCCATGGCCCTGATCGCCGCCGGGGCGCCGACCGTGTTCGCCACGACGAACTCGCAGGTCGGTGTCGCGAACAACATCTATCCCGCGACGAAGGACATGAAAGCCACGATCGAGTCGCTGGAGTCCTTCACGGCGTTCACGGCGAATGCCGCATCGCAGGTCGGCGGGTTCTGGAACAAGCCGGCGATCGACACGTCGACGATGCGGGGGATCACGTCGGGAAGCCTGCGTCAGCAGTTGAAGAGCGCCGGCCCCTACACCACGTGCGATCCGTCGTCCTCGAACAACTGCGTCAACGGGCCTTTGCACATCGACGCGTTCCTGTCGGCGGACGAAGCCAACGTGGACGCGGTCATCCCGACCGCGTCCGGTGGGACGTGCACGGCGAGCGGGAGCGTCGAGTGCAACGGCGCGCCCTTGAGCAAACATCTCGTGGCAATCGGGCACTTGGCGATCTACAGCTGCAGCGGCAGCTGGGCCGGCTCGACGCACGGTGACGACCCGTCCAACGCCGGGAGTCCGCCGCTGGCGTTCGGCGCGGACGCCAACGGCAGCGGCAACGGCAAGGCGCAGTCGCCCCGCTGTGACGCGTCGCCGGTCTCCGGCGGCGCGCCCACGACGATCGCGGGGGTGGTGAGCTGGCTCGCGACGAGCGGGCACCGGATCGCGGTCGCCGACCCGGCTTCCGCGCCGTTCGGTGCGGCGTCCAAGCAGGCGCTGACACAGAACGGCTTCTCGTGGGTCACCAGCGGAGCGGGCCAGAACGTGTTCACCGGAAGCGCGTGCGACAGCGCGGGCACCGCGTGCAAGGTGCGCCTGGAATCGGGGATCAGTCAGGTGCGCGGCGCGGTGACGGCGAACGCCGGCGGGAACACCCAGCTGGGTCTCGTCGCGAAGTCGAACATCATGCACGTGAGCTGGACGTCGAGCTCGCTGAACGGCACCACGGGCAATGACCCCAACACGTGGACCGACGTCGATCCGAGCGCGTACTCGGGCTACGGGGACATCGAGCAGTACGGCGTCGCCCTGAACGGCGGCAACGCCGGCGCGGTGGCCGCCTGGACCAACCTGTTCAACACCAAGTGGGACAGCAACTCCACCATCCAGTCGACCCTCGCCGCCTACGGCTACTAGGCGATCCGGAGCGCTGGACAGCGGACCGTCGGCCGGGCACGGACATCGCCCGCCGACGGTCCCGGCTCGCCGGTCCTCGTCGGCGGTCCCCCTTGTCGGTCGGCGGTCGTACCGCCGAAGCGCGTCACCCACTCTTGTTCATCAGGCCCTGGGGAGGGGCCTCACCCATGAACAGATCACCACATCGGCACCTCACACCGGACGGCCGCCCAGCCGCAGTCAAGCGCGGTCGGGCACGCCGAGCTCTGACGCTCGTCTTCGCGGTGGCGACCGTCGTGATGACCGCGGGACCGGCCTCGGCGGCCGGCACCGACACGACCAGCTTCGGTACCGCGGTGAACCTCGACGACAACGGCCGCGGCAGCTCCGCCGTCGCGATCGGCGATCTCGACGGCGACGGGACACCGGACCTCGTGACGGTGATCCGCGCCGAGGGCCTCGGCGTGTTCCTCGGCTCGGGCGGCGGCTTCGGCGCGGTGACGAAGTACGCGGCGCCGCGCACCGCGTCGAGCGTCTTCCTCGGCTCGGCGGTGATCCGCGACGTCAACGGCGACGGCCACGCGGACGTCATCAGCCAGGACTCGCGCGGCAACGTCGCTCTGGTCTGGCTCGGCGACGGCTCCGGCGCGCTCGGCGCCGGAGCAGCGGTGCGGCTCAACCCGACGTCCGGGTGCGACACCACGGGCGACAACCCGTGTGTCGCGCGCTTCCCGACCGGCGTCGCCGTGGGCGACCTCGACGAGGACGGCAAGCCGGATCTCGCGACGTCCGACGCGAACACGGACAACGTCTCGGTCGTGCTCGGCCACGGCGACGGCACCTTCGGCACGGCGACGCAGTACGGACTGGGCGGCGGCAACCCGCAGGACATCGCGGCCGCCGATCTCAACGGCGACGGCCATCTGGATCTCATCACGTCCAACTCGTCGACCGGCACGCTCTCCGTGCTGTCCGGCGACGGACACGGGGGCTTCGGCACGGCGTCGAGCGTCCCGGCCGGTGTGACACTGCCGTCCAGGATCAAGCTCGCCGACGTCGATGAGGACGGCCAGCCGGACGCCGTCGTCGTGGCGCCCGGCTCACCGGGGCGCGTCGCTGTCCTGCTCGGCGACGGCGCGGGTGGGTTCGGCACCGCGAGCGTACTGTCGGCGGGGACGAACCCCAGCTCCGCGTCGGTGTCCGACCTGAACGGCGACGGCCACGCCGACCTGGTCGTCTCCAGCGCCGATACGGACGAGGTCCTGGTGCTTGAGGGGAACGGCACCGGTGCGTTCGGCAGCCCGCTCGCCTTCGGGCTGAACGGCGGCAGCAGCCCACAGGCCACAGCGGTGGCCGACCTCGACGGCGACGGGCGTCCCGATGTCGCCACGGCCAACAGCAACAGCTCGGCGGCGTACGTCGACGACGCGTCGGTGCTGTTCAACACGACGAACCGGCCGCCGACGGCCGCGAACGAGTCGTACAGCCACATCGGGGCGGACACCCCGCTCGTCGTCGATGCTCCCGGGGTCCTCGGCAACGACACGGACGCGGACGGCAACACACTGACGGCGTCGGTCGTGACCGGCCCCGCGCACGGCACCCTCACGCTCGGCCCGGACGGCTCGTTCAGCTACCAGCCCGCCGGTGCCTACGTCGGGAGCGACAGCTTCACGTACAAGGCGACGGACGGCACGGACGACTCGAACGTCGCGACCGTGACGCTCGGCGTCTCGGCCGGCTGCCACGGTCTCGCCGCCACGATCACCGGCAACGGGGTCGTGACCGGCACGAGCGGCGCCGACGTGATCGTGACCGGCAACGGGAACGACAGTGTCAGCGGCAACGGCGGCAACGACACCATCTGCGCGTTCGGTGGCAACGACGCCGTGTCGGCCGGCGGCGGCGCCGACCACGTCGACGGCGGTCCTGGCAACGACGCCATCAGCGGCGGTGACGGCAACGACGTGATCCATGGCGGGGCCGGTGACGACGCGCTCTCCGGCGGCGCCGGAAACGACGTCGTGGTCGGCAGCGCGGGCGGCGACACGCTCTCCGGCGGCAACGGCACGGACGTCTGCGCCGGCGACGACAACGGCGGCCCGACGCTTCCGGGCACGGATTCGATCGCGGCCGGCGGCTCCTGCGAGACCGTCGTCGAGGTGCCGTAGCCGACGGGCCGTTTCCGGCGGCCGCCCGTCAGACCCTGACGTGGGGTCGCCGGCCCGGCGACCGTGACGACCCGCGCGACGGTGACGCGGACGGCGAACGTGACGTCAGCCGGCCTTGACGGCCGGCCGCGTCGATTCGGCGTCGACGGCGTCGAGGAGCCGCCGCGCGGCGCGGACGTGCTCCAGCCGCCAGGCGTAGATCGCGCGGGTGAGGTGGTTGCCGGCCTGTTCCTTGGCGCGCAGCGACTTCTCGATCCCGTCGATGACGACCCGTTGACGTTCGACCAGGCAGGCCGGGCTGGCGCCGCGACGCTGGAGGAGCAGCAGCTTGCTCGTGAGGTCGGCGCGGACGTCGCGCAGGTGGGCGACGGGTTCGCTGAGCCACCGGTTGACGGCCGTCTTCGCCGAGCGGGTGGCGGCGTAGATCATGCGCTGCGGTCCGCGATCGCTCTCCTCGGCGCCGACCGCCGTGATGAGTCCGCGCTCGACCAGCCGGGTGATCGACCGGTAGACCATGGGGCGCGAGATGTACCAGAACTCACCGATTTCCGTGCCCTCCGCGGTGAGGGCCGCGATGGCGAAACCGTGACTGGGTCGTTCGGCCACGAGTGCGAGCACAATCCACTCGGCCAGTGGCAGATCAGGTTGTTCCATGGTAACTAGGGTAGGCGGTCGCCGGTGTTGATCGCGCTGTCGGCCGGACCCGGAGCCGAAAAGGCTGGAATAGGCGCCAGATACCTGGAAAACGGACCGATCGGTCCGTTGCGGTCCGCCGGTTGCCGGCAGCCGTCAGCCTGCCGTCGCGTACAGGCCGCTCACGCTCTCGTACCAGTGGACGACAGGCGCGCCGACGAGGAGGGCGGCGACGGCGCCCGCGGCGAGGAACATGCCGAACGGGAGACGGGTACGGCGGGTCGCCCGCCCCGCCGCCATGAGCACGAGGCCCACCAGCAGCCCGGCGGCGCTGCCGGCCAGCAGGGCGAAGACGAGATACCACGGACCGAGCCAGCCAAGGCCGGTGCCGAGCAGCCCGGCCAGGCGCACGTCGCCGAACCCGAGCCAGGCGGGCCGCACCCGGTGCAGGGCGAGGAAGACGGCGAACGCGCCCACTCCGCATGCCGCGGTGACCCCGAGCCGATGCCACTGGCCGGTGACCGCCGCGGCCGCGAGCAGACACCCGGCGGTGAGCCAGAGTGTCGGGTAGATCAGGCGCCTCGGGAGCAGGAACTGTTCGGCGTCACAGGCGGCCAGGGCCAGTAGTCCGGCGGTGAACACCAGTGCGGCCGGCAGCATTTCGGACCGGCCGAAGCGCAGCGCCTCGGCAAGGAACAGGATCGCGGTGAGCGCTTCCAGGAGCGGGTAGCGCACGGGGATGGGGGCCCGGCAGGCGCGGCAACGGCCGCCCAGCAAAAGCCAGGACACGAGGGGGATGTTGTCCCGGGCCGCGATCGGCGTGGCGCATCGGGGGCAGGCGGAGCGGGGCCGCACGACCGAGCGGCCGGCCGGCACCCGGGAGACGGCGACGTTGAGGAACGACCCCACGACGAGCCCCAGCAGGCCGATGATCAGGGCGAGTTCGGGTGGCATGACCGGACCCCCGCTTCCCGTATCAGGTGCAGGGGCTCGATGCGTCCTTCGGCGTGATCTCGTACGTGGCGCCTCCCGCCGGGACGTCGACGGCGTACCAGGCGGAGGCGTTGGACAGGAAGCCACCGTCCACCAGTTCGGCCATGGTGCCGTACTTGCCGCGGCTGTCGGCGGCGAAGTACGCCTCTTCCGCGGTCTGGATCGTGGACTTGTCGGTCTTGCACGCCGAGCCCTGGCCCTTGTCGTTGATGCCCCGGACGGAGAAGACGACGATGGCGGACAGGATGCCGAGGATCACGATGACCACGAGCAGCTCGATGAGCGTGAAGCCGGCGTCCGTCGTCTCGTTCGGTTCACGCGTTCGCCGGCGCAACTTGCCCTGCAGGTAGGTGAACATTCTTCTCCATCCACGGCGGCCGGTGCGAGCGGAATCGAGCGATAGTAACGCCTTGACTATTCAGCGATAGACTACGTAGCGGGCGATGGACTGACAAGGGTCGACTCCGACGCTTGCCCCGAAGTCGGGGCGGATGACAGCATGATGACGTCCCGTAGTACATGGCTGACTAATCAACAGATGACTGCACTGCGGCTACGCGAAAGGGGTGGGGTTCCTTGGCGAATCGCCGGCTTCTCCGGCGCCGCGCGGCGACGACAGGCCCTGAAGGCGAGGACGGTGCCCTGCCCGGCGGAGCGCGGGGCCCGGCGCCGTCTCCGTCTCCGGAGCGGGACCCGGCTCCGGCTCCGGCTCCGGCTCCGGCTCCGGCGGGCGAACCGCCCGTCAGCGACGCGGCGTTCGGCGCGACACGGTCTCCGACCGCCGGGCAGCAGCGGCCGCGCATCGGTGAACTGCTCGTCCAGCACGGGCTGTTGACCCCGGCGCAGGTGGACGAGGCGCTCCTGCAGCAGTCGGCGTCGGGCAAGCGGCTCGGCGCGCTGCTGGTCGAACTCGGCATGGTCGACGAGCGGTCACTGGTCGAGGCGCTGTCGGTTCAACTCGGTTTCCCCGTAGCCGACTTGCGTCAGAGCGAGCCCGATCCCGAGGCAGCCGCCCGGGTGCCGGAGGCACTGGCCCGTTCGCTGGGCGTCGTCGCGGTACGGCGGGCCGAGGGCACGCTGCTGATCGCGGCGGGCGACCCGGGTGACCCGCGCGTACTCGACGAGGTCGGCCGGGCCGTCGCGCCGGACCGGGTGCGGCTGGCGATCGCGGCCCCCTCGGACATCCGGCGCTCGATCGACAGCACCTACCGGGCGCTGGCCGGCGTCGGCAGCCTGGTCGAGGCGTTCGAGGCGACCGAGACCGGCCGCAGCGCCGGCTCCGGGGCCAGGGTGGTGAGCGAGGACGCGCCGGTCGTGCACCTGGTCAACCTCATGCTGACCCAGGGCCTGCGCGACCGGGCCTCGGACATCCACGTCGAACCGCACGCCGACCGGGTCCGGGTCCGCTACCGCATCGACGGCGCGCTGCACGACGTGCTGAGCCTGCCGGAGAGCATGGGGCCGTCCCTGGTCAGCCGGATCAAGATCATGGCCAACATGAACATCGTCGACCGGCGGCGCCCGCAGGACGGGCAGCTGTCCACCGAGATCGACGGCAGGTCGGTCGACATCCGGGTCGCGACCAGCCCCACCATCTGGGGCGAGAAGGCGGTGCTGCGGCTGCTCGACAGCAACCGCACCCTGTTCCGGCTGGCCGAGCTCGGCATGCCCGCCGCGACGTACGAAAGGTTCCAGTCGCTGCTGCGCTCCCCGTACGGCATGGTCGCCTGCGGCGGACCGACCGGCAGCGGCAAGACGACCACCCTGTACGCCACGCTCGGTGAGCTGAACCAGAGCGAGCGCAACATCACCACCATCGAGGACCCGGTGGAGTACGTGTTCCCGTCGGTCAACCAGATCCAGATCAACGAGCAGGCGGGCATCTCGTTCGCGACCGGGCTACGCTCGATCCTCCGGCAGGACCCCGACGTGATCCTGGTCGGCGAGATCCGGGACGCCGAGACGGCGCGGATCGCGGTCGAGTCCGCTCTCACCGGCCACTTCGTGCTGTCGTCCATCCACGCCGCCGACGCCTGCTCCGCGCTGCACCGGTTCACCGACATGGGCATCGAGCCGTTCCTGATCACCTCCACGGTCGCCGGGGTGGTCAGCCAGCGGCTGGTCCGGCGGATCTGCGACCAGTGCCGCGAGCCCTGCCGGCCGGGCGTGGACGAACTGGCCTTCTTCGCCAAGGCCGGCGGGCCGGCCGACATCGAGTTCTGGCAGGGCCGGGGCTGCAACTTCTGCTCCCGGACCGGCTACCAGGAGCGGATCGGCGTCTTCGAACTCCTCGTGATGAGCGACGCGGTCAAGCGCCTGCTCGTCGAGAAGGCACCGATCGACAGTCTGCGCAGGGCCGCCCGCGAGCAGCACATGGACACCCTCCTGGACGGAGGCGTCCGCCTGGTGGAGGAGGGAGTCACGACCATCGCCGAGATCATGTCCAGCGTGTACGTGGTCTAGGGGGTGTCTCGTCGATCAGGCCGGATCAGGGAGCGGCGTCTGGTGCCGTGCGTCGCAAGGCGGAGGAGGGAGTCGATGCGGAGCATCGGC
>NZ_JBEXEQ010000018.1:0-166198 GCF_040703155.1 Streptomyces sp. NPDC005435
GGGGGGACCCTGTGGGAGAGTAGGACGCCGCCGAACTAATTTTAGGGAAACCCCCGCACCATTGGTGCGGGGGTTTTCTGCGTTCCGGACCCTTTATAGGCTCGGGTATATGCACTACGACCTCATCCTTTTCGACAACGACGGTGTCCTGGTGGACAGCGAGCCCATCTCCAACCGGCTGCTCGCCGCGTACCTCACCGAGCTGGGGCACCCGACGACGTACGAGGACTCCATCCGGGACTACATGGGGTCGGCCATGCACCGCGTCCACGACCTGGTTCTGGAGCGGACCGGGCGGCGGCTTCCCGAGGACTTCGACGACGTCTTCCACGCGCGGGTCTTCGCCGCGTTCGAGCGGGAGCTGCGGCCCGTCGCCGGCGTCGACGGGGTGCTGGAGAAGCTGGCCGCGGACGGGGTGCCGTACTGCGTGGCGTCCTCCGGGAGCCATGAGCGGATCCGGGTGGGACACCGGGCGACCGGGCTCGACCGGTGGTTCGAGGAGGGGCGGATCTTCAGCTCGCAGGACGTGGGGCGGGGCAAGCCGGCGCCCGACCTCTTCCTGTACGCCGCCGAGCGCATGGGGGTGGCCCCCGAGCGGTGTCTGGTGGTGGAGGACTCCCCGCTGGGCGTCCAGGCGGCCGTGGCGGCCGGGATGGACGTGTACGGGTTCACCGCGATGACGCCGGCCGGGAAGCTGGCCGGTGCGAATCAACTCTTCTCCGGCATGGGTGAGTTGGCCGACCTGCTGGTGTGACGGGGGCCATCGCTCCGGGGCTGACAATTGTCATGCGGACCTCCGGACGATCGTTTCTACTGCCGGATGCCCCTCGGCCGCGAAGCTGAGGGCATGACGAAGACGACGGGGAACCAGGGCCACAGCCGGCAGCCGAGCGCGCTGGAGAACTTCAAGCCGCTGCTCGTGGACGTGGCGGTGCCGCTCGGCGCGTACTACCTCCTGAAGGGCGCCTTCGGGATGAGCACCTTCGCCGCGCTCGCCGGGAGCAGCGTGGTGCCCGCCGCGCGGACCGTGTGGAGCCTGGTGCGGGAGCGCACCGCCAACGCGCTCGCGCTCCTCATCCTCACCGTGAACGTGGTCGGGCTCGCGCTCAGCTTCGTCTCCGGCGACCCGCGGCTGATGCTCGCCAAGGACGGCGCGGTCAGCAGCACCGTCGGCATCGGCATCCTCGTCTCCGTCTTCCTCGGCCGGCCGATGATGACCGAGGGCATGAAGCCGTTCCTGGTGAAGGGGGACACGGCCAAGGAGGCCGCCTGGCAGCGGCTGGTGTCGGGTGCGGCGGCCGGGTCGGCGGACTTCCGGCGCAAGGAGCGGGCCTTCTCCGTGGTGTGGGGCGTGGCGCTGCTGGCCGAGTGCGTGGCGCGGGTGGTGGGGGCGTACACCGTGCCCGTCGACACCATGGTGTGGCTGGGCGGGGTGCTGATGGCCGTGGTCATGGCGCTGACGTTCGTGGTCAGCGGGGCCGTCGCCGCCGCGCCGATGGAGCGGATTCTCGCCGACGAGACGGAGAAGGCCGACACCCCCGTGGCCCCCGTGTCCCTGGCCGCCGCCTGAGCCCCGGTCCGGCCGGCGGTCTGGCCGGCGGTTCGGCCGACGACTGGTCACCGGCCCCCGATCCGGCCGAAGATGAGCAGAACTCATCTTTGGCCGGATCTATCCATGCGCACCCCGGGGCCCTACGCTCGCCGCCATGACGGATGTGCTGCGGCGCGGCAGGGCCTCGCTGGCGTTCGGCTTCTTCACCCAGGGCGTCGCGTTCGCCCTGCTCGTGACGCGCATTCCGGCCGTGCAGGAGCGGTACGGGGTCTCCGACGCGCTGTTGCCCGTCTTCCTGGCCGCCGTGCCGGTGCTCGCCGGGTGCGGGAGCGTGGCCACCGAGAAGCTGGTGCGGCGGATACCGCCCAGCCGGCTGCTGCGCTGGTCCCAGCCGGTGGTGCTGCTGGCGCTGCTCGGTGTCGGCGCCGGGGACCAAGTGGCCGGGCTGGCGGTCGCGTTGGGGGTGTTCGGGCTGTCGGTGGGAGCGCTGGACGCCTCCATGAACATGCTCGGGGTGAGCCTCCAGCGGGCGTACGGGCGCAGCATCATGCTGAGCTTCCACGCGGCCTACAGCCTCGGCGGCATCCTCGGTGCCTCGCTCGCCTGGGTGGGCGCGCACGGGGAGTTGGCGCTGTGGGTGTCGTATCTGCCCGTGGTGCTGGTGCTGTTGCCCGCGACGCTGGTGGGGAGCCGGTGGTACGTCGACGGGGAGGGCGGCCTTGAGAGTGAGCCGGCCGGTGGTGGTGGCGGGGTCGCGTTCCGGGTGCTGTTGCCGCTGTGTCTGGTGATGACGTTCGCGTACATCGGGGACTCGACGGTCTCCAACTGGAGCGCGAAGTACGTCAAGGACGTGCTCGGCGGCTCGGAGCAGCTCGCGACCGTGCCGTACAACGTGTACATGGTGACCACGCTGGTGGGGCGGGCCCTGGGGGATCTCGGGGTGCGGCGGCTCGGGGCGGTGGTGGTCGTGCGGCTGGGGGCGGTGCTGGCGGCGGGCGGGTTCGTGGTGGTCGCGGCGGCGCCGGGGGCGTGGGCGGGGATGCTCGGGTTCACGCTGGTGGGGCTCGGGCTGTGTGTGCTGGTGCCGCAGACCTTCGCGGCGGCGGGCAGGCTGTTCCCCGGCTCGTCGGACGCGGCGATCGCGCGGCTCAACATCTTCAACTACGTGGGTTTCCTGGTTGGTTCGCCGTTGGTGGGGGCGCTCGGGGATGCGTGGAGCTATCGCGGGGCGATGCTCGTGCCGATGGCTCTGGTGCTGGTCACCGTGGTGTACGCCCGGTCGTTCGGGCCGGGAGGCGACCGATACGGTGGCGGGCATGAGCGGCCGCGCACAGCTGATGTGGGACGAGGCAGTAACGGGCTATGACTTCGGCCCGGACCATCCGATGGCTCCGGTGCGCCTGGAGCTGACCCGGAAGCTGGTGTCGGCCCTCGGGCTCGACAAGGAGCTGGAGATCGTGGCCGCGCGGCCCGCCGGGGAGTCCACGCTGCGCCTGGTGCACCGCGAGGACTACATCGACGCGGTGAAGGCGGCCTCGGCCGATCCGGGCGCGGCGGACGGGTCGTACGGGATCGGGACGGTGGACGATCCGGCGTTCGCGGGGATGCACGAGGTGTCGGCGCTGATCGCGGGGCAGTCGGTGGCGGCGGCGGAGGCGGTGTGGCGGGGTGACGTCGAGCACGCGGTGAACTTCGCGGGCGGGCTGCATCACGCGATGCCGGGCGGAGCGGCCGGGTTCTGCGTGTACAACGACGCGGCGCTGGCGGTGGCCCGCCTCCTTGAGCTGGGCGTGGAGCGGGTCGCCTATGTGGACGTGGACGTGCATCACGGGGACGGGGTGCAGGCGGCCTTCTGGGAGGACCCGAGGGTGCTGACCATCTCGCTGCACGAGCATCCGCGCACCCTGTTCCCGGCGACGGGCTGGCCGCAGGAGACCGGGGCCGGGGCGGGCGAGGGCGCGGCGGTGAACGTGGCGCTGCCGGCCGGGACCGGGGACGCGGGGTGGCTGCGGGCGTTCCACGCGGTGGTGCCGGAGCTGCTGGCGGACTTCCGGCCGCAGGTGCTGGTCTCGCAGCACGGCGCCGACACGCACTTCGAGGACCCGCTCGCGCATCTCGCGGTGTCGCTGGACGCGCAGCGGGCGGTGCAGCTGGCCTGTCACGAGCTGGCGCACGCGTACGCGGACGGGAAGTGGCTGGCGCTGGGCGGCGGCGGTTACGCGGTGGTGGACGTCGTACCGCGGTCCTGGACGCATCTGGTGGGGATCGCGGCGGGCCGGGAGATCGCTCCGCAGACGGTGGTCCCGGAGGGCTGGCGGCAGGAAGTGTACGCGCGTACACGGCAGTTGGGGCCGCAGCGGATGACGGACGGGCGCTGGCCGGTGGGTTACAGGGACTGGTCGGCGGGGTACGACCCGGCCGACCGCCTCGACCAGGCGGTGCTGGCGACGCGGCGGGCCGCGTTCCCGCTGCGGGGTCTGCTGGCGTGAGCGGCGGGCGTCCGGCGGCTTTCCGGCGGAGTCTGGCGGGTGTCCGGCGGGTTCGCCGGCCGTGTCCGGGAGGGGCGCTCGGCGTTAGGCCGACCGTGGGGTCTTTCGCCGTTCCGGTCGCCGGGGCCGCGCTGGTGGGCCACCATCGCTGCCGTGTCGGAAACCGGTGCCCTGCGGGCGCACCTGCTGGCCGCCCGGCTCGCCGGTGAGGTGGCCACCGCGCGCGAGGCGAGCCTGCGCCGGTACGGGCTGTTCGCGGCGTGCGACCCGCGTGCGCTGCTCGGGCTCGATCCCGTACGGTCCTGGGGGCCGCGCGAGGTGCTGGCGCTGATGGCCGAGCGGTGCGGGGTGTCGGCGGACCCGGGGCGGGTCTCGGGGCCGGACGTGATCGACCCGGAGCGGACGCTGGCCGCCCTTGACGCGTTCGCGGGGCGGCTGCGGGCGGCGGTGCGGCGGCGGGCGCCGGTGCTGTTCGGCACCGGGCATCCGGGCGCCCTGCTCGGGTTCTACGCCGGATTGGCGGCGGCGATGTCGGCGGCGGGATGTGTTGTGCTCACCCCGGCGCAGGGTCGCTGTGTCGACATATTGACCCGGTTCGGTCTACGCACGCACCGCCTCGACTACGTACGAGGTGTTGCGTTGGTGCGGGAAGCGGGCGGTGGGCGCCCGGGGCGTGAGCCGGGGGCGCACAGCCATTCCCCGCTGCCGGTTCGGCTCGCGCTGGCCGCTCTGGCGGAGTCCGGCGGGCCGTTGCCCGGGCTGGTCGTCGGGGACCACGGCTGGGTCTGCGGCGCAGGTCAGCTGGGGTTCGAGGCGATCGGTCTGGCCGACTCCGACGATCCCGCGCCGTTCGTCGGCGAGGCGGAGGGGACGGTGTCCGTCGTCGTTCCGCTTGACGACGCCGTGCGGTCTAGTCACTACCGCCCGCTCACCCGCTACGTACTCAAACGGGCCTGTCTGTCACAGTAGGCCGCCGATGCGTCCACCTCTTCCCCACTCGCATCACCCGCCCCTACATTGGGGAGTGAGCACGCAACGACGAAGAGTCACCGGAAGGGGAAGCCGGTGGCCGTCGAGTGCGGAAGGTTCAGGTGTGTCATGGCAGCTGGTGAGAGGCCTCTGAACGAGGTTCAGTTCCTTACCGTGGCGGAAGTCGCCTCGGTCATGCGAGTCTCGAAGATGACCGTGTACCGGCTGGTGCACAGCGGTCATCTGCCCGCGATCCGGGTGGGGCGGTCCTTCCGCGTCCCCGAGCAGGCGGTCCACGAGTATCTGCGCGAGAGCTATGTGGGGGTGGAAACGGCCTGACGGCGGCTTCGGGATCTTCCCGGAACACCTCGATTACGACCCTGGCGTTCGGGCGGGTAGGCTGTCCCCTCGTAGGTCGTATGGGCCCATGGCGCCCAACAACCGAGTCATGAGAAGTGAGCGAGGGTAGTCGTGGGCTCTGTTATCAAGAAGCGGCGCAAGCGGATGGCTAAGAAGAAGCACCGCAAGCTGCTCAAGCGCACGCGCGTTCAGC
This sequence comes from Streptomyces sp. NPDC005435, assembly GCF_040703155.1. Lineage (NCBI taxonomy): Bacteria > Bacillati > Actinomycetota > Actinomycetes > Kitasatosporales > Streptomycetaceae > Streptomyces > Streptomyces sp. NPDC005435. Next base: position 5,564 of record NZ_JBEXEQ010000018.1, read on the forward strand.
GTCGCAACAAGAAGTAGGCGACGCGCCGCGAAAGCGCGGTCGGTGGCCCTTCGTCCCTCTGGGGGCGGAGGGCCATCGGCATGTCCGGAGCCGTTCGGCATGTCCGGGCCCGTGTGGTCATCGTGGCGCAACACCGACCCGATAGGTTGGCCGCACACGGGGAACGCGGGCGTCGGAGCCGGGTTTCGCGCGAGGTCGGGAAGGAAGGCGCTGGTCTTGGGGAAGATCGTGCTCGTCACCGGAGTGGCCCGGCAGCTGGGCGGCCGGTTCGTGCGCCGCATTCAGCGGGACGCCGATGTGGACCGGGTGATCGCGGTGGACGCGGTGCCGCCCGCGCACCATCTCGGCGGCGCCGAGTTCATCCAGGCCGACATCCGGCAGCCGACGATCGCCCGGGTGCTCGCGGAGACCGGCGCGGACACGGTCGTCCACATGGACGTGACCGGCACCGCGCTCGGCGGCGGCAGCCGGGCCACGGTCAAGGAGACCAACGTCATCGGCACCATGCAGCTGCTCGGCGCCTGCCAGAAGTCGCCGGCCGTGAAACGGCTCGTGGTGAAGTCCAGCACCAACGTCTACGGCTCCGCCCCGCGCGACCCGGCCGTCTTCACCGAGACCACCCCGGCCAAGTCGCTGCCGAGCGGCGGCTTCGCCAAGGACGCCGTCGAGGTCGAGGGATACGTGCGCGGGTTCGCCCGGCGCCGCCCGGACGTCGCGGTGTGCGTGCTGCGGTTCGCCAACATCCTCGGGCCGACGGCGGACACCCCGCTCGCCTCCTACTTCGCGCTGCCCGTCCTGCCGACCGTGTTCGGCTACGACCCGCGGCTGCAGTTCGTGCACGAGGACGACGTGATCGAGGTGCTGCGGATCGCCTCGCACGAGCCGCGCCGGGGCACGCTCAACAGCGGCACCTTCAACATCGCCGGGGACGGCGTGCTGCTGCTCTCCCAGTGCTCGCGCCGGCTCGGGCGGCCCACCGTGCCGCTGCTGCTGCCGGCGGTCACCTGGGCGGGCTCCCTGGTGCGTACGCTCGGTATGACGGACTTCTCGCCGGAGCAGATCCGGCTGCTGACCCACGGCCGGGTGGTGGACACCGGGCAGATGCGCGAGACGCTCGGCTTCGCGCCGAGGTTCACGACCGCGGAGACCTTCGCGGACTTCGCGCACGGCCAGGGTCCCGGCCTGCTGCCGCCGGAGGCGCTGGCGGGAGCCGTCGACCGGATCGCCGCGCTGACCGCGAGAAGCGGTGGCCCCTTCCCGCAGCCCGGCGCCAACTGAGGAGCGCAGCAACGATGGCGGACGCCAAGGTCATTCCGTTCGACGACGACCGGTCCCGGGGAGGTGCCACAGGCCGCCCGCAGCGGCGCCGGGGCCCGGCCGGCGCCCGGCCGGCCGCGGCCGGTGAGAGCGCGCCGGTCCAGCCGCTGCCGACGCGGGCGGTGCCCGGCGAGCCCCCGGCCGGCGGTGCGCCCGAGGACGACGGCGGGCTCGACCGCCGCATCGCGCGCGGCCTCGCCTTCCTGCGCCGCAGGCTCACCGGGGACTACGAGGTCGACGACTTCGGCTACGACGAGGAGCTCACCGACCAGGTCCTGATGTCCCTGCTGCGGCCGGTGTACGACAACTACTTCCGGGTCGAGGTCAAGGGCATCGAGAACATCCCGGCCGAGGGCGGCGCGCTGATCGTCGCCAACCACTCCGGGACGCTGCCGCTGGACGGCCTGATGATGCAGGTCGCCGTGCACGACCACCATCCGGCCGGGCGGCATCTACGGCTGCTCGCGGCCGACCTGGTCTTCGTGCTGCCGGTGGTCAACGAGCTGGCCCGCAAGCTCGGGCACACCCTCGCCTGCACCGAGGACGCCGAACGGCTGCTCGGCCAGGGCGAGCTGGTCGGGGTGATGCCGGAGGGCTTCAAGGGCATCGGCAAGCCCTTCGGGGAGCGGTACAAGCTCCAGCGGTTCGGGCGCGGCGGGTTCGTCTCCACCGCGCTGCGGCAGGGGGCGCCGATCATCCCGTGCTCGGTCGTCGGGGCCGAGGAGATCTACCCGATGATCGGCAACGCCAAGACGCTGGCGCGGCTGCTCGGCTTCCCGTACTTCCCGCTGACGCCGACCTTCCCCTGGCTCGGGCCGCTCGGCGCGATCCCGTTGCCGACCAAGTGGACGATCCAGTTCGGCGAGCCGATCCCCACGGACGGCTATCCGCCGGAGGCGGCCGAGGACCCGATGCTGATGTTCAACCTGACCGACCAGGTGCGCGAGCAGATCCAGCACACGCTGTACAAGCTGCTGGTGCAGCGGCGGTCGGTGTTCTTCTGACGCCCGGGTTTCTCGCGTACGACCCTGGTCCGTACGTACGACGGTGGGGCGCCCCTGCTCGGAAAGGGGCGCCCCACCGTCGTACTGTGCGCGGCTAGTTGGAGTCCTGGCTGTCGATGCCCAGGCCGGGCAGGAGGCCCGGCAGGAGCGGGGGCAGGGTGACGTCCGGCTTGGCCGACGGGGACTTCTCGGCGGACGGGGAACCGCCTTGGTCGGAGCCCGACTTGGGCGGGTCGAGCAGTCCGCCGGTGCTGCCGCCGAGCAGGCCCTCGTCGCGGTCGCCGGCCGAGCCGCTGGGGCTGCTGCCGGGGCTCGCGTGCTTTCCGCCCGCGGAGGGCGTGCTGCCGGGCTTGCTGGGCGTGGCCGGGCGGTGGGTGCCGGAGGGGGCGGACGGGGTGGCGGCGTGCTTCCCGCCCTGCCTGCCGGCCGCGGGCGGCTCGGGGAGCAGGGACTCCAGCGGGGCCACCTCTTGGTCTATGGCGTCGAAGACCGAGGAGACCTGGTCCTTGACGTCCCCGAGCTGGACGGGCAGCTGGTCGCTCAGGCTCGTCCACGCCTCGCGGTGGGAGCGGGAGAAGGAGGAGAGGGCCTGGATGGGGCCGAGGGACTTGGGGTCGGCCTCGTAGGCCGCGTGGAGCAGCCGGTGGCCCTCGGTGACGTCCTGGCGCATCCCGGAGAGGGTGCGGCGGATCTCGCCGATGGACTCGTGGTCGAGGTGGCCGCCGCGGCCGCGCTCCATCAGTCTGCGGGCCTCGTTCAGCCGGGTGGAGGCCTGGTCGAGGTACGTCCGGCCGCGTTCGCCGTCGCCCTCGCTCAGGTAGTTCAGCCGGAAGTCCTCGATGCCGCGTTTGAGGCCGTACAGCTGGTCGCCGGGCAGGGCGTCGGAGCTGGCGGCGGCCACTCCGCCGAAGGCGCTCGCGGTGACACCGAGGCCGAGTCCGCCCGCCGTGAGTCCCTTGGCCAGCCGCGACCTGGGCCGCAGTCTGCTCAGGGGGCTCGCCCGGTGGGCGCCCCGGCCGGGGGAGCGCTGCTCGGGCACCGACGCGTCCGCGGCTCCGCCCAGGGTGCCTTCCTGGAGCATGGCCTCCATCGCGGCCACCAGCTGGGCGCGCTGGACGACCTTGACCTCGGGGTCGAGCTGCGGTTTGGGCAGCGCGTCGAGGCCTCTGGCCAGGGACAGGAGCAGTCCCTGCGCGGAGGGGTCCCCGGTCGGCGGTGATCCCGTCGGTGCTGCGGACTGCTCGGCCGCCGTGTCCCGGTCGGACTGCTCCTCCAGGGCCTGGGCGAAGGCGTTCGCCCGCCGGTGCGCCGATACGTTCGCGATCACTGGCGGCACCTCCTCTCGTCATGACGGTCGACTCCCCAGGGGATGTCCTGAGGGTTGCACGCCCGTGGCCACGTCCACACGATCGGGCGACGAGGGTCGGCCAGGACGTGCCCACAGGGAGCCTGTATCCCGCACAACGAGCGGCTCGGCACTTCGGTTACGGACGGCGGATGACCGGATCGGAAAGACAACTGGCGCTTACGGAACGTGAGTTGATCGGCGGTTGTGGTTGCGCAGCGTCAGCGGGCGTCGTCCGGCAGGAGCCGGGCGAGGGTGCGGACGGCGCGGTACTGGAGGGTCTTGATGGCGCCCTCGTTCTTTCCCATCACCCGGGCGGTCTCGGCGACCGAGAGGCCCTGGAGGAAGCGGAGCGTGACGCACTCCTGCTGCTGGGGGTTGAGCCGTCGTACGGCGTCGAGGAGGGCGGCGTTGGAGAGGGACTCCAGGACGGAGTCCTCCGGGGAGCGCTCGACCTCGTTGGCGTCGAGCATCTCGCCGGTGGTGACCTCCAGGCGGAAGCGGCTGGACTTGAAGTGGTCGGCGACCAGGTTGCGGGCGATCGTCACGAGCCAGGCGCCGAAGTCGCGGCCCTGCCAGGTGAAGGTGCCGATGCGGCGCAGGGCGCGGAGGAAGGTCTCGCTGGTGAGGTCCTCGGCGGTGGCCTTGCCGCCCACGCGGTAGTAGATGAACCGGTAGACGGTGTCGCTGTACTGGTCGTACAGCCGGCCGAAGGCTTCCGCCTCCCCTGCCTGGGCGCGCTCGACCAGGTCCATCATGCGGGCGCTGTCGCTGTCCGCGGCGGGACGGCGGGCGGCGGGCGCGCCGGAGGGCGCCGACCGGCCGCGTCTGCCTACGGCGGCGCTGCCCTCGGCCAGTGCGTAGCACGGGCCCAGGGGTGCGCCGGTGGCGAGGGCGGGGACGGTGTGCGCGGTGGGGACGAGGCCGCGCAGCGTCTCTTTGACCGTTGCGACAGTTGCGCGCAGCGTAGCCAGGCCCGAGGCGTCAACCCCGACGTGTGGGTACACGGGACTCCCAGAGGCAGAGCTTCCATCACGTGCAGTACGGGACCTTTCACCCGTCGTAGCGACGGAGGGGTACCGGTTTGCGTCTGAGGAGAATAACGCTTCGTGTAGACCCTGCTACACCCAGTTGCTCAAATCGTCGATTACGTCGCTTCCGTGACCAGTTGGCGCCCAGTTGTCTTGCTTTTTCTGATCACTTCCCGACCGAAAACCAGCCGATTTCTGCGAAGCTGAGGCTGGTTGGAGAGCGGGGCGCATAATCCCGGGCGCCCGCGAAACGATTCAGCGGGCGGGGCGCCCGGGGTTCGGGCCGGGGGCCGCTCCGGTCAGTCCCACCAGAGCACGACGAGCAGCCGGCGCCTTGCCGCGTCGCGGTAGAAGTCACGCAGGGCGTCGAAGTGGTGCAGCAGGTACTCCCGCGAGCCGCCGGTGATCCGGTCGGCTCCGTGGCCGATCAGGGACGCGGCTTCGTGGTCGTCGGCGGGCAGGAGGGCGTGCATGTCGATCTCGTCGAGCAGTTCGGAGACACGCGCTACTTGAGTGCTGGACAGAGACGTGGGGGCCGGCCCGAAGGGGCCGATCGCGTGCGGGTGCGTGTGGAGGAAGCCCAGGTCGACGGCCGTGTCGCCGTCGGTGGCCCGCCGGAGGGCGCCGAGGCGGACCTCGTCGAGCCCGGTCACCTCGCCGACGCGTACGAGCAGCGCCGGCGCCCAGTCCAGGTCCAGCACGTCCCTTGCCGGCGGATCCCACTGAGGATCACCGGCCGGTGACGCGTCCGCCGACCGGCGGCAGGCGGCGAGATACTCCGCCGGGATACGGGCGAGCTGCTGAGTGACGGCCATGACGGAAGTGTCCCGGTGCCGTCCACCGGATTGTTCGCCGCTCGGCCGAGGTGCACCGGGTGGCCCTGGTTTCCCTGCTCAACTGGGGTTCCGGCTGCCGGGTGACGCTGGGTGCGCGGGCGGCCGTCGGTGAGGGGCGTGGGTGCGGGGCTGCCTTTGCGGTGCCCGCGATGCGCCTCCGTCGGCAAGGGGGGGGCAGGGGTTGGGTCCCACGGTCGTGATCCTGCCGCCGGGCGGCGCCGGATGATCGGCTGTGCCTGCGCCCCCATGTCGGCCCGGGCGGCGGTAGTCCCGTGGCCGTGGCGCTGCCGTCGGGCGGCGCCGGATGCCGGTCGTGCTTGCGGCCGCCCCATTTACTGGCCCGGGCGGCGGTAGCCCCGTGGCAGTGGCCCTGCCGCCGGGCGGCACTGAACGCTCGGTCGTGCCCGGCGTATCCAACCCTCATGCCAACCCGGGTGGCGGCAGCTCTGCGGTCGTGGCCCCGCCGCCGGGCGGCATCAGATGTTCGGTCGTACCCGTATCCGTCGCCATGCCGGCCTGGGCGGCAGTAGCCCCGCAGTCCTGGCCCCGCCGCCGGGCGGCACCAGGTGCTCCGCCGTGCCTGCGCCCCTCTGCCCAAGCAGGGTGTTGGGGGAGCGCGGCGCCAACTGGGCTCGCTCAAGCCCCGTCGCAGGCGGTCAGCGCCTGCGGCGGGTCAGGGCGATGGCTGCTGCTGTGCCGCCTGCTACCGCGCCTACGCCGGCGGCGGCGGGGATGCCGACCTTGGCTGCCTTGCGGCCGGTGCGGTAGTCGCGGAGGCGCCAGTCCTTTGCGCGGGCGTGTTTGCGGAGTTTGGCGTCGGGGTTGATGGCGTAGGGGTGGCCGACGAGGGAGAGCATCGGGATGTCGTTGTGGCTGTCGCTGTAGGCGGCGCAGCGGGGGAGGTCGAGGTCCTCGGCGGCGGCCAGGGCGCGTACCGCTTCCGCCTTGGCGGGGCCGTGGAGGGGTTCGCCCACCAGGCGGCCGGTGTAGACGCCGTCCATGGACTCCGCGACGGTGCCGAGCGCGCCGGTCAGGCCGAGGCGGCGGGCGATCACCTGGGCGATCTCCACCGGGGCGGCCGTCACCAGCCACACCTTCTGGCCCGCGTCCAGGTGGGCCTGGGCCAGCGCGCGGGTGCCGGGCCAGATGCGGTCGGCCAGGTACTCGTCGTAGATCTCCTCGCCGATCGTCTCCAGCTCGGCCACCCGGTGGCCCTTGACGATGGAGAGGGCGGAGTCGCGCGCGTCCTGCATGTGCTCGGGGTCCTCGACCCCGGCGAGCCGGAACCACGCCTGCTGCCAGGCGAACTTGACGAGGTCGCGGGTCTCGAAGAACTTCCGCTTGTACAGCCCGCGCCCGAAGTGGAACAGCGCGGCGCCCTGCATCACGGTGTTGTCGAGGTCGAAGAACGCGGCCGCGCGGTCGTCGCCGAGCACCGGGAACTCCGGTTCGGCGGTCTCGGGTTCCGGCGCGTTCCGCGCGGACTTGCGGGCGGCCTCGGCCGAGGCCTCGCCTGCCAACACGCTCCGCGCCGTGGCGGAGCGCCTACGGGGGGTGAGCCATCCTAGAGCGGCCATGGCGTGAGCATAGCCAGTCCGTGACGCCGCTTCGGAGCCAAGAGGTTCGACGGGCGTGAACTCTGCGCGACCGCGTTGTTAAGGAGCGTGCGTGAGCGGAGTGAGAATGGGCGGCATGAGCCCCCTCTTCCGGCGCCCGCCCGCGCCCCAGGAGCGCCTGGTCACCCTCGTCCGCAAGCCCGGCTGCCACCTCTGCGACGACGCCCAGGGCGTCGTCGAGAAGGTGTGCGGCGAGCTCGGCGTGCCGTGGGAGAGCCGGGACATCACCGAGGACCGTGAGTTGTACGACACGTACTGGGAGCAGATCCCCGTCGTCCTCGTCGACGGTGAGCAGCACACCTTCTGGCGGGTGGACGAGAACCGGCTTCGTAAGGCTCTGACCAAGTAGTCCACAGGCGTCCCGGAACACCCGGAACGTCGCTTAGGATCGGACGCCTGTTTGGTCTCGGGGGCGGGATTCGCGAGGAGTGTGTAGCTTTGCCCCCAGGTGCAGCCCCGGGAAGAGGGCGCGTGACCCCGGTCACGTTGGCCGGGCAAATCGGACACCATCTTTGTGCACACGTTCACAAAGACATAGCCTGCTTTCGACGGGGCGGTCCGGGGACGCATGACCGCCAGCCCCGCTCTACCCGCAGGAGCACCGTGGCAACTGGCCGAACTCACCGACCGGCGACCCGCAGCCGAGGGATTCCCGAGGCCACCGTCGCCCGGCTTCCGCTGTACCTCCGAGCCCTGACCGCGCTGTCCGAGCGCTCGGTCCCCACGGTCTCCTCCGAGGAACTCGCCGCGGCCGCCGGAGTCAACTCCGCCAAGCTCCGCAAGGACTTCTCCTACCTCGGCTCGTACGGCACCCGCGGTGTCGGCTACGACGTCGAGTACCTCGTCTACCAGATCTCCCGCGAGCTGGGCCTCACCCAGGACTGGCCGGTCGTCATCGTCGGCATCGGCAACCTCGGCGCGGCCCTTGCCAACTACGGCGGCTTCGCCTCGCGCGGCTTCCGGGTCGCGGCGCTGATAGACGCCGACCCCGCGATGGCGGGCAAGCCGGTCGCGGGCATCCCGGTGCAGCACACCGACAGCCTTGAGCAGATCATCGAGGACAACGGTGTCTCCATCGGCGTGATCGCCACCCCGGCCGGCGCCGCCCAGCAGGTCTGCGACCGGCTCGTGGCCGCCGGGGTCACCTCCATCCTGAACTTCGCGCCGACCGTGCTGACCGTCCCGGACGGCGTCGACGTGCGCAAGGTCGACCTCTCCATCGAGCTGCAGATCCTCGCGTTCCACGAGCAGCGCAAGGCCGGCGAGGAGCTCGCCGCGAACGACGGCGCGCTGCCCGCGGCCGCCGCGCGCGCCGCCGCCGGGCAGGCCTCCGAGCAGGGACCGGACGGGGACGTACCCGCCGTGATGCCCGCATGAGCCTCCTCGTCGTCGGACTGAGCCACCGCAGCGCGCCCGTGAGCGTGCTGGAGCGGGCCGCGCTGAGCACGGACGCGCAGATCAAGCTCGCCCAGGACACGGTCGCCGCCGAACCGGCCACCGAGGCCGCCGTGCTCGGCACCTGCAATCGCATCGAGCTGTACGCCGACGTCGACAAGTTCCACGCCGGTGTCGCCGAGCTGTCCACGCTGCTCGCCCAGCACTGCGGGGTCGGCCTCGAAGAGCTGACGCCGTACCTCTACGTGCACTACGAGGACCGGGCCGTCCACCACCTCTTCTCGGTGGCCTGCGGTCTGGACTCCATGGTCGTCGGCGAGGGCCAGATCCTCGGCCAGATCAAGGACTCCCTCGCCCGCGCCCAGGAGCTGCACACCGCCGGGCGCCTGCTCAACGACCTCTTCCAGCAGGCCCTCAGGGTCGGCAAGCGCGCCCACTCCGAGACCGGCATCGACCGCGCCGGACAGTCCCTGGTCACCTTCGGCCTGGAGCAGCTGGCCGCGGGCGAGGACGTCGGGGCGTGGGCCGCAGGCCGCCGGGCGCTGGTGATCGGCGCCGGTTCGATGTCCTCGCTGGCCGCCGCGACGCTCGCCCGCGCCGGGGTCGCCGAGATCGTCGTCGCCAACCGCACCTTCGAGCGCGCCGAGCGGCTCGCGCAGATCCTCGCCGACGCCGAGGGCGCCACCGCCCGCGCCGTACGCATGGCCGCCGTCTCCGCCGAACTGACACGTGCCGACGTGGTCGTCTCCTGCACCGGCGCCACCGGTCTGGTGCTCACCGCCGACGCCGTCGCCGAGGCCCTCCAGGACCGTACCGGCGCGCCCGTGGCCGAGGTCCAGGACGGCGGCCGTACGCCCGCCGCCGGGGCCGCGCCGGCGCCGGCCACCGTCGGCACCGAGGAGAACTGCCCGCTGGACCTCGCCGCCGTGCAGGGCGCGAGCGGCTTCTCCGTGCTCGGCGAGGCCGCCGTGGCCGGACTCGACGCCGCCGCCCTGGAGCAGCACGCCGCCTGGGTCGCGGGCGGCACCGTGGACCGCCGCGAGCAGGGCTCCGCCCGCGCGCTCAAGGCCGTCGAGGACACCCGCGCCGAGGCCGGACTCATCGACGCGCTCGCCCGGACCGCCGCCTCCAGCGGCCGCGTCCCCGAGCGCCGCAGGCCCGAGCCCGTCGCCGGAATCCCGCGCCCGGTGCCCGCCGTCTTCCTGCTCGACCTCGCCATGCCCCGCGACATCGACGCCGCCGCGCACCGCCTGGCCGGGGTGCGCCTGGTGGACATCGAGTCGCTGGCCGAGGCCTCCGCCGACGCGCCGATGGCGGCCGACGTGGACCAGGTCCGGCGTATCGTCTCCGACGAGGTCGCCGCCTTCGGCGCGGCCCAGCGGGCCCAGCACATCACGCCGACCGTGGTCGCCCTGCGCACCATGGCCGCCGATGTCGTCGCCGCCGAGATCGCGCGCCTCGACGGCAGGCTGCCCGGCCTGGACGCGCGCCAGCGCGGCGAGATCCGCCAGGCCGTGCACCGGGTCGTGGACAAGCTGCTGCACGCGCCGACAGTACGGGTCAAGCAGCTCGCGGCCGAGCCCGGCGGCGCCGGGTACGCGGACGCGCTGCGCACCCTGTTCGACCTCGACCCCGAGACGGTCGCGGCCGTCTCCCGGGCCGTGGACAACACAGACGAGAAGGACCGACCGGCATGACTGACAACGCACTGAGGCTGGGGACCAGGCGCAGCAAGCTCGCCATGGCCCAGTCCGGGCTGGTGGCCGAGGCCGTGAGCCGGGTGACCGGCCGGCCCGTCGAGCTGGTCGAGATCACCACGTACGGCGACGTCTCCCGCGAGGCGCTCGCGCAGATCGGCGGCACCGGTGTGTTCGTCACCGCGCTGCGCGACGCGCTGCTGCGCGGCGAGGTGGACTTCGCCGTGCACTCGCTCAAGGACCTGCCCACCTCCCAGCCCGAGGACCTGGCGCTGGCCGCCGTCCCCGAGCGCGAGGACCCGCGCGACGTGATCGTGGCGCGGGACGCCCTGAAGTTCACCGACCTGCCGCGCGGCGCCCGCGTGGGCACCGGTTCGCCGCGCCGCATGGCGCAGCTGAACGCGTACGCCCGCGCCCACGGCCTGGACATCGAGACGGTCCCGATCCGGGGCAACATCGACACCCGCGTCGGATACGTGCGCGAGGGGCGGCTCGACGCCGTCGTCCTCGCCGCCGCCGGACTGAACCGGATCGGCCGTATCGACGAAGTGACCGACTTCCTGTCGGTCGACACGGTTCTGCCCGCCCCCGGCCAGGGGGCCCTGGCGATCGAGTGCGCCGCGGACAACGCGGAGCTGATCGCGGCACTCGGCGAGCTCGACGACCCGTCCACGCGGGCCGCCGTCACCGCCGAACGGTCATTGCTCGCCGCCCTGGAGGCCGGCTGCAGCGCCCCTGTGGGCGCGCTGGCCGACCTCCTGGCCGACGGGTCAACTGTCAAGGAAATGCGCCTGCGCGGCGTCGTCGGCACCACCGACGGTTCGCGCATGGTGCAGCTGTCCACCACCGGTTCCGTGCCCCAGACGCACGAGCAGGCGACGGCGCTCGGTCGCGAGCTCGCCACCGAGATGCTCGCCCAGGGCGCGGCCGGTCTGATGGGGGAGCGAGCACTTTGAGCCCCACCACCCTTCCCGCCGCCCGTCCGGAACACGGTCACGTCACCTTCCTGGGTGCCGGACCCGGGGATCCGGGACTGCTGACTCTGCGCGCCGTGGAGGCGCTGGGGAACGCGGACGTCCTGGTCGCCGAGCCCGATGTGCTCGACGTGGTCCGGACGCACGCCCGCCCGGGCGTCTCCGTCGTACCGACGGCGGTCTCCGCGGACGCGTCCACGAGTGCGGGCGCACCCCAGCTGACGGTGGTTGACGGCACGTCAACAACCGTTGGGGTCCCGGCCGCTGCCCGGGATGCCGCTCATCTTGTCATGGAGGCCGCGCGTGGCGGCAGGCGGGTCGTGCGTGCGGTTTCCGGTGATCCGGGGCTGGACACGGACGCCGCCGAGGAGATGCTGGCGTGCGCCGCCGCCGGGGTGCCCTTCGAGGTCGTCCCGGGTGTCGCGGCCGCCACCGGTGTGCCCGCGTACGCCGGTGTGCCGCTGCGGGACGCGCAGGGCGCGGACGTGCGTTTCGTGGACGCGCGGACCGCCTCCGCCCGCTGCTGGACCGAGGTCGGCGCCTCGGATGGCACGGTGGTCGTCTCCACCGCGCTGGACTCCGTCGCGGCCGCCGCGGCCGAGCTGGTCTCGGCGGGCCGCAAGCCGGACACCCCGCTGACGGTCACCGTCGCCGGTACGACCACCCGCCAGCGGACCTGGTCGGCCACGCTCGGCACGATCGCGCAGACGCTGAAGCAGGCGAAGGTGCTGCCGTCCCCGGACGGCGGCCGCCCGGTCATAGCCGTGGTCGGTGAGCGTTCCGCCGCCGCCCGCCGCGACCAGCTGTCGTGGTTCGAGTCCAAGCCGCTGTTCGGCTGGAAGGTGCTCGTGCCGCGTACGAAGGAGCAGGCGGCGTCGCTCTCCGACCAGCTGCGCTCCTACGGCGCGGTGCCGCACGAGGTCCCGACCATCGCCGTCGAGCCGCCGCGCACCCCGCAGCAGATGGAGCGCGCGGTCAAGGGCCTGGTCACCGGGCGCTACGAGTGGATCGCGTTCACCTCGGTCAACGCGGTGAAGGCGGTGCGCGAGAAGTTCGAGGAGTACGGGCTCGACGCGCGTGCCTTCGCGGGCATCAAGGTGGCCGCGGTGGGCGAGCAGACGGCGGCCGCGCTGATCGACTTCGGTGTGAAGCCGGACCTGGTGCCGAGCGGCGAGCAGTCGGCGGCGGGGCTCCTTGAGGACTGGCCGCCGTACGACCCGGTCTTCGACCCGATCGACCGTGTCTTCCTGCCGCGCGCCGACATCGCCACCGAGACCCTGGTGGCGGGCCTGATCGAGCTGGGCTGGGAGGTCGACGACGTCACGGCGTACCGCACGGTCCGTGCGTCGCCGCCGCCGCAGGAGACCCGCGAGGCGATCAAGGGCGGCGGTTTCGACGCGGTGCTCTTCACCTCGTCCTCGACCGTCCGCAACCTGGTCGGCATCGCGGGCAAGCCGCACAACGTCACGATCATCGCCTGCATCGGCCCGGCGACGGCCAAGACGGCCGAGGAGCACGGTCTGCGGGTGGACGTGATGGCTCCCGAGCCCTCCGTCCACAAGCTGGCCGAGGCGCTGGCCGCGTTCGGCACCAAGCGCCGCACGGCCGCCCTGGAGGCGGGCGACCCGGTGACCCGGCCGAGCGAGCGGCGTCCGGGGGCGCGGAGGCGTCGTACGACGACGTGAGGCTTGGCTGAGCCCAGGCGTGGCGGGGTGTTCCCTTCGGGGGGCACCCCGCCGGCTTTTCCGGGGTTACCAGATCCCGTGGACCACCTCTTCGAGGGTCAGGCTCCATGGGGACTCGTCGTCCGCGAACGGCAGCGGGTCGAACTCCGTGACGCGGGCGCGGAGATCCTCGGGCATTTCCTCGTCCCGGTCGGGCCACTCGGACAGCACGATCGAACCGTGGTGGTCCAGGTCCGCTCGCGACATGAACCACCCGGTGTCCGGCAGCCCCACGCGGCTCAGGAACGCTCCGGTCCACCCGTCGAAGCGGCACGCTGTGGGGGCCGGGCGTGCGTAGCGGACCACGTTGCCGAGGCCGAAGGCCTCGACCAGGTCGGCGGGGGAGACGGCGAAGGGCAGGGGGACGACCTGCTTCGTGCCCTCGGTGTACTGGTACACGACTCCCGTCCGCGGGTCGATCGCGACCGAGTTCGTGAGGAAGCCGCCGAGCTTCACGACCGTTTCGGCTCCGCCGGGGTGCACCCAGCCCTGGCCTGCCTGCTCGGCGTAGGCCCAGACATACCCGGGGTCGAACGCGTCAGGCACCCCGAACCACAGGTCGTACGCGTCGGCCGACGGCAGGCCGGTGCGGACGAGGAAGTCCAGCGTTCCGCCGTGGAAGCCGTAGGCGCGGGCGGTGGGTTCGGGGAGGCGGCTCACCTCGTCCACGAGGGCGGCTCGCGTCAGGGTGCCGTGATCGACGGTGAACAGCATTCCGGCGCCTCATTCCCCGGGCCGGCAGGCGTCCAGTGCCGCCGGGAGGGTCGTGATGCCCTCGTCCGCCAGGAAGTGGCCCGCGCCGGGGACCACCTGGGCGGTGGTGCCGAGGAGGGTGGCGAGGTGGTCGGTGTGGGGGGTGGGGACCAGGGGGTCGGCGTCGGAGCGGAGGACGGTGAGGCGGTCGACGCGGGCGGGGAGGGCGGTGAGGTCGCAGCCGCCGGCGATGTACGCGTCCAGCTCGGGTATCGCGGGCAGCGGGTCCACGAAGCCGGAGACCAGGACCAGGGAGCCCAGCCGCCAGTCGCCCGGCAGGGTGGCCAGGTGGCGCAGGACGGTGAGGCAGCCGAGGCTGTGGGCGACGACCCTGCTGCGGGCGCCGGGGGTGCCGATGGCCGCTCCGGCGGCGGCCGTCCACCGGTCGGGATCGGGGTCGTCCGTGCCGGGGAGGGCGGGGACGGTGGTGGGGACGCCGTGCTCCTCCAGGCGTTCGGCGAGCCAGCCGAACCAGTGGTCCCCGGGGGTCGCGCGGTAGCCGTGGATGATCGTGGCGCGGGGGTGTGCGGTCGTCATGGGGGAGGACGGTACGGGCTCACACCGGTGTGAGGGTCAAGCCGGGCGGGGCTGTACGGCGCCCGTGTGAGGCGTCCCCGGGTCCGACACCGTGTTGGCAAAGGCGCGGGTCGGGCGGGCGTAGCGTAGGGGATATGTCGAAGTACGGTTCCTTTCCCGGTACGCGTCCGCGGCGCCTGCGGACCTCGCCCGTCATGCGGCGGATGGTCGCGGAGACGCGGCTGCACCCGGCCGACTTCATCCTCCCCGCGTTCATCCGGGAGGGCGTGAGCGAGCCGGTGCCGATCGCGGCGATGCCCGGGGTCGTGCAGCACACGCGGGACAGTCTGAAGAAGGCCGCGCTGGAGGCCGTCGAGGCGGGCGTCTCCGGGATCATGCTGTTCGGTGTGCCGGAGGAGTCGAAGAAGGACGCGCTCGGCACGACCGGCACCGACCCGGACGGCATCCTCCAGGTCGCCCTGCGCGACGTACGCGCCGAGGTCGGCGACGACCTGATGGTCATGGCCGACCTGTGCCTGGACGAGTTCACCGACCACGGCCACTGCGGTGTGCTGGACGCCGAGGGCCGCGTCGACAACGACGCCACCCTGGAGCGGTACGCCGAGATGGCCCAGGTCCAGGCCGACGCCGGCGCCCACATCGTCGGCCCGAGCGGCATGATGGACGGCCAGATCGGCGTCATCCGCGACGCGCTGGACCAGATCGGCCGCGAGGACGTGGCGATCCTCGCCTACACCGCGAAGTACTCCTCCGCCTTCTACGGCCCCTTCCGCGAGGCCGTCGCCTCCTCGCTCCAGGGCGACCGCAAGACGTACCAGCAGGACCCGGCCAACCTCCGCGAGTCCCTGCGCGAACTGGAGCTGGACCTCGCCGAGGGCGCGGACATGGTCATGGTCAAGCCGGCCGGCCCGTACCTCGACATCCTCGCCCGGGTCGCGGACGCGGTGGACGTGCCCGTCGCCGCGTACCAGATCTCCGGCGAGTACTCCATGATCGAGGCCGCCGCGGAGCGGGGCTGGATCGACCGCGACCGGGCCATCTTCGAGACCCTGACGGGGATCAAGCGGGCGGGGGCGCGGAACATTCTGACGTACTGGGCGACTGAAGTGGCGCAGAAACTGCGGTAGTTCGGCGCCGGGAGGCGGACCGGTGCCGTACCGGTTCGGTCACAGCCTCCGGCGCCCTCCGCGCGGGGCTTGTGAACCGCGCTCGCATCGTCTACGCAAGGATCTTGGTATTTCCTTGACCCCGACGAGAGTGAGCCCGTGTCCACCGCCCCGCCCCCCGAACGGTCCGACGAGCCCGATGAGCCCGTGGACATATCCGACGAGCAGTGGGACACGTTCCTGCGGGAGACGGTCGAGGGGGGTGGGCCGTCCGGGCCGAAGGAGCCGTCGGCCCGGGCGCGGATGGTGGCGCGGCGGTTGCGGGAGGAGGGGGAGCGGGAGGACGGCGGCGGCCGGCGGTTCGGGCTGCGGCGCAAGGCCGCGCAGGCGCCCGTGGAGCCGCCCGGCTGGCGTACCGGGCCCGCCTGGCAGGAGAAGCGGCGGCGGAGTCCGTTGTGGGCGGTGCTGGGTGTGGTGCTGGCCGTGGGGGTCTGTCTGATCGCGCTGCGGCCCTCGCTGTTGCTGGACCACATACCCGGGGGCCGGCCGGCCTCCGGTGCCGCGCCCTCGCCGCTGCCCGCCGAGACGGCCCTGCCCACCTCCGCCCCCGGCCTCGCCGCCGGTGAGGCGACCCTCGCGCACCCCTTCCACGGCTCGCCCTCGGAGACCTGGGACGAGGGCGCGGACGCGATCGAGCTGCCCGAGGCCAAGGCGGTCGCCGGGCTGAGCGAGGCCGATGTGGCGCTCGCGCTGCGGGAGACCAAGGAGTTCCTCGTCGACTCCAGCCTCGATCCCGCGGTCCTGCGCGGCGGACAGCCCGACAAGGCGCTGGCCCTGCTCGATCCCAGGCAGCCCGAGACGCTCCAGGAGCTCCGGCGCGCGCTGCGCGACCCCGACGCCAAGCACGACCCCATCACCTTCATCAGCCGCTTCGACCCCGCGCGGGTGCGGCCGGCCGGTGACGTGGTCAAGGTGCGCGGCCATCTGTCCTTCGCGGCGGGGCGGCCCGGCGAGGTGAAGGTCCACGCGGACTACACCTTCGTCTACCCGCTCGTCCAGCGTGCCTCCGGCGACGACGGTGTCACGGACGACCGTGTGGCCCGCACCATCGTCCGCCGCGGGATGACGATGCTGCTGCACGACCCGGTCAAGTGGGTCGCCGACAAGGGCAAGTTGGCGGTCGGCTCGGTGCGGGTCCACACCTACAACAACGAGTGCGACGTCCACGACGGCTACCTCCACCCGGTCTTCCCCGGCGACGCCCCCACCGGCGCCCCGGCGAGCGGCGACGCCCGCGACCCGTACGACCGGACCGACACCCTGAAGAACCTCCAGGACGGCGCCTGCGGCGAGATCACGCGCTCCTGAGGCGTGCGGCGTGCGTCGGGCGGCATGTGGTCCTACGACCACATGCCGGCCGCCATGTCGTCCAGTACGGCGGGCCAGACGCTGTTTCCGCCGAACGGCAGCGGGTCGCGTTCCTCCACGGTGGCCCGGACGCCGTGCAGGGCCTTGGTGAGCCGCTCGAAGTCGGCCTCTTCCTCGTCTTCGTCGTCACTCCAGGGGAACTCCTTCAGGAGCCGCTGCAGCGCGAAGGTCAGATATGCGAGGGACGACATGTCCGTGTGCGGGGCCTGAACAGGGCCGCCGTTCTCGGAGAAGCCGTGCACCACGCCGGTCTCGGGGTCGAGGGCGAGATGGGTCTGCGGGAGCCAGCCGAAAACCGGCCAACTCCCGCAGCCGGCCGGTGTGTTCTCGTGGTGCGCGAGGTCGATTTTCTCGCTCGCCAAGGGGAAGCGGCCGGAGGGCATGCGCTTTTGGGGCTGGAAGACGCCGGTCGGGATACCGGTGGTGAGCAGGATTCGCGCGGCATGCGATTCCAGCGACTTGCTCCCCAAGGAGCCGGAGGGGGCCTGGAAGACGTTCTCTTCACCGAGCGACGAGATCATCGCTTCCCGGGAGACTTCGAACAGCATGGAATCCTCGCTGCTTCTTCTTGGGGCAGGCCCCGGTGCCCGGCCGCCCGTACTCGGCGCCGGCATGGCTGTCGTGGGCACCGGTCTCCTGCCCCAGTGCGAACATCGCGGGCCGCGCGTCGTAGAGGCCGAGTACGTCCGCGATGCCCTGCTGGTGGCCGCCGGGTACGGCGAGGGCGGACAGCACCTCGTCGTAGGCGTGCTCCGGAATCCACTTGAACCGCCGGGCACCTCTCGGTCGGTGGAGAGCGTCAACTTCCCACCGGCCGAGAGGGGGCGGACGTCAGAGCTTCTCGGGCGTCCGGATGCCCAGCAGGGCCATGCCCTGGGTCAGGGTGCGGGCCGTCACGTCGCACAGGAAGAGGCGGTTCTCGACCTGGGCGGGGGTCTCGGCCTTGAGGACCGGGCACTTGTCGTAGAAGGAGGTGTACAGGGAGGCGAGCTGGTAGAGGTACGCGGCCAGCTTGTGCGGGGCGTACTCCGCGGCCGCCTCCGTGGCGACCTCGCCGAACGAATCGGCGTGCAGGCCCAACGCCCGCTCCGCAGCGGTCAGTTCCAGCTCGGGGTGGGCGACGGGGCGGACCTCGCCGGCCTTGCGCAGGATGGACTGGATGCGGGCGTACGCGTACTGGAGGTAGACGGAGGTGTCGCCGTTGAGCGAGACCATCTGGTCCAGGTCGAACTTGTAGTCACGGGCCGCCGAGGTCGACAGGTCCGCGTACTTCACCGCGCCGATGCCCACCTGGGCGCCGCGCTCGGCGATCTCCTCCTCGGAGAGGTCCTGCGCCTTCTCGCGCACGACCGCCGACGCCCGCTCGACCGCCTCGTCCAGCAGGTCCACCAGCCGTACCGTCTCGCCCTCACGCGTCTTGAACGGCTTGCCGTCCTTGCCGAGGACCGTGCCGAAGGCGAGCTGGACCGCGTGGACGTCGTCGCCGAGCCAGCCGATGCGGCGGGCGGTCTCGAAGACCATCTTGAAGTGCAGGGCCTGGCGGGCGTCCACCACGTAGACGAGGGTGTCGGCCTTGAGGTGGAAGACGCGGTCGCGGATCGCGGAGAGGTCGGTGGCCGCGTAGCCGTAGCCGCCGTCGGACTTCTGGACGATCAGCGGGACCGGCTGGCCGTCGGGGCCCTTGACGTCGTCGAAGAAGACGCAGAGGGCGCCCTCGGAGCGCACCGCGACGCCGGACTCCTCCAGCATGCGGCAGGTCTCGGCCAGCATGTCGTTGTAGCCGGACTCGCCGACCACGTCCTCGTCGCGGATCTTCATGTCCAGCTTGTCGAAGACGGAGTAGAAGTAGATCTTCGACTCGTCGACGAACCGCTGCCACATCGCCAGCGTCGCGGGGTCGCCGGCCTGGAGGTCGACCACCCGGCGGCGGGCGCGCGTCTTGAACTCCTCGTCGGAGTCGAAGAGCACCCGGGCCGCCTTGTAGAGGCGGTTCAGGTTGGACATGGCCTCCTGGCCGGACTCCTCGGTGACCTCGGCGTCCGCGGACTCCTTGTGGTCCAGCTCGTGCGGGTGCTCCTCCAGGTACTGGATGAGCATGCCGAACTGGGTGCCCCAGTCGCCGA
The DNA here is from genome assembly GCF_040703155.1 of Streptomyces sp. NPDC005435. NCBI lineage: Bacteria > Bacillati > Actinomycetota > Actinomycetes > Kitasatosporales > Streptomycetaceae > Streptomyces > Streptomyces sp. NPDC005435. The sequence continues at coordinate 24,450 of NZ_JBEXEQ010000018.1, forward strand.
TGTGGTGCCGGCGGACCACCTTCTCGCCGGTGAACTCCAGGAGCCGTACGGCCGCGTCGCCGATGACCGCCGAGCGCAGATGGCCGACGTGCATCTCCTTGGCCACGTTCGGCTGGGCGTAGTCGATCACCGTCGTGCCCGGGTGCGCGGCGAGCGGCACGCCGAGGCGGCCGGTGTCGTCCGCGTACCGCGCGGCCAGGTTCCTGGTGATCGCGCCGTCCGTCACGGTGATGTTGAGGAAGCCGGGCCCGGAGACCTCGACGTCCGCGATCACGTCACCCGTGGCGACCCGGGAGACGACCTCGGCCGCCAGCTCGCGCGGGTTCGCCTTGGCCTTCTTGGCGAGCGCCAGAATCCCGTTGGCCTGGTAGTCGGCCCGGTCGCTTCGTCGCAGCAGCGGGTCGGCGCCGTCGGCCTCCGGGAGGGAGGAGGCGAGGGCGTTCGCGAGGCGCTGGTTGACGAGATCGGTGAGCGACGTGACCGAAGCCATAAGGGTGAGTGCCGTTCTCCTCGTGGATGACTGGATGCGGCCAGTATCCCATGGGGGGTAAAGCGGTTTTTGCGGAGAGCCCGGGGCGCCCGGTGGCCGGGCGAGGCGCGGGTCGTGGGCGGCTGGTCGCGCAGTTTCCCGCGCCCCTGAACAGGCGGCTGCGCCGCCCGTGGGGCACAGAAGGGGGAAAGGGGTTTCCGTGGTTGCCACCGGAGCTGGGAGAATGGAGCGGTCACTCACAGAACTCGGAAAAAGAGGACGTGCCGATCGTGGCTCAGAGCAGCGAGACCACCGACTGGGTCTCCCGTTTCGCGGATGACGTCATCGAGGAGTCGGAGCGTCGGGCTCCGGGCAAACCGGTCGTCGTCGCCTCGGGGCTCTCCCCGTCCGGCCCGATCCACCTGGGCAACCTGCGCGAGGTCATGACCCCGCACCTGGTCGCGGACGAGATCCGGCGGCGTGGGTACCAGGTCCGCCATCTGATCTCCTGGGACGACTACGACCGCTACCGCAAGGTGCCGGCCGGCATCGCGGGCGTCGACGAGTCCTGGGCCGAGCACATCGGCAAGCCGCTGACCTCGGTCCCGGCGCCGAAGGGCTCCGCGTTCCCGAACTGGGCCGAGCACTTCAAGTCCGCCATGGTGGAGGCGCTCGCCGAGCTGGGTGTGGAGTTCGACGGGATCAGCCAGACCGCGCAGTACACCTCGGGCGTCTACCGCGAGCAGATCCTGCACGCCATGAAGCACCGCGGTGACATCGACGCGATCCTCGACCAGTACCGCACCAAGAAGGCCCCGGGGAAGAAGCCGCAGCAGAAGGCGGTCGACGAGGCCGAGCTGGAGGCCGAGGAGGGCTCCGGCGCCGCCGCCGAGGACGACGGCAGCTCCGGCTCCGCGGGCTACTTCCCGTACAAGCCGTACTGCGGCGAGTGCGGCAAGGACCTCACCACCGTCACGTCGTACGACGACGAGACCACCGAGCTGGCCTACACCTGCACCGCGTGCGGGTTCGGCGAGACGGTCCGGCTGAGCGAGTTCAACCGGGGCAAGCTGGTCTGGAAGGTCGACTGGCCGATGCGCTGGGCCTACGAGGGCGTCATCTTCGAGCCCTCCGGCGTCGACCACTCCTCGCCGGGCTCCTCCTTCCAGGTCGGCGGCCAGATCGTCGGCATCTTCGACGGCGAGCAGCCCATCGGCCCGATGTACGCGTTCGTCGGCATCTCCGGCATGGCCAAGATGTCGTCCTCGCGCGGTGGCGTGCCCACCCCGGGCGACGCGCTGAAGATCATGGAGCCGCAGCTGCTGCGCTGGCTGTACGCCCGCCGCCGCCCCAACCAGTCCTTCAAGATCGCCTTCGACCAGGAGATCCAGCGGCTGTACGACGAGTGGGACAAGCTGGCGGGCAAGGTCGCCGACGGTTCCGCGCTCCCCGGTGACGTCGCCGCGTACACCCGCGCCGTCGGCACCGCCGCCGGTGAACTGCCGAAGACCCCGCGCCCGCTGCCGTACCGCACGCTGGCCTCGGTCGCGGACATCACCGCCGGTCACCAGGACCAGGCGCTGCGCATCCTGTCCGAGCTGGACCCGGCGAACCCGATCACCGACCTCGCGGACGCCCGCCCCCGGTACGACAAGGCCGAGGCGTGGATCAACACCTACGTCCCCGCCGACCAGCGCACCATCGTCCGCGAGGAGCCGGACGCCGAGCTGCTGAAGTCGCTGGACGAGGAGGGGCGCCAGTCGCTGCGCCTCCTCGCCGACGGCCTCGCGGACAACTGGTCCCTGGACGGCCTGACGCATCTGGTCTACGGCGTCCCGAAGGTGCGCGCCGGCTTCTCCGCCGACGCCACCGCCAAGGAGCTGCCGCCGGAGATCAAGACGGCCCAGCGGACCTTCTTCGCCCTGCTGTACCACCTGCTGGTCGGCCGCGACACCGGCCCGCGTCTGCCCACCCTGCTGCTGGCCGTGGGCCAGGACCGGGTGCGGGCCCTGCTCGGGGAGTAGGCCGCACGGTTACGTGAGAGGGGGCGCCCGGTGTGACACCGGGCGCCCCCTCCTCGTCTGCGCACATCGCGGGCTCAAGCGATGTGGTCCTCCTCCATCTCCTTCATGTGACGCTGCTGGAAGCGCTCCGCCAGCACCTTCGCGTCACCGGAGTCGATGGCCAGGCCGTACGTGGCCTGTATGTCCTCGGCCAGCATCGGGCCCGTCGGGTAACTGCCGTCTATCGACTGCCGGAAGACCTGGTACAGGTCCTCCTCGTCCGGCTCCGGCACGCCGCCGCCCTCGCCCAGCTCACGGGTGCGGTTGGGGCCGACCGGGATCGGGAAGCTGCCCGTCTCCTCCGGGGAGGGCTGCTGGAACTGCTCGGGCGGCTGCTCCTCGTACCAGTCCCCGTACTGCTCCTCGGGGAAGTACTGCGGGTCGGGGACCGGCTCGAACGCCGGGTCGTAGCCGCCCTGGTACTCGATGTCGCCCGGCGCCTTCCCCTGGAACCAGGGGCTCTGCTCGTCGTCCTCGGGGCCCATGGGGGCGCCCTGCCGCGGGAACTGTCCGGCGGGCGGCTGCTGTGGGGGATGTGGCTGGGCCGGGCCCATCGGGTCCATCGCGGTCGCCTGGCCCACCGGGGCCGCCTGGAGCGCACCCGCCACCGGGGCCTGGGGCAGTACCGGAACCGGCGGAGCCACCACCGCCTCGATGCCCGCCGCCGCCAGGCCCGCCGGGGCCGTCTCCGCGAGCGGGACGCCGTAGCGCGCCAGGCGCAGCGGCATCAGGGACTCCACGGGGGCCTTGCGGCGCCAGGCGCGGCCGAAGCGGGAGCGCAGCCGGGCCTGGTAGACGAGACGTTCCTGCTCCAGCTTGATGACCTGCTCGTAGGAGCGCAGCTCCCACAGCTTCATCCGCCGCCACAGCAGGAACGTCGGCACCGGGGAGAGCAGCCAGCGCGTGATGCGCACGCCCTCCATGTGCTTGTCGGCGGTGATGTCCGCGATCCGGCCGACCGCGTGCCGGGCCGCCTCCACGGAGACCACGAACAGGATCGGGATCACCGCGTGCATCCCGACGCCCAGCGGATCCGGCCACGCGGCCGCGCCGTTGAAGGCGATGGTGGCCGCCGTGAGCAGCCAGGCCGTCTGGCGCAGCATCGGGAAGGGGATGCGCATCCAGGTCAGCAGCAGGTCGAGCGCGAGCAGCACACAGATGCCCGCGTCGATGCCGACCGGGAACACATAGGAGAAGTTCCCGAAGCCCTTCTTGAGGGCCAGTGCGCGGACGGCCGCGTACGAACCGGCGAAGCCGATACCGGCGATGATCAAGGCGCCGGCCACGACCAAGCCGATGAGTACGCGGTGCATCCGAGTCAGCTGAAGTGGCGCGGCCACTCGTACTCCCCTCCCGTTGCGTGTTGTTGCGCGCAACAGGGTGGCACACGTGTGCGCCGAACGTGGTGCCGGTCAGTCCTTCTTGTCGTCCTTGGCGGACGCCGAGGCGCTGGGGGACGCCGACTCGGACGCCTTGCCGGAGGGCGACGCGGACGGCTTCCCGGACGGCTTCTTCGACGGGGAGGCGGCGGCGCCGTCGCCCGAACCGGGCGCCTGACCACGGCCGTTGGCGGCCGAGACGGAGGCGATGACCTCCTTGGCGGCCTTCTCGGCGTCCTTCGTCAGATCGTCGGCGTCCGGCGTCTTCTCGCCCGCGAGACCCGCGCCGTTGTAGTCCAGCGTGACGACAACATTCTGGACACGGGCGACCACGGTCTGCTGCTTGAAGGCGCCCTCCTTCTTCTTCAGGTCGTAGCGCACCGCCGTCGCCTCGTCGCCCGCGCCGGTCAGCGGCTGCGACTTGGTGCCCTTCGCGCCCGAGACGTGCTGGGCGTCGGTGAGCTGCTGGGTGTAGTACGAGTGGGCCTGGTCGTTGCCGCTGCCCCGGGCCGCGTCGGAGTCGAAGCGCAGCAGGGAGACGCTCAGCCAGCGGAACTGCGAGCCCTTGACGCCGTTGTCGTCCAGGCTGGTCCATGTGCAGGAGGAGCGGGCGGCGGTGTCGTCGCTCTTGCCCTTCTTGCCCGACTTGGACTTCGGCACCAGGCCGTCCAGCGTCTTCTCGGTCAGCGCGTCGCAGGGCTCGGGGAGCTTCTGGTACGCGGCCGGGGCGATGGTCGCGGTGGCGTCCGGCGAGGACGTGCCCGCCGTGTCACCGCCCGCGCTCTGCCGGGCGGCCGGGGTGTTCTTGTTCGCGGAGTCGCCGGAGTCCGACGAGCATCCCGCGGTGATGAGCACCGCGGGCACCGCGGCCGCGCACACCAGAACGCGGCTCAGGCGCCCGGCTCGATGGTGGGCACGGTCGTCTCGCTGTACGGCTCGCTGCATGGTTCCTTCACTCATGACGCTCGGTGTTCGTGCGGGTTCCTGCGGGGTCACGGTACGCGGTGAAGGAGGCGTGTGTTTCCGGTTCGCGGGGTGCGCTGAGTGACGGAAGGGGCGGGCGAAGGGGCGTCAGCCGTCGAGCTGGTCGGCCAGTTGGGAGGCCAGATCCCGGGCCCTGTCCTGCATTTCCTTGCTGTCCGGGACCGCTCCGACGACCATCGGCTGCTCCTCGTACTCCAGGGTCACGACGACGTTGGACGTGCGGAACACCACAGTCACGGTGCGCGGTTCGGACGTCGAGCCGGAGGTGGAGAGCTGGTCGTCGAGGTACGCCTCGTCGCCGAGGTCGGGCAGGGCGCGGGGGCGCAGATCGGCGGAGTCGGCGGGGGTGCCGGTGCCGGTCGCGGTCGCGCCGTCCGAGGGGTCGGCGCCCGGGGAGGCGCTCGCGTCCGGGCTCGCCTTGCCGCTCGGGGCGGCGGTGGGGGAGGCGGGTTCGCCGCCCGGGGCGCCGGGGACGGGGAGATGGGCCGCCTTCTCCATGCCCTCGAACAGCTTGCGGGCCTCGTTGTCGTCGCTGACCGCGTTGTCGAAGGACACCACGCGCTCGAAGTCCACCGAGAGGCGGTCGGTGGCGGTGGTGGACTCGACCTTCCAGTGGCAGCCCACCTTGCGGTCGGTGTCGTAGGTCAGCTCGGGCACGCCCCGGTAGGCCTTGTCGCGCTGGTCGGGGTCGGTGAGCTGACGGATGCCGGGCAGCAGCGTGGCGAGGGTGTCGTGGCCGACGGCACCGCAGGGCTCGGGCAGCGTGCGGTACTTGCCGGGCTGGGCGGCGACCGTGGCGGTGTCCGCGGCGCCCGGGTTGGCGTCGTCGGTCGGACTCGCTCCGTCCGAGCCGCTCGTGCAGCCTGTCAGCAACGTCGCGAGGAGGGCGGCGGTACCGATGACGTAGGCCTTCCGCTGCACGGTCGGGCTCCTCTCGACGGGGGTGCGCATCCGGCGGCGGGCGCGCCGGTGTTCCAGTGTCCCCGCTGGTTATTCGCTTGCCGCGGCGGGGCGCCTGCTGGACACAATGTGTATCGCACGCACCACCGCGGACGCCGGTCCCTCATCCCTTTTCACCGACCATGGCGCCGCTTTTGCGTTCTGCGCCTTTTGAGGCTTTTTCTGTCACCGGGGGAACGAGGAAGAGATGTCGTACGTCGAGATACCGGGCGCCCGGGTGCCCGTCCGCATGTGGGCCGACCCCGCCACCGTCGAGGACGGCGCCCTGCGCCAGCTGCAGAACGTCGCCACGCTCCCCTGGATCCGCGGCCTCGCCGTCATGCCCGACGTCCACTACGGCAAGGGCGCGACGGTCGGCTCGGTCATCGCGATGCGGGACGCGGTGTGCCCGGCGGCGGTGGGGGTGGACATCGGGTGCGGGATGTCGGCGGTGAAGACGTCGCTGACGGCGAACGATCTGCCGGGGGATCTGTCGCGGCTCAGGTCGCGGATCGAGCAGATGATTCCGGTGGGGCGGGGGATGCACGACGACCCTGTCGAGCCCGGGCAGTTCCACGGTCTGGCCACGGCCGGCTGGGCGGAGTTCTGGGGCCGCTTCGACGGGGTCGCCGGAGCGGTGAAGTTCCGTGAGGAGCGCGCCCACAAGCAGATGGGAACGCTCGGCAGCGGGAATCACATGATCGAAGTCTGTCTCGACCAGTCGGACTCGGTCTGGCTCATGCTCCACTCAGGCTCCCGCAACATCGGCAAGGAGCTGGCCGAACACCACATCGGCGTCGCGCAGAAGCTCCCGCACAACCAGGGCCTGGTGGACCGCGACCTGGCTGTCTTCGTCTCCGACACCCCGCAGATGGCGGCCTACCGCAACGACCTGTTCTGGGCGCAGGAGTACGCCAAGTACAACCGCACGCTCATGATGGCGCTCCTGAAGGACGTCATCCGCAAGGAGTTCAAGAAGGCCAAGCCGGTCTTCGAGCCGGAGATCTCCTGCCACCACAACTACGTGGCGGAGGAGCGGTACGACGGCGTGGACCTGCTGGTGACCCGCAAGGGCGCGATCCGGGCCGGCTCCGGCGAGTACGGCATCATCCCCGGCTCCATGGGGACGAGTTCGTACATCGTGAAGGGCCTCGGCAACGAGAAGGCCTTCAACTCCGCCTCCCACGGCGCCGGCCGGCGGATGAGCCGCAACGCGGCCAAGCGTCACTTCACGGTCAAGGACCTGGAGTACCAGACCCGCGGTGTGGAATGCCGCAAGGATTCCGGCGTCCTGGACGAGATCCCTGGCGCGTACAAGAACATCGACCAGGTGATGGAGCAGCAGCGGGACCTGGTGGAAGTGGTGGCGAAGCTGAAGCAGTTCGTCTGCGTGAAGGGCTGAGCGTCAGGCCGGTCGCGGACCCGGGTTCTACCGCCGTGCGGGCGGACTCGGGTCCCAGCCGACGGCGAACGACCACGACAGGTGCCGTCCCGCCGTGACCTGGAGGGTGCCGACCTCGCCGGATTCGCTCATCGGGATTTCGTTCAGGGTCGGAATCACCTTTCCCTTTTCGCACGCGAGAGGGAAAGACACATCGGCGGGCGACACCTTTACCGACATCCGGCCGGCGCCCCGGCAGTTGATGGCGACGGCCAGTGTCCTGCCCGCCTTGATTCCGCCGGGTATGGAATAAGCGGCACTTCCCGAGATGGCCGCCGCCGAGTTCAGGACCTTGATGCCGTCCGAGGAGATCCGGGGTGCCCTGTCGACGGACGGCGCGTGCGGATCGTGCCGCGTGGCGGGCGCCGGTGCCGATGCGGCGGGAGTGCCCGCGGCGCCCTTGGTGTCATGACCGTCGCAGCCGGCCACGGCCAGCGCGAGGAGCAGTACACCGCCCGCACGCCTGAGTGTCACGCCTTTTCCGGACAACAATTCGGGCCCCCTGAGTACCAGCCGGCCTGGTGCTGACATCTCCGAACCCTCACGCAGGCGAGATCGGCCGGTCAAGCATTCCCCGAAGGTTTGAGGAAGACCTGAGCCGGCCGCTCGCTCATTTCGCGTGCCGTACCGCGTAGATCATCACGAACGCGATCACGTGGATGCCGAAGAGGAAGTACGCCAGGAAGTACCAGACCTGGCGTTCGTCCTTGGTCTCCTGGGCGAGGCGGCGCTGTTCGGCGGTTTTCTCGGAGTCCGGCATCACAGCTCCCGGTGGACCTTGGTGTTGGAGGCCTGGGCGCGGGGGCGCAGGACCAGGAGGTCGACGTTGACGTGGCTGGGGCGGGTGACCGCCCAGGTGATCGTCTCGGCCACGTCGCCGGCGGTGAGGGGGGCCGCGACGCCCTCGTAGACCTTGGCCGCCTTCGCGGTGTCGCCGTCGAAGCGGGTCAGGGCGAACTCGTCCGTCTTCACCATGCCGGGGGCGATCTCCACGACCCGGACCGGCTTGCCGACGATCTCCAGGCGCAGGGTCTCGGCGAGGACGTGCTCGCCGTGCTTGGCGGCGACATAGCCCGCGCCGCCCTCGTACGTGCCGAGACCGGCGGTGGAGGAGACGACGACCACCACGCCGTCGCCGCTCGCCTCCAGCTTGGGCAGCAGGGCCTGGGTGATGTTGAGGGTGCCGATGACGTTCGTCTCGTACATCGTGCGCCAGTGGTCCGGGTCGCCGGTCGCCACCGGGTCCGCGCCGAGCGCGCCGCCCGCGTTGTTGACCAGCACGCCGATCGTGCGGAACGCCGTCGCGAACTCGTCCACCGCCGCGCGGTCCGTCACGTCCAGCGGGTACGCCGTCGCGGAGTGGCCCGCCGCGTTGATCTCCTCGGCCAGCGCCTCGATACGGTCCTTGCGGCGCGCGGTGAGGACGACCCGGTAGCCGGCCTCGGCCAGGCTGCGGGCGGTGGCCGCGCCGATCCCGCTGCTCGCGCCCGTGACGACGGCGATACGGGCGGCGGCGGACGGGGCTGCGGGGGCCATGGGCTGCTCCTGTGCGGTCAAGAAACGGGGCGCTGCCCGTCCAGCGTAGGCGAGCGCCGGCGGCCGCTCCCCGGCGGCCGAGTCCCGTAGTGGCTCCGTCGGCCGCGACTGGGTGGTGCCGCACTTCGAGAAGGTGCTCTACGACAACGCGCCGCTCTGCCGGGCCCGCGCCGCCCGCTCCTCAGCCCCCGTTCCGCGGCGCCCACATGATCAGCCCCATCCCCGCCAGGCACACCAGCGCCCCCGCGATGTCCCAGCGGTCGGGGCGGTAGCCGTCCGCGACCACGCCCCACAGGATCGACCCCGCCACGAAGATGCCGCCGTACGCGGCCAGGATGCGGCCGAAGTGGGCGTCGGGCTGGAAGGTGGCGACGAACCCGTACGCGCCGAGGGCCAGTACCCCGCCCGCCGTCCACAGCCACCCCCGGTGCTCCCGTACGCCCTGCCAGACCAGCCACGCGCCGCCGATCTCGAAGAGCGCGGCGACGACGAAGAGGGCGGCGGAGCGGAGGATCAGCATGGGGGGAAGGGTGTCATGTCCCCTCCGGGGCCGTACGGGGTCCGGCCGGGGCGTTCACCTGATGGACGGCGCCTGGCCCGCCGCTGCCGTGGCATACATCCCCTGGGCAGCGATACGGCTTCGGGCTGGAAGTGGTGAGCGGCATGGGCGTGCGGGCGAGGGCGTGGGCGCTGCTGGGTGCGGGGGCGGGTGTCCTGGTGGGGGCGGCGGGGCCCGCGGGCGCGGCTGAGGGAACCCCCCGCGCCGATCTCTCCTTCCACGGCAGTGCCGTCCTCACCGGCGACCGGGTCGAGGTGCGGCTCACCCCGCGCGACGCGGGCCCCGCCGCCGTGGCGGACGCGAGCGTGCGGCTGCGCTGGTCGGTGCCGCTGGCGGAGCGGCAGGAGCTGCCGTCCGCGTGCGCGCGCACCGGGGAGCGGACCGTGGTGTGCGGGACGGGCGCGCTGGCCGCGGGAAGGGCCGGGCGCACCCTCGCGCTGACCGTCGCCCTGCGCCGGGCCGCCTCGGAGGTCACCCTGGAGGTGGAGCCCGCCTGGAACGGCGGCGTGAGCGACCCGGACCGCTCGAACGACCGCCTGAAGGTGCTGGTCCTGGACACGGGGGACGCGTACGCGTTCTGAGCGGCCGCAGTCGACGGACAGGACGTACAGGAGGTCCTCATGGCCGGGAACCGCACCGCCCGGGCCGGGCTGCTGGCGGAGCTGGACGCGGTGTCCCGGCGGTACATCGCGTCGTACGCCCTGTTCAGCCAGGCCGTCGCCGACCGGATCGGGCTGCACCCCACCGACCTCCAGTGTCTGAACCTGCTCACCCTGGAGCCGGAGCCGGTCACCACCGGCCGGGTCGCGGAGCTGACCGGGCTCACCACCGGCTCCGCCACCCGCCTGGTGGACCGGCTCGAACGCGCCGGGTACGTCGTACGGGGACGGGACGAGGGGGACCGGCGCCGGGTGCTCGTGGTGCCCGTGGCGGAGCGGATCGGGGAGTTCCGGCGGGTGTGGGAGACGCTGTCCGGCGACTGGTACCGCATCTTCGACGAGCTGGACGACGCCGAACTGGCCGTGATCGTACGGCACATGGAGCGCACGGTGGAGTTCTCGCAGGAGCAGGCCGCCCGGCTGCGCGAGGCGCGTGCGGCGGAGGACCGGAGGGGGCCGGCGGGGCCCGGCGGCGGGCGTCAGCACGACGTCAGCGGGGCGTCAGCGAAACGTGGGGACGGGGGCGGAGAGTAGTCGACGTCAGCAGGACGGGGCGGGTTCCACCCGCTTCGTCCGGTCACTCTTCGCAGCACCTCACGGGGGAATTCCCATGCGTACGCTCCACCGTTCGACCGCACTCGCCGCCGCCGGTACCGCCGTCCTCGCCCTCGCCCTGACCGCCTGCGGCGGCTCCGGCTCCGGCTCCGGCGCGAAGGACGAGGGCGCCGCCAAGCCCGCGGCCACGGTGGCGGCCAAGCCGTCGAAGGAGGCCTCCGCGCCGGCCGGGTCCGCCGGCACGGCCGCGAAGTCCGGCGGCACCGCGAAGTCCGGTGGCACCGCCGAGGGCACCACGACCGTCGCGAAGACCACCACCGCCCAGCAGGCCGCCCCCAAGTCCGGCGGCTCCAAGGACACCGACAGCTACGCCTACACCCACCCCTGCGCCGGCGGCCAGGTGACCGTGCGGGTGACCAAGCGCGCCACCACCCAGCGGGTCATCGAGGTCCGCAACACCGGCGCGAGCGCCTGCGGCCTGAGCTACTACCCCACCGTCGACCTCGGCTCCTCCACGTCGGCCGACCAGAGCCACAACATCAAGCCGCTGGTCCCCGGCGGCCTCGGCGGTCCGCCCGCCTACGCCCTCCGCGCCGGCCGTACCACCTACGCCGTCATCGACCTCGACCCGAGCGGCGCCACCACCGGCACCGCGCGCGGCATCGACGAGATGAACGTGCTGGCCGACGGCGACCACATGCCCAACGCCGAGACCCGGAACTTCCCCCTCGGCTCCGGCGCGAAGGTCCTCAAGCCGAAGCTGGGCCTGTACAGCGCGACGGTCGCGCAGGCGGTCGACTCGATGCGGCAGGCGGACACGCGGGCCTGATCCGGCGCGGGGCGACAGCCCGCCCGGAGCCTCCGGCCGGCCCGGTGACGGTGAGATCCCGGTAAAAAGGACCACCGTGGATCACCGGGCCCGGCCGAACGCTCCCGCGCCTTGGCAGACTGGTCGGGTGCCCCAGACTGTGCTCCTCGCCGAAGACGACCGCGCCATCCGCCACGCCCTGGAGCGTGCCCTCACCCTGGAGGGCTACGCGGTGACGGCGGTCGCCGACGGTGTCGAGGCCCTGGCGCACGCCCACCGCACCCCGCCGGACGTGCTGCTGCTCGACGTGATGATGCCCGGCATCGACGGCCTCCAGGTCTGCCGGGTGCTGCGTGCCGAGGGCGACCGCACGCCGATCCTCATGCTCACCGCGCTGGTGGAGACCGCCGACCGCATCGCGGGCCTGGACGCGGGCGCCGACGACTACGTGGTCAAGCCGTTCGACGTGGAGGAGGTCTTCGCCCGGCTGCGCGCGCTGCTGCGCCGTACCACCTCCACGCCGGCGATTCCCGCCCCCGCCGTCAGCCCCGAGGACCGGCCGGTGCTCGCCGAGCGCCACCAGGTGGGCGCCGCCGGGCTGCGGATGGACCTCCAGGCCCGCCGCTGCTGGCGCGGGGTGCGCGAGCTGGAGCTGACCCGCACCGAGTTCGAGCTGCTGGAACTGCTGGTGCGCAACGCGGGCATCGTGCTCGACCACTCCACGATCTACGACCGCATCTGGGGCTACGACTTCGGGCCGGGCTCCAAGAACCTCGCCGTCTACGTCGGCTATCTGCGCCGCAAGCTGGACGAGCCGGACGCCCCGCAGCTGATCCACACCGTGCGCGGTGTGGGGTACGTGCTGCGGGAGGAGTAGTGGACCGTCCCTGGTGGCCGCCGGGCCGGTCGCGGGCCGGCCGGACGAAGCTGGTCTCGCTGCGCACCACCTTCGCGGTGTCCTTCGCCGCCGTCACCGCCGCCGTCACGATCCTGGTCGGCATCCTGTCGTACGGCTCGGCGGCCCGGCTCGTCCGGGTGGACCAGCAGTCGGTGTTCACACAGGTCGTGGGGGACGTACGGGACGAGGTGCGGCAGCACGACATGACCCCGGACGACTTCTCCTCCTCCCGCCCCGGGCACGACGTCGTACGGCCCGCGCGGACGGATGTGCAGGTGCTGGGCGCGCGCGGGGAGATCGTCGACCACGGCAGCCCGGTGCTGCCGGTGACGGCCGCCGACCGGGCCGCCGCCGGGGCGCGGGCGGCCGGGAAGCTGGCCGAGCACAAGGACGTACGGGTCGGCGAGGACCTGTTCCGGGTCGCCACCGTCTCGCTCGGGGACGGCAAGGGCGCGGTCCAGGTGGCGCAGGAGTTCAGCGACACCGAGGACCTGCTGCGCACGCTCCAGCAGCGGACGCTGATCCTGATGGCGGCGGTCGTGGTGGGGGCGGGGCTGTTCGGCTGGTGGCTGGCGCGCCGGATCACCCGGCGTCTGGTGGTGCTCACGGCGGCCGCCGAGGACGTGGCCCGCACCCGGCGGCTCGGCATCGAGGTGCCCGTCGCCGGACTCGACGAGGTCGGGCGGCTCGGCCGCGCCTTCGACCGGATGCTGGGCCGGCTCGCCCAGTCGGAGGAGGACCAGCGGCGGCTGGTCCAGGACGCGGGGCACGAGCTGCGCACCCCGCTGACCTCGCTGCGTACGAACATCTCGCTGCTGCGGCGGCTGGACGAGCTGCCGCCCGGCACGCGCGAGGAGCTGGTCGCGGACCTCGGCCAGGAGGCCCGCGAGCTGACCGACCTGGTGAACGAGCTGGTCGACCTCGCCGCCGGGCAGTCCGACTCCGAGCCGCCGCAGCGGGTGGACCTCGCCGACCTCGCGGAGGACGTGGCGGGGCTCGCCGGGCGCCGTACCGGCCGGGAGATCGTGCTGCGGGTCAGCGGGGACACCCGGACCGAGGGGCGGCCCGGGATGCTCCAGCGGGCCATCTCGAACCTGGTCGAGAACGCCGCGAAGTTCGACCGGGACGGCACCGCGCCGATCGAGGTCCGCGTCACCGGCCCCGCCCGCGCGGGCACTGTCCGCGTGGAGGTCCTCGACCGGGGCCAGGGCATCGCCGAGGGCGACCTCATCCGCATCTTCGACCGCTTCTACCGCGCCGCCGACGCCCGCTCCCTCCCCGGCTCCGGCCTCGGCCTCTCCATCGTCCGCGAGGTCGCGACGGCCCACGGCGGCGCCCCGTTCGCCTACCGCCGCGAGGGCGGCGGCGCGGTCATCGGCTTCACGGTCGGCGGCGCGGTGGCCGGGGGAGACACCCCCTAGTGGTCGCGGGCCGCCGCGTTCCGGCGGGATGTCGCGAGGGTCCAGGCCAGGTTGCCGGCTGCCGCGCCGGCCGCGACGGCGGCGACGATCACGCCGCCGGTGGCCAGGCCGTCGCTGAAGAGGTGGGGGCGGGGGTCGAGGCTGTGGAGGCCGAAGCCGCACAGTTCGTACACCCCGACGGCGGCGACGACGAGGCTGACGAACAGCAGGGTCAGGGTCGGGGTGAGGTCGCGTACGTCGATCCCCACGGCGGTGCCCGGCGTCGCCGGTCGCGTGTCCGTTCGCGTCTCCTGCATGTCTCCCCTGATGAGCTGGATGGACTGGCCTGTGGCCGATGGCGGATGGAAACCCACGGTATGGAGGACGGGCCCGGTGGGGGTCCGGTGCCACGCGCATCGGCGATGTGCGTCACTGGTCGGGGTGACGCCCACGGCACCCGGCCGGGGGCGGTGACGCGGTCTTTCCATGATGACCGAGATCGCGGACACCTCCGTACGGCGCGCGCGGACGGGCCCGTACTCACCTCCCGGGCCGTGCTTGACCCTGACCCCGGGGGCAGGGTCTAGCGTGCCGTGACATGAGCGGCGGGCGGAGCGGGGCGGCGGGGATGCGGATCGGGGAGCTGGCCCGGCGGGCCGGGACCACGGTGAAGGCGGTGCGGTACTACGAGTCCCTGGGCCTGGTGACCCCGGCCCGCCGCCCGAACGGCTACCGCAGCTACGACGGGGCCGACCTGCGCCTGGTCCAGGAGATCCGGGCGCTGAAACGCCTCGGCATCCCCGCCGAGCGCACCCGCCCGTTCCTGGACTGTCTGACGGCGGGCCGCAGCCACGCGGACTGCCCGGCCTCGCTCGCGGGATACCGCGACGCGGTCGCTGAACTCACCCTGCGCATAGAGGAGTTGACCGCGAGAAGGGCGCTGCTGACCGCACGCCTGGAAGCGGCCGCGCAGCCGGGCGCACCCCTGACGGAGGAGAGCGGAACGATGGACGACCACCTCACCCTGCCCGCCGGCCTGCCCGTACCCGAGGACGACGGCGCCGCCCGTCACCTCCCCGGCACCCGGATGCCGCCGCTGGCCCTGCCGGACACGGCGGACGGGACCGTACGGCTCGGCGCCCTCGGCCCCGGCCGCACGGTGATCTACGTCTACCCCCTCACCGGCCGCCCCGGCACCGACCTGCCCGAGGGCTGGGACGCCATCCCCGGCGCCCGGGGCTGCACCGTGGAGTCGTGCGGCTTCCGCGACCACTTCGAGGAGCTGCGGGAGGCCGGCGCGGCCGGGGTGTACGGGCTCTCCAGCCAGGACACCGGCTACCAGCGCGAGGTCGTGGAGCGGCTCCGGCTGCCCTTCCCGATGCTCTCCGACCCCGGCTTCGCCCTCGCCGGAGCGCTGGACCTGCCCACCTTCGAGGCGGCGGGGAGGCGTCTGTACAGGCGGCTGACGCTGATCGTCCGTGACGGGGTGGTCGAGCACGTCTTCTACCCGGTCTTCCCGCCCGGCGAGCACGCGGAACGGGTGCTGGAGTGGCTGCGCGGGCGCCGGGGGGCGGTGGCGTAGGGCGGCTGCGAGTGGCCGGGCTCGGAGTCGTGGCGGCCGGGCTCGGCGGCGTGGCGGTGCGTCTCAGTGGCGCAGTGCCGTCGCCACCGTCGCCTTGATGTCGCCGCTCAGCTTGCGGTGGCTGCGGGCCGTGGCCTGGCGGTGGGAGCCCGCGCCGACGTTGTCGATGGTCACGACGACGGTGTCGAGCAGGTTGCCGTTCTTGTCGTCGAAGTTGACCTGGGCCACGAAGGACTTGCGGGAGTCGGTGGTGTTGTCCGCGGTCACCGCGACGTTCGCCCGGCCGTCGGAGTCGGTGGTGATCCCGCCGAGCTTCACATCGCTCTTGGCGTTCACCCCGCCCTTGACCTGGTCCAGCTTCCGCCGGGCCTCCGCCGTGGCCGAGGCCAGCGAGTCGCCCGCGCGGGAGGCGAGGGAGGAGGCCGCCGAGGCCGCCCTGCTCGCGCTGTCGGACGGGCTGCTCGACCCGTCCGAGCACCCGGCGGACGCTAGCCCGAGCGCCACCGCGACCACGGCTCCGGCCGTGCCTCTTATCCAGTACCCCGCCATGTCCCGCCTCCGTATCTCGCCGAAGATCACCGCTCCAGTCAAGGGGCGCGCACCCCGCCCCGCACGCCGTGTGGGACACCCGTGCGACCGGTCCACCCGAACGGGTCACCGTCGCTCGCGCGCACCCCGCGCCCGGGATCTGCTGCTCACAGGTGCCCGTCCGGCCGGGCCGCGGCGGAGTCGGAGCGGAGTCGGCGCGCAGCCGGAGCGGAGGAGGGCGGGCATGGCGCAGGAGCAGCCGTCGGAGAGCGCGGACTGGGAGGAGCTGCGGGCCCGGGTGGCCGCGCTGGAGGGGCGGCCACGGCCGCGGCGGCACCCCGGGCGGGCCGTCGTCGCCTTCGTGCTCGTCGTGCTCGGCTGTCTGCTCGCCCCGCTCGGCGTCGTCGCCGCCTGGACCGCCGACCTCGCCGACGACACCGACCGGTACGTCGCCACCGTCGCCCCGCTGGCCCGCGACCCCGCCGTCCAGGACGCCGTGGCGAACCGGGCCACCGACGCGCTGATGGACCGCCTCGACATCCCGAAGCTGCTGGCGAAGGTCGCCCCGAAGGACCGCCCCCTCGTCGACAAGGCGCTCGGCGGCATCGGCAGCTCGCTCCAGGGCGCGGTGCGCAGTTTCGTCAACGACAAGACGCGCGAGGTCGTCGCCTCCGACCGGTTCGCCACGTTCTGGACCAACGCCAACCGGCAGATCCACACCAGCGTCGACAAGGCCCTCACCGGCAGCGGGGGCGGCGCGGTCCAGCTCCAGGGCGACAAGGTGCAGATCGACCTCGCCCCCGTCATCGAGCAGGTCAAGGACCGGCTGGTCGGCGCGGGGCTCGGCCTCGCGGGCAAGATCCCCGAGGTGCACACCAGCTTCACCGTGCTCCAGGCGGAGGAGGTGGGCAAGCTCAAGACGTACTTCCGGCTGCTGGAGATCGCCGGGCTGTGGGTGCCCGTCCTCGCCGCCGTGCTGCTGATCGCCGGGGTGCTGACCGCCGTACGGCGCCGCCGGGCGCTCGTCGCCGCCGCGCTCGGCTTCGCCTTCACCGCCCTGCTGCTCGGCCTCGGCCTCACCGTCTTCCGGGTGGTCTACCTGGACGCCCTGCCCTCCGACGTCTCCCAGCCCGCCGCCGAGGCCGTCTACGACACCCTCACCCGGTTCCTGCGCACCGCCGTACGGGCCGTGATCACGCTCGGCGTGGTCGTCGCCCTCGCGGCCTGGCTCTCCGGACCCGGCCACTACGCGCGCGGCGTACGGGAGTTGTGGCACACGGGCATCCACGCCGTACGCGGCCAGGCCGACCGGTTCGGGATGCGCACCGGGCCGGTCGGGCCCTTCGCGCACCGCTACCGGCGCTGGATCGAGTGGCTGCTCGTGGCGGGGGCGGTCGTGGCGTACGTCCTCTGGGACCGCCCGACCGGCTGGGTGGTCGTCGGACTGGCCCTGGCGCTGCTGTTCGCGCTCGCGGTGGTGGACTTCCTGGCGGAGGCGCCGGAGCCGTCGAAGCCGCCTGGGTCGCCTACGTCGTCGGGGCCGCCTGGGGCGTCGGGGCCGCCTGAGTCGCCTGGGCCGGCGGGGGCGCCTGGGCCGGCGGGGGCGTCTGGGCCGCCGGAGGACCGTGGAGGCGGTCTGGGGGCCGGAGTCAGTCCGCCCGGCCGTCCTTGACCTGTCCCGGCCCGCCCTTCTCGATCCGTTCCGTCCCCAGCCACCGGTTCAGCGGCGGCTCCTGCGCCAGCACCGCCCCGATCGTCACCGCGAAGGTGATCGCCGCGCTGAGCACGATCAGCCAGGACAGCAGGGCCAGCACCAGGCCGAGCGAGCCGTACTCGCGCAGGGAGCGGTTGAGGGCCTGCGGCATGTAGATCCGCGCGGTGAGGCTGAGCGCGGTCGAGGCGGCCGACGCCAGCAGCGCCCCCGGCAGCAGCGCGAGCCACGGCACCCGCGCCGCGAGCAGCAGCCGCTGGGTCCACAGCCAGACGAACGTGCCGACCAGGAAGAGCAGCGGGGTGCCGAGCCACAGCCCGGCGCCGAAGCCGTCGCGCACCGGCGCCTGGAAGAGGATCACCAGCACCAGGACCAGCAGCCACACCACCCACCGCCAGGCCGCGATCCGCGTACCGGCCTTCGGCAGCCGCCACGCCCGCTCGCACACCCGCGCCATCGCCCGGCTGAAACTGGTGGCCGAGACCACCGTCACCACCAGCCCGATGATCCCGCTCGTCTCCCGGTACTCGGGGTCGGTGGACTCGTTCAGCACCTGGTCCAGCTGCCGGCTGGAACCCCCGGTCAGCCCGAACACGGCCCGCAGCGAGTCCCGCAACTGCTCCCGCATCCCCTCCGGCGCGAACGCGGCGAACGCGAACAGCAGCGGTACGGCCGCCAGGAACGCCTGCGCGGCCAGCCGGGTGGCCGCGTCCAGCAGGTTGGCGGAGAGCAGCCGCCCGGTCAGCTCGGTGATGACGGGGAAGCGCCGCTCGGCCTCCGCGCGCAGCCGCTCCAGCCGCGCCTTCCACGCCATACCGCCTCCCGACCCACCCGGCCCACAGAAGCCCAGTCAACGGGGCGGCCTGCGGGGACGGCGAGCGGTACGCGTCCGATCGGGCGTGTCGCCGCGTCAGTCCCCCCGCCCCTGGTCCCACCGGAACCGCCGTACGGCCACCACGGCCCCCGCCGCCCCCCACAGCGCCGGCACCCCGAGGTCGCCCCAGGGGAGGGTCGCCGGGCCGGGGCCGAAGGAGTGGAGGAGGGCGTCGTTGAAGGGTTTCACCGGGAGGGCGGAAGCGACGGTGTTCAGCAGGGAAGAGTGGATCGGCAGGTAGGTGCCGGAGATGAACACCAGGGGGAACAGCACGAGTTGGACCACCGCCGGGGCCGCCTCCGCGTTGCGGATCAGGGCCGAGACCCCGACGCCGAGGGCGCAGAAGGCGGCGGCGCCGAGAAGGAGGGAGGCGGTGAGGGCGGGCCAGTGGGCGGGGCCGGGGAGCGGGACGCCGTAGAGGGCGCCCACCGCCGTGATCAGCAGGACGTCGACCAGGCTGACCAGGACGCAGTGCGCCAGCAGCCCGACGAAGTACACCGAGGCGGGCAGGGGAGTGGCCCGGACCCGCTTCAGCACGCCGGTCTGCCGCCGCATCGCCAGCACGATCGCCAACTGGCTGTAGCAGGAGCCCAGTACGGACAGCGCGGCGATCGTGGAGACGTAGTACTGGAGCGCGGAGCGGCCGAAGTAGAACTCGGCCGAGCCGACACCGCCGAAGAGGCCGCCGAAGACCGCCATCACCACGACCGGGAACACGAACGTGAAGAACGCGCTCTGCGGATTGCGCCAGAACGACAGCTGCTCGTACCGGATCTGATGCCACGTCATTTCTAGGTTCATCCCGCGCTCCTCTCCCGTGCGTCCTCCGCCGGGGCCGTCAGTCGCAGATAGACCTCCTCCAGGCTCGGCCGGTCCACGGTCAGGCCCGTGAGGACCGTGTCGTGGCGCAGGGCCCAGCCGGTGAGGAGGTGCAGGGTCGCGGTGGGTTCGGGGGTCTCGACGGTGAGGAGGCCGTCGTTGTTGCATATCGCCTCAACTGGCAAGTCAGCCAAGGTGGTTCCGGGCGGCGGTGCGAAGCGGATGCGGGTGGTCGCGGTGTCGCGGCCGCCCAGTGCCGACGGCGTGCCCTCGGCCACGATCCGCCCGTCGGCGATCACCGCGACCCGGTCGGCGAGGCGCTGGGCCTCCTCCATGTAGTGGGTGGTGAGGACGATGGTGGTGCCCGTGTCGCGCAGCTCTCGTATCAACTGCCAGGCATTGCGGCGGGCGTTGGGGTCGAATCCGGTCGTCGGCTCGTCGAGGAAGAGCAGCGCGGGATCGCCGATCACCCCCAACGCCAGGTCCAGGCGCCGTTTCTGGCCGCCGGAGAGCGCCCGCACCTTCTGCCGCTCAAGCCCCGCGAGCCCGACCAGACCGACGACCTCGTCCACATCGCGCGGCGCGGGGTAGTAGCCCGCGTTACGGGCGACCGTCTCGCGGACGGTGAGGTACGGCTCGACCGCCACGTCCTGCAGCACCAGCCCGATCCGCTCGCGCAGCGCCCGCCCGGTGGCCTTCTCACCCGGGTCGAGACCGAGCACCTCCACCCGCCCCGCGTCCCGGTCCCGGAACCCCTCCAGGATCTCCATGGTGGTGGTCTTGCCGGCCCCGTTCCGCCCGAGCAGCGCGAAGATCTCCCCGTGCGCCACGGCGAAGTCCACTCCGCGCACGGCGTGCACGTCCCCGTGCCGCTTGTGCAGCCCCGCCACCACCACGGCGTCGGTCATGCCCGCACGCACCGCGCCACCACGGTCAGTTCGAGCCGCCGCCCGGCCATCCCCGGCGAGGCGGTCACCCCGAACTCGGTGCGGTCGACCCGGAGGGTGGCCCGTACGGTGAAGGCGTCCGCGAGCACGTCGAGTCGGACGACCGACAGCCGCACCGGCCGGGAGACCCCGTGCGCGGTCAGCGTCCCGGAGACCGCGTCGGCGCCCACCTCCGCGGAGACGAACGTGATCAGCGGGTGCGTGCCGGTGTCCAGGAACCGCGCCGACCGTACGGCGCCGTCCCGCTGTGCGTTGCCCGAGCGGAAGCTCGCCGCGTCGACCTCCGCGCCGATCCGCGAGCCGGAGAGCGGGTCCGCCACGTCGACGGTGCCGCCGCGCAGCGCGAACGTGCCGCGCACCGGCAGCAGTCCGAAGACGTGCGTGGTCCGGAAGGAGAGCGCCGAGCCGTCCGGGTCGATCGTGTAGCGGCCCGGGCGGGGGGTCTGGGTGGGCGTCGGAGTGGTGCCGCCTGTCGCGTTCATGCCCCCATTGCACGACGCGGGCGGGCCGGGCGGAAGAGTGAACGGTCTTATGCGCGGCCTGCGTTGGGAGCTGTCGTACCCGACTTTCGTAGGGGTCCGCCCCCGCCGGAGGTCCCCGATCCGCGCCGGCCGGGTCCGCCCCCGCCCCCGGTGTCCTACCGTGGCCCGCATGAGCGACGGACCGTGGCACTGCCGGCACCGGCTCGCCGTGGACGTGGCGATCGCGGCCGCCTTCGTCCTGCTCGACACCGTCCTGACCCTGACCGGCGCCACCTGGTGGCCCGACCGTCCGGGCCCGCTCGCCTGGACCCTGCTAGGCGCCCAGGCCCTCGCGTGCGCCTCGCTCGCCGTACGCCGCACCGCCCCGCTGACCGTCGTCGCCGTACTCGGCGCGTTCACCCTCGCGGTGTCGCTGCTGGTCTTCCCGGCGGGGCTGCTGACCCCGCGCCACCCCGGCGGCATCTGGGCGCCGTTCGCCACGCTCCCGGCCGCGTACGGGCCGCTGTTCTACCGGCACGGGCGGCGGGACCGGTGCGGCCGGCGCGACCGGTACGGCCAGCGTGACCGCCGCGACCGCCGTACCGCGTACGCCGTGCTCGCCGCCCTCACCCTCGTCGTCATGCGGCCCTGGGAGCCGTCGCTCACCACCATGACGATCGGGCTGCTGCGCACGGCCGTCGGACCGCTCCTCGCGCTGTACTTCGACGCCCGCCGCCGGCTGCTGCGGGCCCTCGTGGAGCGGGCCGAACGCGCCGAAAGGGAAAGGCACCTGCTCGCCGAGCGGGCCCGCGCCGAGGAACGCGCCCGGCTCGCCGGGGAGATGCACGACGTCGTCACCCACCGGGTCAGCCTGATGGTGCTCCAGGCGGGCGCCCTGAAGGTGACCGCCCCGGACGAGGGGACCCGGCGCGCGGCGGAGGAGCTGCGCGCCGCCGGCTGCCAGGCGCTGGAGGAACTGCGCGACCTGGTCGGCATCCTGCGCACCGCCCCGGAGGGCGACCGCACCCCCTCGGTGACGGGCTTCGCCGCTCTGGTGGCCGAGTCCGTGGCCGTCGGCATCCCCACCGAACTGACCGAGGAGGGCGACCCCGCGCTGGCCTCCCCGGTCGTCGGCCGCACCGCCTACCGGGTGCTGCGCGAGGCGCTGACCAACGTACGCAAGCACGCGCCGGGGGCCAGGGTGCGGGTGAGCGTGGCGTACGACAGCACGCGGGTACGGCTCACCGTCCACAACACCGCGCCCACCGCCGCCCCGGCCGTCGCCCTCGCCGGTACGGGCTCCGGGCTCGGCATCGCGCGGCTCCGGCAGCGCATCGAGCTGGTGCACGGCACCCTGCGTGCCGGACCCTGTACCGACGGGGGGTTCGGCGTCGAGGCGACGCTGCCCGCGTTCGTCCCGACCGCCGAAGCGGAGGCATGAGCATGATCCGGGTCGTAGTGGTGGACGACGAGCCCATGGTCTGCGGATTCCTGCGCACCATCCTCGGCTCGGCCCCGGACATCGAGGTCGTCGACGAGGCCCACGACGGCGCGGCCGGCCTCGAAGCGGTACGGCGCGGCCGCCCCGACGTCGTCCTCATGGACCTGCGGATGCCGGGCATGGACGGCCTGACCGCGATCGAACACCTCGGCCGGCTGCCCGACCCGCCGCACACCCTGGTCCTGACCACCTTCGACGCCGACCAGTACGTCCTGCGCGCGCTGCGCGCCGGGGCGACCGGCTTCCTGGTGAAGTCCACCCCGCCCGAGGAACTGATCGGCCTCGTACGGACCGCCGCCCAAGGCCACACCGTCCTGTCCCCCTCGGCCGCCCGCCGCCTGATCGCCGCCTCCACCGACCGCCTCTCCGCCCACGACCGCGCCCGCGACCTCCTCGCCACCCTCACCGAACGCGAACTCCAGGTCCTCACCGCCCTCGGCGAAGGCCTCCCCAACGCCCACATCGCCACCCGCCTCCACCTCTCCGAGGCCACCGTCAAGGGCCACGTCTCCCGCACCCTGGAGAAACTGGGCTGCGCGAACCGGACCCAGGCGGGGCTGCTGGCGCACGACGCGGGGCTGACGGGCTGACGGGTTGACAGGCTGACGGGCTGACGCGCGCGCCCTGATGCAGGTCAGGTCCCGGACACCGGCTCGTCGAGCAGTCCCGACGTGGCGATGAGGTAGCCGAGCTGGGCCCGGCTGCCGCTGTTGAGCCGCCCGGAGATCCGCCGCACGTGCTCGGTGACGGTGCGGCTGCTGACGCCGAGGCGGTGGGCGATGGCGGAGTCGGTGCTGCCGGTGACCAGCAGACGCATGATCGACAGGTGCAGGTCGGAGACGACGTCCGGGCCGGCCGCCCGGGCCGGGTCCGGCACCACCGGCACCGCCCGCAGCCAGGCCCGCTCGAAGACGCCGATCAGGAGATCGATCACCCCGGCGTTCCGGATCTCCAGCATCTCGTCGCGACGGCCCGCGGACACGGGGATGAAGGCCACCGTCCGGTCGCAGACGATCATCCGCTCGCTCAGATCGCTCAGCGTCCGCACCTCGCCGCCCGCCTCGGTCACCTGCTCCACGAAGCGCATCGTGGGCGGGTGGCTGCGCACCACGTGCTGGTACAGGCTGCGATTGCGCACCCCCTGCCGCAGCTTGGGCAGCACCCGCTCCGCGCTCTCGGCCAGCGCGCTCTCCGGCCGGCCGCCGTCGGGCTGCACACTGATCAGGTCCCGCTCACAGGCCGACACCGCGCTGTGCAACGCCGCTTTGATCTCGGCCGCGCCGACCAGCGTGGTGGGCGCCAGCCGCCGCTCCCGTCGCGCCGCCGCGTACACCGCTTCCACCGGCTCCAGCACGCCGCGCAACTCCTCTACCTGCCGGGCCAGTTCGGTCATGCGGTCCTCCAGCGGCCGGCACAGCTCGGCCAGCGCCACCGACGGCGCCACCGGGTAGAGCCGTTCCGGAGCGCCGGGCACCGGGCGCGCCAGCCGCAGCCTGGCCAGGCAGGGGGGAACGTCCTGTGCGCGGCTGTGGCCCTGCTCGACCGTACGGCGGAAGTACTCGATCCCCCTGCCGCAAACAGCACCCATATCACTACTGGTGCACATTTCTTGACATTCCCGCATTTGTTGCACGTGCCAGATCTTACAATGTGTAAATCCGCAATGCCCTCAGGCCTTTTCCGCGCCTTTCCCGATGACAGGCTGGCGACCGAGAAGGCGTCAAGAGCGCTGTCCGTCCGGGCTGTTCGGCAAGGGGGCGGAGCGAATTGCGAGGGGTTCCCGGCACATGCGAATGGCGATCAGCGGCGGCTCCGGCACCACCGGCGCGACACCCGCGACACCGGAGACCAACGGCACCCCGGCCGTGCCGGACCGCCGGCGCCGCTCCGTCCGACTGGTGTTCGCCGCGGCCGGCATGGCCTACCTCGCGGTCGGACTGACCATCCCCGTGCTGCCCGGCTACGTCACCGGGACGCTGCACGGAAACGCCGGTGACGTCGGCTGGGTGATGGGCGGATACACCGTCACCGCCGTACTGTCCCGGCCCGCCGCCGGCCTGCTGCTCGACCGGATCGGCCCCCGGGCCGTCCTGTCCTCCGGCATGCTCCTGATGGCCGTGGCCACCGGCGGGTACGCCGTCTCCACCACGCTGCCCCTCCTGCTGGCCTGCCGTCTCCTGCTCGGCGTCGGGCTGGGGGCCACCCTCTCGGCGGCCACGGTCTGGATGGTCGCGCTGGCCCCGCCGGAGCGGCAGACCTGGGCCATCGGCCTGGTCGGGCTGGTGAACTACCTCGTGCTGGCCGCCGGCGCCCCGATCGGCCAACTCCTCGTGGACCACCTGGGCATGAACGACACCTGGCTGATCGCCGGAGCGATGCCGCTGCTGGCCGTGCCGCTGCTCGCCGCCGTACCGGGCAGGCGCCGGCCCCCCGCCCCGGGAACGCGATCCGGCGGGGCCCTCGCCGCCACCCTCCGGCCCGGCACCGCCATGGCGCTGGCGGCCTTCGGCTACGCCGTGGTGATCAGCTTCGCGGTCACCGCCCTGACCCGGCGCGGAGTCGGGGGCGCCACCGCCGTGGTCACCGGCTACGCCCTGGCCATGGTGGCGATCCGGCTGGCCGGCGGACGCGTGCGGTCCGACTTCACCTCGCCGAGAGCGCTCGGCGGCGTCCTGGCCGCCGAACTCGCCGGCGTCCTGCTCATCGGCGCCGCCCCCTGTCTGCCGCTCGCCGTACTCGGCGCGGTCCTGGTCGCCGTCGGCATGGCCCAGAGCTATCCCGCGCTCGGCACCCTGGTCGCCCGTTCCGTCGACGACCACCGCCGCGGCACCGCCCTGGCCGCCTACGGCGCCTACGTCAACATCGGCATCGGGCTCGGCAACCTCGTCCTCGGCAAGGTGGCCGCCTCGGCCGGCAGCACCGCCATGTTCCTCACCGCGGCCACCGCCCTTGCCGCGGCCACCGCCCTCGCGGCCCACACCGCCCACACCACCCAACGCCCGGGCCACTCCCGGCACATGACGGAGGCGGGGTCCGAAAACCCCGCCCGCAACACCCCCGCCCGGAACAACTCAGCCCGGAACAACTCCGCCCGAAACCGGTGAAATCCCGGACTCAGGGCCACACCAGGCAATACGGCTGATGCCCCGCCTCGTGCAACCGATGGCTGAAGTCCTGCCATTCATGCAGCAGTTGGTACACATTGAACGCGTCCCGAGGCCCGCCCCGGTCCGGGACCGTCGACCAGATGAAGGCCGCCGCGCCCACCGCCTCCTCGCCTATGTCGCGGAGGGGGTCCACCACGGTCATGGGGAGTTTGACCACCGCGTAGTCCGGGTGGAGGACGACGAGTTCGAGGGGCGGCACCTTGTGCAGGGGGACACCCTCGATGCCCGTCAGCACCATCGCCGCCATCGTCTCCGGCTTGATCTTGGTGAACATGCCGTTCATGCCCAGCTCGTCGCCGCCGAGTTCCTCGGGACGCATCGAGATGGGGACGCGGGCCGCGGTCGCACCGTCCGGCGCACCGAAGTACTTGTACGTCACCCCCACCCGACCACCATTCCTGCTCCCCAACCGGAGGCTCTCGGCCCGGTCGTCGGGCCGGCGGTCGATCTGCCGGTCGTGCCGCTCGGGCTCACTCGGTACACCCTGTGTCTGACGTGCGTCAGCCTGACGTCTTTCGGTCGCTTCCTCCGCTTCGCGCCGGTGCCTTCCCCGCCGGGCTCGCCGAGGACCCAGGTCATCAGTCCCCTCGCCCAGTCCGCCACCGCGATGCATATCTCCACCCGAGTGCTTTTCTAGGACGCGTGGCCCCCGCCGCGCAACCCGATCATCGTGTCAGTGACCTCCCCCACGGCCGCCCGCCGAAACGTGCGGTGAATCTTCAGTCCGCAGGAAAATCCCCGGTCCCCGATCACTACGTGCCGCATGAGGTGTGTGTATCAGGTGTCAGTCTCGCAGATCGTGAAAGATCGGCCAGGGGTTCCGGAAGGAAGGCCCGGGAGGCACCGGTCGAAAGATTCGAAAGATTCGAGAGGCCCGGAACATCCGCACGCGCCCGTCCCGCCCCCGCTCCCTCTCTCCTCTCGGCCCCACCGCCTACCCTGAGGGAGTCCCCCCGCAACCGGAGTCCGAGAAGCCGGAGTAGTCGCACGCCATGAGTGCCCAGAGCGAAACGCCCTATCCCTACGACGCGCCCGCATCCCAGGCGCTCTTCGACCGCGCCTCCGCCGTCACCCCGGGCGGGGTGAACTCGCCGGTGCGTGCCTTCCGTGCCGTCGGCGGGACGCCCCGGTTCATGGTCTCGGGCAGCGGGCCGTACATCACGGACGCCGACGGGCGCGAGTACGTGGACCTGGTGTGCTCCTGGGGTCCGATGATCCTCGGGCACTCGCACCCGGAGGTCATCGCCGCCGTGCAGGAGGCGGTGGCCCGGGGTACGTCCTTCGGTACGCCCGGCGAGGGCGAGGTCGCGCTCGCCGAGGAGATCGTGGCCCGCGTCGAGCCCGTCGAGCAGGTCCGCCTGGTCAGCAGCGGCACCGAGGCGACCATGAGCGCGATCCGGCTGGCGCGCGGGTTCACCGGCCGGGCCAAGGTGATCAAGTTCGCCGGCTGCTACCACGGTCACGTCGACGCCCTCCTCGCCGCCGCCGGCTCCGGTGTCGCCACCTTCGCGCTGCCCGACACCCCGGGCGTCACCGGCGCGCAGGCCGGGGACACGATCGTGCTGCCGTACAACGACCTGGAGGCCGTGCAGGAGGCCTTCCACCGGTACCCGGGCGAGATCGCCTGTGTGATCACCGAGGCCTCGCCGGGCAACATGGGTGTCGTCCCGCCGGACCCCGGGTTCAACCAGGGCCTGAAGGACGCCTGCGCCAAGAACGGCGCGCTGTTCATCTCCGACGAGGTGATGACCGGCTTCCGCACCTCCCGCGCGGGCTGGTTCGGCGTCGACGGTGTCGTCCCCGACCTCATGACCTTCGGCAAGGTGATGGGCGGCGGCTTCCCCGCCGCCGCGTTCGGCGGCCGCGCCGACGTGATGGCCCACCTCGCCCCGGCCGGCCCGGTCTACCAGGCGGGCACCCTCTCGGGAAACCCGGTCGCCACCGCCGCGGGCCTCGCCCAGCTGAGGCTGCTCGACGACGCGGCGTACGACACGGTCGACGCGGTGTCCGCGCAGATCCAGTCGCTGGTCACCGAGGCGCTGGGCAAGGAGGGCGTGGCCCACCGGCTGCAGAACGCCTCCAACATGTTCTCGGTGTTCTTCACCGACCGTCAGGTGCGCACCTACGAGGACGCCCGGCGGCAGGAGTCGTTCCGCTTCAACGCGTTCTTCCACTCGCTGCTGGCGAACGGCGTGTACCTCCCGCCGTCGTCCTTCGAGTCCTGGTTCGTGTCCACGGCCCACGACGAGCGGGCCATCCAGAAGATCGCCGACGCCCTTCCGGCGGCGGCCCGAGCCGCCGCGGAGGCGACCGCGTGAGCACCCACACCGACGGGACGAACGAGCAGGACATCACGGTCGTCCACGTCATGCGGCACGGCGAGGTCGACAACCCCGCCGGTGTCCTCTACGGCCGGCTGCCCGACTACCACCTCTCCGAGCTGGGCCGCCGGATGGCCGAGCGGGTCGCCGAGCACCTGGCCCCGCGCGACATCACGTACGTCGTCGCCTCCCCGCTGGAGCGCGCGCAGGAGACCGCCACCCCGATCGCCAAGGCGCACGGGCTCGACCTCGCCACCGACGAGCGGCTGATCGAGGCGGAGAACGTCTTCCAGGGCAAGACCTTCGGTGTCGGCGACGGCGCGCTGCGCAAGCCGGAGAACTGGAAGCACCTGGTCAACCCGTTCAAGCCGTCCTGGGGCGAGCCGTACGTCGACCAGGTCGTCCGCATGATGGGCGCGCTGAACGCGGCCAAGGACCGGGCCCGGGGCCATGAGGCGGTGCTGGTGAGCCATCAGCTGCCGATCTGGATCGTGCGCTCCTACGTCGAGCGGCGCCGCCTGTGGCACGACCCGCGCAAGCGGCAGTGCACCCTCGCCTCGCTGACGAGCTTCACCTTCCGGGGTGACAAGATCGTCTCCGTCGGCTACAGCGAGCCCGCCATCGACCTGGTCCCGGCCCACCTCCACGCGGGTGCCAAGCCCGCCAAGGGCGCCGGACAGGGCAAGGCGTTCGGGGCCTGAGGCAGGTGTGAATCCACCCATAAGGCGTGGTTCGTACGGCTTTGTCGTGTCCGCTGCGAAATAGGCGGCGGATCGCGGAACCACCCCCTTCGTCACGCCCTCTGACCCAGTGACACCAGCGGGCGTGACGGATCGGGGAACCCATGCACACCATCTCCCGGAGGGGAATACTCGGGCTCGGCGCGGGCGCGGCGGTGGCCGCCGGACTCGCGGGCTGCGGGACCGAGAAGTCCGCCCACTCCCCGGACGCCGGCGGGCACAAGCCCGGTTCCGGGAAGCACGCGGCCGACGGCAAGGCGCACCCCGCGCACCCCAAGGCCCGCCCCATCGGCGACGGCTCCACCTCCTTCACCGGCGCGCAGCCCCACCAGCCCGCCCGCCCCGAGCCGCTGGAGCCGGGCCAGACCCCGCCGCAGTTCGTGGTCTTCTCCTGGGACGGCGCCGGAGAGGTCGGCAACGGTCTCTTCCCGCGCTTCCTGGACCTCGCCAAGGAGCACGGCGCGAGCATGACCTTCTTCCTCTCGGGGCTCTATCTGCTCCCCGAGTCGAAGAAGCGGCTCTACAACCCGCCGAACAACCCGCGCGGCGCCTCCGACATCGGCTACCTCACCGACGCGCACGTCAAGGCCACGCTCACCAATGTCCGCCGGGCCTGGCTGGAGGGCCACGAGATCGGCACCCACTTCAACGGGCACTTCTGCGGCGGCTACGGCACGGTCGGCAACTGGACGCCCCGGCAGTGGAAGAGCGAGATCGAGCAGGCCAAGTCCTTCGTCAAGGAGTGGCGCACCAACACCGGCTGGACCGACCTGCCCTCGCTCCCCTTCGACTACGACAAGGAGCTGACCGGCGGCCGTACGCCCTGTCTGCTCGGCCAGGACAACCTGCTGCCCACCGCCCGCGAGCTGGGCTGGCGCTACGACGCCTCCTCGCCCGGCGGCCGCCAGGTCTGGCCGTCCAAGCGGCTGGGCATCTGGGACCTGCCCCTTCAGCAGATACCTTTCCCCGGACACTCTTTCGAGGTCCTGTCCATGGACTACAACATGCTCGCCAACCAGTCCGTGAACTCCACCAACGCCCCCGCCTACAACTACCCGGGCTGGCGCAAGCAGGCCGCCCAGGCGTACATATCCGGCTTCCAGCGGGCCTACGAGACGAACCGCGCCCCCTTCTTCATCGGCAACCACTTCGAGCAGTGGAACGGCGGCCTCTACATGGACGCCGTCGAGGAGGCGTTCAAGCACATCGCGCGCGAGAAGGAGAAGGGCGCCGACGTGCGCCTGGTCTCCTTCCGGCAGTTCGCGGACTGGCTGGACGTGCAGAAGCCCGAGGTCCTCGCCGGGCTGCGCACGCTGGACGTGGGCCAGAAGCCCGCCGGGGGCTGGAAGGGGTTCCTCGCCGGGGAGGCGGGCGGCAAGGGCACGGGCGCCAAGGGTGCCAAGGGTGCGGGCGGCAAGGGCGCCGCGTGACGGCCCGTCCGTTTTGCCCGGTGTAAATACCGGCTGAAATGGGGTTTTCCGTCAGCAGGGGGGCGGCCGAAGGCCCCGGACCGGCCATGCGAAACTTTTCACATGAGTACCCGTAGCCGCGCCGCTCTGCTCGGTGCCGTGACCGCCCTCGCGGCCCTGGTCCTGTCCGCGTGCGGCAGCGGCGGCATCTCCGGCGGGGGCGGCGACACCAACTTCGTCACCGGGAACAACGGTGTCGACACCGTCGCCCCGGCCCACCGTGTCAAGGCCCCGGACCTGTCCGGGAAGACCATCGACGGCAAGAGCCTCGACGTCGCCGATTACCGCGGCAAGGTCGTCGTCATCAACGTCTGGGGCTCCTGGTGCGGCCCCTGCCGCGCGGAGGCGAAGTACTTCTCGAAGGTCTCCAAGGAGTACGCGGACAAGGGTGTGCAGTTCGTCGGGATCAACACCCGCGACTCCAACACCACCCAGCCCCGCAACTTCGAGAAGGCCAACGGGATCA
Source organism: Streptomyces sp. NPDC005435 (assembly GCF_040703155.1). Taxonomy (NCBI): domain Bacteria; kingdom Bacillati; phylum Actinomycetota; class Actinomycetes; order Kitasatosporales; family Streptomycetaceae; genus Streptomyces; species Streptomyces sp. NPDC005435. The sequence continues at coordinate 54,726 of NZ_JBEXEQ010000018.1, forward strand.
CGTACCCCAGCCTGTACGACCCCACGGGCAAGCTCATGCTCCGCTTCAAGAAGGGCACCCTCAACCCGCAGCTGATCCCCTCCACGCTGATCATCGACCGGCACGGGAAGATTGCCGCGCGCGCCCTGGAGCAGCTGGACGACCTCGCGCTGCGGGAGATGCTCAAGCCGGTCGCGGCGGAGAAGTGACGTGAGTCCGCTCCTCACGCTCGCCGCCGGCGGGCAGAACCAGACCGTCCTCAACGGCGCCCTGCTGCTCGCCCTGCCCGTCGCCGTGCTCGGCGGGCTCGTCTCCTTCTTCTCGCCCTGCGTCCTGCCGCTGGTGCCGGGCTACCTCTCCTACGTGACCGGCGTCACCGGCACCGACCTGGCCGACGCCCGGCGCGGCCGGATGGCGACCGGCGCCGCCCTGTTCGTCCTCGGCTTCACCGTCGTGTTCGTCTCCGGCGGCGCCCTCTTCGGGTTCTTCGGCCAGACGCTCCAGAGCTACAAGGACGTCCTGACCCGGGTCCTCGGCGTGCTCATGATCGTGCTCGGCGTCTTCTTCATGGGCCTGATGCCCTGGCTGACCCAGCGCGAGTTCCGCTTCCACCGGCGCCCGGCCACCGGACTCCTCGGCGCGCCCCTGCTCGGCGCCCTCTTCGGGATCGGCTGGACGCCCTGCATCGGCCCGACCCTCGCCTCCGTCGTCGCCCTCTCCTCCCAGCAGGCGAGCGCGGGCCGGGGCGCGATACTGACCGTCGCGTACTGCCTGGGGCTCGGCGTGCCCTTCGTGCTCACCGCCGTCGCCTTCCGCAAGGCGCTCGGCGCGTTCGGCTGGGTCAAACGCCACTATGTCTGGGTGATGCGCATCGGCGGCACGATGATGATCGTGACCGGCGTGCTGCTGCTGACCGGGGCCTGGGACCACCTGGTGCAAGAGATGCAGACCTGGTCCGACGGCTTCTCTGTGGGGATCTGATGAGCAAGACCACTACCGACACCTCCCCGGAGGGCCTGGGCGCGGCCGGCTCCCAGCTGTCCACCGCACCCCAGGAGGACCTGTCGACCCCGCCCTCCCTGGGCGTGATCGGCTGGGCCCGCTGGTTCTGGCGGCAGCTGACCTCCATGCGGGTCGCGCTGCTGCTCCTGCTGCTGCTCTCGCTCGGCGCGATCCCCGGCTCGCTGATCCCCCAGACCGGCGCCGACGCCAACAAGGTCGACGACTTCCGCAAGGCGCACACCACCCTCGCGCCCGTCTACGACAAGCTCGGGCTCTTCCACGTCTACAGCTCGGTGTGGTTCTCCGCGATCTACATCCTGCTGTTCGTCTCCTTGATCGGCTGCATCGTCCCGCGCACCTGGCAGTTCGTCGGCCAGCTCCGCGGCCGCCCGCCGGGCGCCCCCAAGCGCCTGGACCGGCTCCCGGCGTACACCACCTGGCGCACCACCGCCGGCCCCGAGCAGGTCCGCGAGCAGGCGCTCGCGCTGCTCAAGAAGCGCCGCTTCCGCGCCCACCTGGTGGGCGACGCGGTCGCCGCCGAGAAGGGGTACGTACGCGAGCTGGGCAACCTGGTCTTCCACGTCGCCCTCATCGTGCTGCTCGTCGCCTTCGCCTCGGGCCAGATGTTCAAGTCCGACGGCACCAAGCTGATGGTCGAGGGCGACGGCTTCTCCAACGCGCTGCCGATGTACGACGACTTCAAGTCCGGCAGCATGTTCCAGGGCGACGACCTGGTGCCCTTCAGCTTCGACCTGAAGGACTTCACCGGCACCTACGAGATGTCCGGCCCCAACCGGGGCACCCCGCGCACCTTCCAGGCGAGGATCGCCTACAGCGAGGGCGCGTACGGCAGGCAGCGCACCACCACCGTCAAGGTCAACGAGCCGCTGAAGATCGGCGACTCCAAGGTCTACCTCGTCAGCCACGGCTACGCCCCCGTGATCACCGTCCGCGACGGCAAGGGCAAGGTCGTCTACCACGACGCCGTGCCCCTGCTCCCGCTCGACGGCAACGTCACCTCGCAGGGCGTCATCAAGGTCATGGACGGCTACCGCGACGCCCGGGGCACCAAGGAGCAGCTCGGCATCCGCGCCTTCTTCCTGCCGACCTACGGCGGCGGCGCCAACGTCCTCTCCCAGTTCCCGGCGCTGCTCAACCCGGTGCTCAACCTGGAGCCGTACCACGGCGACCTCGGTGTGGACGCGGGGCTCTCGCAGAGCGTCTACCAGCTCGACCAGCGGCACATGAAGGGCTACAAGGACGCCAAGGGCGCCCAGCTGCGGGACAACCTCAAGCCCGGCCAGACCATGAAGCTGCCGAACGGCGCGGGGTCCGTCACCTTCGAGAAGAACATCAAGGAGTGGGCGGGCTTCGAGATCGTCCAGGAGCCCGGCGGCGGCTGGGCCCTCGCCGGCGCGCTCTCCGCGATCTTCGGCCTCGCCGCGTCCCTGTTCATCCAGCGCCGCCGCGTCTGGGTCCGCGCGGTCGCGGGCCCCGACGGAGTGACCGTCGTGGAGATGGGCGGCCTCGGCCGCAGCGAGTCCGCGAAGGTCCCCGAGGAACTCTCCGACCTCGCCGGAACCCTGTACGACACCGCGCCGGGCGCCCCCGAAAGCTCCGCCCCCGCCGACGACGACACCAACGACGACTCCGACGCATCCCACGTCGTACCTGCCGAAGGGGCTGAGAAATGACTCTCGCCGCCGCCACCAACGAACACCTCGCGAGTGTCAGCAACACGCTGATCTACTCGTCGATGGCCGTCTACACCCTGGCCTTCTTCGCGTACATCGCCGAATGGCTCTTCGGCAGCCGCAGCAAGGTCGGCCGTACGGCCGCCGCGCTCACCGCCGAGGGCACGGCGGACAAGGCCAAGAGCCCCGCCGTCACCGTCAAGAAGGCGGGCGGGACCGCCGTGCTGGAGCGGCCGCAGGTCGTCGTCCGCTCGGCGGCCGGCGCCCGGGACGTGCCGGACGGCCCCGGCGCCCACGGCGGCGACGCCCAGGGCGACCTGTACGGCCGGATCGCGATCTCCCTGACCGTGCTCGCGTTCCTCGTGGAGCTGGCCGGCGTGGTCTCCCGCGCGGCCTCCGTGCAGCGTGCCCCCTGGGGCAACATGTACGAGTTCAACATCACCTTCTCCACGGTCGCCGTCGCCGTGTACCTCGGGCTGCTCGCGCTGAAGAAGAACGTGCGCTGGCTCGGCCTGTTCCTGATCACCACGGTGCTGCTCGACCTCGGCCTCGCCGTCACCGTGCTCTACACGGCCAGCGACCAGCTCGTCCCGGCCCTGCACTCGTACTGGCTGTACATCCACGTCTCCACCGCGATCTTCTGCGGCGCGGTGTTCTACGTCGGCGCGGTCGCCACGATCCTGTACCTCTTCAAGGACTCCTACGAGAACAAGCTCCAGACCGGCGGCAAGCCCGGCGCCTTCGCCACCTCGGTCCTGGAGCGGCTGCCCGCCTCCGCCTCGCTGGACAAGTTCGCCTACCGGGTCAACGCGGCCGTCTTCCCGCTGTGGACGTTCACGATCATCGCGGGCGCGATCTGGGCGGGCGACGCCTGGGGCCGCTACTGGAACTGGGACCCCAAGGAGACCTGGTCCTTCATCACCTGGATCGGCTACGCCTGCTACCTGCACGCCCGCGCCACCGCCGGCTGGAAGGGCCGCAAGGCCGCCTACCTGGCGATGCTCGCCTTCGCGTGCTGGCTGTTCAACTACTACGGCGTCAACATCTTCGTGACCGGCAAGCACTCCTACGCGGGCGTGTGACCGGCCGGTACGGGACACTGGTGCCATGAGCGGTTCCATCGAACAGGGCACCAGTCAGACCCACGGGAACACGCACATACTCCACCTCCTGGTGCGGGTCCCGAGGCCCATGGGGGAGATCTGGCCCGCCCTGGCCACCGCCGAGGGCCTGACCGGCTGGTGCGTCCCGGTGGACGTCCTCGAACCCCGCCTGGAGGGCACCGTCGCCCTGCGCGGCCTCGGCGCGGGCCGCGTCACCGCCTGGGACGTGGACCGCGTCGCCGAGTACACCGTCGAGAGCGGCGGCCGCATCCGCTTCCACCTGGAACGCGACGGCGAGAACGCCAGCGCCCTCCGCTTCACCCACGAGTTCCAGGGCGAGGGCGCGACGGAGACGGACTGGCGCGAACGGTTCGAGCGGCTGCTCACCGCGCTGGGCCAGGGGGAGACACCCCCTGGGGCCCGCCGTCCGGGGCCAGGCCCGCACTGAGCGCGTCCCTGAGGCTCGTCAGGCGGGCGATCTCCGCGTCGAGCAGCGCGATGCGCCGCTCCACGACCGTCGTACCGACCACACCCGGCCGCCCGGCACCGGGCTCCGCCGCCGGGCAGGGACGCGTCTCCACCGCCAGGAGGGGCAGCCGGTCGGCGACGGCAGCCAGGTCCGACACGGTCAGGCCCAGGGCCAGCAGCCGCCGGATCACCCGGAGCAGGGCCAGCTCGCCGGGGCCGTAGTCCCGCTGCCCCGCGCCCGTACGGGGCGGCGGCGCGAGCAGGCCCCGCTGCTCGTAGAAACGCAGCGCCCGGGGCGTCGCGCCCACGGCCGCCGCCGCGTCCCCGATCCTCATGCCCCACCCCGCCCGTCGGCTCTACGGCAGCTCCACCACGACCGTGCCGGAATACTGCCCGGCGATCAGTCCGGACAACGCCTCCGGGGCCCGGTCCAGTCCCGTGATCCGGGTGACCGGGAAGCGGATCTCGCCGGAGCGCAGCCAGCGCGCGAAGCGCCCGGTCCACTCCGCCTCCACCCCGGGGTGCTCCGGACCCCGGTAACCCCTGAGGGACACGCCCCGTACGACGAGCCGGAACGCGTCCAGCTCCACCGGTGCCGTCGCGCCCGCGCCCTCGGCCGCGAGCTGGCCGTCCAGCGCGCCGACCAGCGCGAACCGGGCGCCGGTCCGGGCCGCGTCCACCGCCGCCGAAAGCTGGTGCCCGCCCACGGTGTCCAGCAGGACGTCGATGCCGTCGGGGGCGGCCTTCGCGAGCTCCCCGGCGAAGCCGGCGGGGTCCGTGCCCGGTCCGGCGGTGACGACCGCGTCGTAGCCCAGCTCGGAGAGGAGGCCGGCCTTCGCCGGGGAGCGGGTGGTGCCGATCACCCGGGCCGCGCCCAGCAGCCGCGCGGTCTGCCCGGCCAGCGAGCCGACCCCGCCCGCCGCACCGGTGACCAGGACGACATCGCCGGCGCGTACCGGGGCGGCCCGGGTGAGCGCGCCGTAGGCCGCCGAGCCGGAGGAGAGGGCGGCGACCGGGTCGGGCAGCGCGGAGTCGACGGGAGTGCACGCGGCCGCCGGTACGAGGGCGTACTCGCGCCAGCCGAGCGGATGGGTCACCAGGTCGCCCGGCCGGAACGGGTCCGGCGCGGCGAGCACCTCGCCCACGGCCGGGCCGAACAGCGTGTCCCCGGGGCGCAGCCCGGGCACCGGGGTGTCCCGCGCGGCCCCGCCGATCAGGGTGCGCAGTCCGGCGAAGACCTGGAAGGCCCGGTTGCGCACGAGGACGTGACCGGGCCTGGACATGGGCGTGGGCACCTCGGCGAGGGTGAGGTCACCGGGTGCGGGCAGCCCCTCGGGCACGGCGGCGAGCCGTACCTCGCGGGCGGTGGCGGGCGGGGCGGAGGTCATGGGCGTCTCCCGGGAGCGCGGGCGGCAAGGGCCCGGGGACGCTAATCCCTGCCCCGCACGTCAGGGGCAAGCCCTCACCCCGGGAGGGTCGACATCAGGTCGCGCAGGCGTTCCGTGTACAGGCGCATGTTCTTCGTCGCCACGTCCGTGTCGGGGTGGCGGCTGGCGAGCCAGAGGCCGTCGTGGAGGCGGCTGACCCAGACGCAGACCTGGTCGCCGTAGGAGACGCGGAGCAGGGCGTGGGCCCGCTGGTCGGTCCAGCGGTCGGCGCCCGCGATGCCCCGGGTGTCGACGTACGACACGATCGAGTACAGGTCCGGCGAGGTGGGGCGGAAGTCGGCGCCGAGCAGGCGCAGCACCCGGGCCAGGGGCATCCGGGACAGGGCGCGGTTGGACTGCAGCTCGGCGCGGACCGTGCGCAGGGTGGCCGGCAGGTCGGGGGTGTGGGACACCGGGACCTCGATGGGGGCGCCGCCGACGTACCAGCCCACCGAGCCGGTCCAGCGGGACTTCACCCGGGTGTGGAAGGGCACGACCGTGCGGTACACCGGCTGCGCGCCCAGCTCGTGCACGATCAGCGCGGTGGCCGCCAGCAGCCCGACCAGGCTTCCGCCGTAGGGACGGCAGTACGCCTCGAACGCGGCCGCCGCCTCCGCGTCCACCAGCGGCTCGCAGATCATCTTCTGCCGGGGCAGCGGGCCGCCCGGCTCGACCCCGAGGTCCACCGGGAACGAGGGCAGCGTGCCGTCGCAGCGCTGGATGAACTCGCGCCAGCGGGAGACGATCGCGTGGTCGCCGTCGAGCCGGTCCGCGTCCGCGCGCTCGATCTCGCAGAAGTCGACGTAGCTCGCCGCCGGGGTGCGCACCACCGGGCCGCGCCCCGCGAGCCCCGCCGTGTACAGCTCCTCGATCTCGGCCGGGATGCCGTGCAGCGAGTAGGCGTCCACGTTGCTGTGGTCGAAGGCGAGGAAGACGGTGGCCGAGTCGTCGCGGACGACCGCCGCGTAGATCAGGTTCGGCCAGCGCAGGGCGTCGGCCACCGTGTCGAACCGGTCCTGGAGATGCGCGGCCAGCTCCTCGGCGTCCGGGAAGTCGCCGACGGTCTCCCGGTGCAGGGTCACGTCGTCCTCGTCCAGCGTGAACCGGCGCAGCTCGTCGCCGCTCTCGCCCGCCCAGCGGAAGCCGCTGCGCAGCGTCTCGTGCCGTACGGTCCAGGCGCGCAGGGCCTCCTGGAGCACGTCGAGGTCGACCGGGCCCGGCAGGTCGAAGGAGGCCCCCAGCCAGGTCGGCACGAACAGCCCGTCCTCCCGGACGGACCTCGCGGTCCTGATGTGCGACTCCTGGATGTAGGCCGGGGGCCGGGAGTCCTCCGGCAGGCTCGCCGCCGCCGCGACGGTCGCCGGACTCAGCGTCCACTCGACGAGCCGTCCCGGCCGGACCTCGCAGCGCTGGATGTCAGTGATACGCACGCGTCTCCGATCGCAGAGGGGGCCCACTGGACGGGCCCCCGCTCAAGGGAATGCCGTCCCGAGCGGTGGAGACATGCCCGCGCCGGTCATTTCAGCGGAACGGATGGCGAGCCGAACGCGGAAGTGATTAACCGACCGTGACCGGGCGGGCCCTCAGACCCCGATGTCCTCGAACCACAGCTCCGGCCGCTCCTCGATGAACCCCCGCATCAGCGCGACGCACTCCGGATCGTCCAGCAGCACGATCTCCACCCCGTGCGCGGCCAGCCACCCGTGCCCGCCGGAGAACGTCTCCGCCTCCCCGATCACCACCCGCGAGATCCCGAACTGCCGCACCAGCCCCGAGCAGTACCAGCACGGCGAGAGCGTGGTCACCATCGTCGTCCCCCGGTACGACCGCTGCCGCCCCGCCGCCCGGAACGCATCCGTCTCCCCGTGCACCGACGGATCGCCGTCCTGCACCCGCCGGTTCCGCCCCCGCCCCAGCAGCTCCCCACCGGGGCCGTAGAGCGCCGCCCCGACCGGCACCCCACCCTCGTCCCGCCCGATACGGGCCTCCTCCAGGGCAGTGACGAGCCACGCCCGCGCCAACTCCGTGTCCATGCGGGCACTGTGCCCGGCGGGGGGCGAGGGGGAAACGTACGGTCAGCGGGGGCGGTAGGCGGTGGCCAGCACGGAGACGGTGACCTGACGGGGGAGGGCCGCCTCCGTCGGGCCGGGGTGCCGGGCGGTCGGGGTCATGCCCAGCAGGTCGCGGGCGTCCGCCGGGGGCAGGGACAGCACGTACTCCACCCGCTCGGTGACCATCGCCGTGAAGTACGGCTCCAACGCCCGGCCCAGCCGCTCCTCCTTGGCCGGATCGACCGCCACCGGCGCCCGCAGCTCGGCCAGATGACGCCCGGTCGGACGCGCCACGACCAGCCGCCCGCCCGGGCGCAGCACCCGGTGGAACTCGGCCGGATTGCGCGGCGCGAACACGTCCAGCACCACATCGGCCACCCCGTCGGCCAGCGGGAAGGGCCGGAACACGTCCCACGCGGCCGCGGCGGCCCGCTCGTGCGCCCGGGCCGCCGCCCGCAGCGCCCGCACCGAGCTGTCGATGCCGAGTCCGCGCGCCCCGGGGAGCCGGTCGAGCGCACCGGCCAGGTAGTAGCCCGTACCGCACCCGGCGTCCAGCACCGAGCCCGTCCCGGCCAGGCCCTCCAGGGCCAGCCCGGCCACCGCGTCCCGTACGGGCGCGTACCGCCCGCCGGACAGGAACCGCTCCCGCGCCCGCACCATCGCCGCGTCGTCCCCGCTGGTGGCCCGGGCGCCGGTGAGCAGCCCGGCGTAACCGTGCCGGGCGATGTCGAAGGCGTGTCCGGCCGGACAGGACAGGGCGTTCCCCTCGCGGCGCAGGGACGGAGCCCGGCACACCGGGCAGCGCAGCAGATCGAGGATGGAGTCGAGGGCGGGGAAGGGGGAAGCGGGCAGGGGTGATGCGGACATGGCGGTGCTCCTGGCGTGGCGTCGGGAAGGGACCGCGCCCGCGGGTGCGCCGGGGAACCGGGAAAAGGGCGTACCGGCCGGGAGAAGGCCGACGCCAGGAAACGGGGGAGCACACTGCGGGCACGCCGAGGAGGGCGATGCCGTCCGGCCTCGCCCTCAGTGCCGTCCGGTCACAGGAAGCAGTGGTGCGGGGTGCTCAGAAATGCCACGCCGGGATTCTACGATCCCGCTCAGTCCCGGTCGGGGTCGTCCTTCTCCAGGGACTTCAGGAACTCAGGGTTGTCGTCCGGGGCGATCCAGGGGGTGGCGGGCGTGGGCGGATGACGGAGTTTTCCGACCAGCAGCCAGGCCACCGGGCCGACCAGGATCTCGCCGAAGAGGAGGACGACGGCCACCCAGACGAGCTTGGGGAGATGGCGGACCTCGTCCTCGGGGGTGTTCAGACAGTCCACGAGGGCGTAGATCCACAGGGCCAGGACCAGCAGGAACGGCAGATACCTGAGCATGTGCTCGCGTTCTCCCCACGGTGTGTACGGCCCCGGTGACCGAGCCAGCGTATCCGGTGGCCGATACTGGGACACATGGCTTATGACGATCTTCGCTCCCTGCTGCGGGCGCTGGAGCGCGAGGGAGACCTCAAGCGCATCAAGGCCGAGGTGGACCCGTACCTGGAGGTCGGTGAGATCGTCGACCGGGTGCAGAAGGCCGGCGGACCGGCGCTGCTCTTCGAGAACGTCAAGGGCTCCGCGATGCCCCTGGCGATGAACGTGTTCGGGACCGACCGCCGGCTGCTGAAGGCCCTCGGGCTGAAGTCGTACGCCGAGATCTCCGACAAGATCGGCGGACTGCTGCGGCCCGAGCTGCCGCACGGCTTCGTCGGCGTCCGGGAGGCGTTCGGCAAGCTCGGCGCGATGGCGCACGTCCCGCCGAAGAAGGTCAAGGGCGACAACGCCCCCGTCCAGGAGGTCGTCCTCACCGGCGACGACGTGGACCTCGACGCGCTGCCCGCCCTGTTCACCTGGCCCAAGGACGGCGGCTCCTTCTTCAACCTCGGGCTCACCCACACCAAGGACCCCGAGTCCGGCGTACGCAACCTCGGCCTGTACCGCCTCCAGCGGCACGACAGGCGGACCATCGGCATGCACTGGCAGATCCACAAGGACAGCCGGAACCACTACCAGGTCGCCGCCCGGCGCGGTGAGCGGCTGCCCGTCGCCATCGCCTTCGGCTGCCCGCCCGCCGTCACCTACGCCTCCACCGCCCCGCTGCCCGGCGACATCGACGAGTACCTGTTCGCCGGGTTCATCGCGGGCAAGCGCATCGAGATGGTGGACTGCAAGACCGTCCCGCTCCAGGTCCCGGCCAATGCCGAGGTCGTCCTCGAAGGCTGGCTGGAGCCCGGCGAGATGCTGCCCGAGGGGCCCTTCGGCGACCACACCGGGTTCTACACCCCGCAGGAGCCGTTCCCCGCGCTGACGATCGACTGCGTGACCATGCGGAAGCGGCCGCTGCTCCAGTCGATCGTGGTCGGCCGGCCCCCGACGGAGGACGGCCCCCTCGGCCGCGCCACCGAACGGTTCTTCCTGCCGCTGCTGAAGATCATCGTCCCGGACATCGTGGACTACCACCTCCCCGAGGCGGGCGGCTTCCACAACTGCGCGATTGTCTCGATCGACAAGAAGTACCCGAAGCACGCGCAGAAGGTGATGTCCGCGATCTGGGGGGCACACATGATGTCCCTGACGAAGCTGATCGTGGTCGTCGACTCCGACTGCGACGTCCACGATCTGCACGAGGTCGCCTGGCGTGCCCTCGGCAACACCGACTACGCCCGTGACCTGGTGGTCGCCGAAGGCCCCGTCGACCACCTCGACCACGCCTCCTACCAGCAGTTCTGGGGTGGCAAGGCGGGCATCGACGCGACGAAGAAGCTGCCCGAGGAGGGCTACACGAGGGACGGGGGCTGGCCGGACATGGTCCTGTCCGACCCCGCTACGGCGGCGCTGGTCGACCGCCGCTGGAAGGAGTACGGGCTGTGAGCACTGCCGCCGCCGTCCCCCAGCCGGGGCGCACCAAGGCGTTCCTCCGCCTCGTGATGATCGAGCACTCGGTCTTCGCGCTGCCCTTCGCCTACATCGCCTCCCTCACCGCGATGTACCAGTGGGACAAGAACATCCACTGGGCCCGGCTGCTGCTCGTCACCATCTGCATGGTCGGCCTGCGCACCTTCGCGATGGCCGTGAACCGGATCATCGACCGCGAGATCGACGCCCGTAACCCGCGCACCGCGCAGCGCGAGCTGGTCACCGGCGCGATGTCGGTACGGCACGCGTGGACCGGCGCGCTGATCGCGCTCGCGGTCTTCCTCGGCTCGGCCGCGCTGCTGAACCCGCTGTGTCTGGCGCTCGCGCCGGTCGCGGTGATCCCGATGGTGGTCTATCCGTACGGCAAGCGGTTCACGAACTTCCCGCAGGCCATCCTCGGTATCGCCCAGGCGATGGGCCCGGTCGGCGGCTGGCTGGCGATCTCCGGCACCTGGTCCTGGGACGCGCTGATCCTCGGCCTCGCGGTCGGCATCTGGATCGGCGGCTTCGACCTGATCTACGCCTGCCAGGACGTCGAGACCGACCGCGAGATCGGCGTGAAGTCGGTCCCGGCCCGCTTCGGCATCCCGGCGGCGATCTGGGGCGCGCGGGTGTGCCACGCGGCCACGATGGCCCTCTTCGTCTGGTACGCCCTGGCCACCCACGCGGGCGCGTTCTTCTGGCTGGGGCTGGTGATCGTCGCGGGCGCCTTCGTCTATGAGCACCGCCTCGTGCGCCCGCACGACCTTTCACGGCTGAACAGGGCCTTCTTCACGGTGAACGGCGCCATCGGTATCGCGTTGTTCGTATGCGCGCTGCTGGATCTGCTGGTTCGTGGGCTTACGCCCTGAATCGATCGAGTGATCGGGCAGCGAAAGCGGGAGAGGAAGTCGGTAAAGGGGTTGGCTTCGCTCCTGTCCCCGTTCACGCGGGGGTTGTCCACCGTTCACTCCGAAGAACGCCCGGTTCAGCCGGTTGTCCCCGCCGCCGCGGGGTTCGGTCCGGCGCCCCCGCAACACCTGCCGGGGTGCCGGACCTTCGCTGTTGCGCGGGTGCGAAGGCGCAAGGCCCCCACCCGGCCTGAACACGCCGCGTCACGCCGGTACTCTCAAGGTGTGAACGCAGGAGAATCGCAGCGCGCGCCTTGGATCGTGGGGGTTTCCGGAGCTTCCGGGACGCCGTACGCGGCTGCGGTGCTGCGGGCGCTGCTGGCGGCCGGTGAGGCGGTGGACCTGGTGGTCAGCCGGGCCTCGCGGCTGACGCTGCTGGACGAGACGGGTATCTCGTTCCGCGACGCGCACTGGCAGGAGGACCTGCGGGAGTGGCTGGGGCGCGGCGCGGACGGCAAGCCGGGCATGTTCGAGACGGACGTGCGCGGTGTGCGGTACTGGAGCGCCGGTGACCTGGCCGCGGGTCCGTCCTCGGGGTCGTACCCGGTCAAGGGGATGCTGATCGTCCCCGCCTCCACCGCGTGTGTCGCGGGTGTCTCCCTCGGGCTGTCCAAGGACCTGCTCCAGCGCGCGGCGAGCGTCACGCTCAAGGAGCGCCGCCCGCTGGTCGTGGCCGTACGGGAGACCCCGCTGAACGGCCAGACCCTGCGTCATCTCGTCGCGCTGGACGACGCGGGCGCGAGCGTGGTCCCCGCCTCGCCGGCCTTCTACGCGGGCGCCACCCACATCCAGGACCTGGTGGACTTCGTGGCCGGGCGGGTGCTGGACGCGGCCGGCGTCGGACACGGGCTGTACCGGCGCTGGAAGGGCGAACTGGGCGGCGGCGCGCAGAGCACGTAGGCGCGCGGAGCACGCGGCAGAGCACGCGGCGGTACTTCTCCAACGGCAGTACTTCTCACTCCACTCGGCAATTTCACACCGGAAGGCTTCGATCGCATGGACGCGGTGGACAGGCAGCTCATCCAGGCCCTGAGGGAGAACGGCCGGGCCTCGTACGCGGAGCTGGGCCGCCTGGTCGGTCTGTCGGGGCCGAGCGTCACGGACCGGATCAACCGGCTGGAGGCGGCCGGGGTCATCACCGGTTACCGCGCGACCGTGGACGCGGCCTCCCTCGGGCTCGGGGTGACGGCGCTGATCGGCATCTCGCTGTCGGACGCGGCCGACCACGAGGACGTGGCGCGCAGGCTGCGGGACCTGCCGGAGATCGAGGACTGCTGGTTCATCGCCGGCGACGACTCCTTCATGCTGAAGGTCCGTTCCTCCGACGTGGACGGCCTGGAGAAGACGATCCGCAGACTCAGCGGCACCAAGGGCGTCTCGCGCACCCGCACCACGATCGTGCTCTCCACCAAGTGGGAGAACCGGGTGGGGGAGCTGCCCGAAGAGGTGTAGCAGTCCGGGGCGGGCGCGACGGGGGAGTACGGTTGGTCAGGTTGTCGGCGAAAGGTGTTGGTATGGACGTCGGGCTCAAGCGCGAGCTGGAGGAGAAGGTCCGCTCCGGTGAGCGGCTGACCCGTGAGGACGGCATCGCACTCTACGAGTCGGACGACCTGGCGTGGCTGGGCGGCCTCGCGCACGAGGTGCGGACGCGTAAGAACGGCGACGTCGTGCACTTCAACGTCAACCGGCACCTCAACATGACCAACGTGTGCACGGCGTCCTGCGCCTACTGCTCGTTCCAGCGCAAGCCGGGCGAGAAGGACGCGTACACGATGCGCATCGAGGAGGCCGTGAAGCTGGCCAAGGCGATGGAGTCGGAGAACCTCACCGAGCTGCACATCGTCAACGGCCTCCACCCGAACCTGCCGTGGCGCTACTACCCGCGTTCGCTGCGGGAGCTGAAGGCGGCCCTGCCGCACGTGTCGCTGAAGGCGTTCACGGCGACGGAGATCCACCACTTCGAGACCATCTCGGGGCTGAGCGCGAGCGAGATCCTGGACGAACTCATCGACGCGGGCCTGGAGTCGCTGACCGGCGGCGGCGCGGAGATCTTCGACTGGGAGGTCCGTCAGCACATCGTGGACCACCGCACGCACTGGGAAGACTGGTCGCGTATTCACCGCCTGGCGCACGAGAAGGGTCTGAAGACCCCGGCGACCATGCTGTACGGCCACATCGAGGAGCCGCGCCATCGCGTGGACCATGTGCTGCGGCTGCGCGAACTCCAGGACGAGACCGGTGGTTTCCAGGTCTTCATCCCGCTGCGCTACCAGCACGACTTCGTGGACATGAAGGACGGCAAGGTCCGCAACAAGCTGCAGGCCCGTACGACCATGGCGACGGGTGCCGAGGCGCTGAAGACGTTCGCGGTCTCCCGGCTGCTGTTCGACAACGTGCCGCACGTGAAGGTGTTCTGGGTGATGCACGGGGTGCAGACCGCCCAGCTCGCCCTGCAGCACGGCGCGGACGACATGGACGGCTCGGTCGTCGAGTACAAGATCACGCACGACGCGGACAACTACGGCACGCCGAACAAGCTGACCCGTGACGATCTGCTGGACCTGATCCGCGACGCGGGCTTCCGTCCGGTGGAGCGGAACACGCGTTACGAGATCATCCGCGAGTACGAGGGCCCGGACCCGCTGCGCCGGGAGACCCCGCAGGCGATGCGCGTCTGACGTCTGCGGCGTCACGGACGCTGGTTGAGCCGGGGCCGAGGTAAGGATTACCTTGGCCCCGTGGCTCTTACCTTCACTCTGGACCCCGCCGTCACCCCCGAGCTGCGCGACGGCCTGCTCGACCTGTGGGCGGAGGTCACCGACGCGGGCGGCGCCGTGGGTTTCGTGGCGCCCGTGACCCGCGAGGACATACGCCCCGAGCTGGTCGCCTCGCTGGCCCGGCTCGCCCAGGGCCGCAGCCGGCTGCTGGTCGGGCACGACGAGGAGGGCCGGGTCGCGGCCACCGCGTTCCTCACCTTCAACACCCACCGGCTGATGACCCACTGGCTGTGGCTGTACACGGTGATGGTCCACCCCAAGCACCAGGGCCGGGGCTACGGCCGCGACCTCCTCGCGGCCGCCGCCGACGCGGCCCGCGGCTTCGACGGCATCGACGCGATCCGGCTGAGCTGCCGGGGCGGCCTCGGCCTGGAGCGCTTCTACGCCTCCTGCGGCTACCAGGAGGTCGGCCGGGTGCCCGGCGCCATCCGCGTCGCCCCCGGCGACCACCGCGACGACATCACCCTGCTGCTGCCGCTGCGCTGAGACCCGCCGCCAAGATCGACCACTTGGCGTGCTTCACTGGGCGATGCCCCTTTGGGGACTTCGCACCGTACGAACGAAAGTGGATGGACATGCTCCGCTACACGCTGATGCGTCTCGGCGTCTTCGCCGGCTGCCTCGTGGTCGCCTGGGGAGCCGTCTACTCGGGTCTCGTCCCGCGCGGCTTCGGTGATTCCAACTTCCTGTGGGTGCTGCTCCTCGCCCTGGTCCTGTCCGCCCCGATCAGCTGGGTGGCCCTGCGCAAGGAGCGCGAGCGCGCCTCCGTCCAGATCGTCGGCCGCGTCGACCGGATGAAGGCCAACCTGGACGCCAACCGCAACCAGGAGGACGCGGTGGACGACGGCGTGCGCACCCAGGGCCAGCCGGGCTGACCGCACCCCTGCGCGCCGTCCTCCCGCAGGTGGCGCGAACCGGCCGGCGGCGCATCGCCGCACGTCAGGCCCCGATACCCTGATACGCGATCCGCGCCCCCGCCCCGGGCGCGACCCGCTGCGAAGGGAAGTCGCCCGTGGAGTTCCGGCTGCTCGGCACGGTCTCCGTCGACACCTTCACCGGGCCCCTGCCGCTCGGTCCCGCCAAGCGCCGCAGCCTGCTGGCCGCGCTGCTGCTCTCCGCCAACACCCCCGTCACGGTGGCCCGGCTGACCGAGTCGCTGTGGGACGAGATGCCCCCCTCGCAGGCCCGGAGCGTCATCCAGGGACATGTGTCCCGGCTGCGCGCGCTGCTCACCGGCGCGGACGCGGCGGCGTACGGGGTCGAGCTGGTCACGCTCACCGACGCCTACCTCCTGCGGGTGCCCGAATCCCTGCTGGACGCGCAGCGGTTCGAGGAGCTGCTGATGATGGCCCGGCAGCAGCGCGAGCCGGCCGACGCGGCCATGATGCTCACCGAGGCCCTCTCCCTGTGGCAGGGCCCCGCGCTCGGCGGCGCCTTCACCGGACCGCCGCTCCAGGCCGCCGCGCACACCCTGGAGGAGTCGCGGCTCGCCACCGTGGAGGAGCTGGCGCGCACGTACGCCGCGCTCGGCGAGCACCATCGCGCCGCCGCCGTACTGCGCCCGGAGGCGGTCGCGCACCCGATGCGCGAATCGCTGGCCGCCGCCCTGATCAAGGCACTGTACGGGGCCGGACGGCAGGCGGAGGCGCTGGACTGGTTCCACCGTACGAGGCGGCTGCTCGCGGACGAGCTGGGCATCGACCCCGGGCGGGAACTGGCCGACGCCTACGCGCTGATCCTGCGGGGCGGCGAGGTCGCGGACGACGCGCACGTACCCCCGCCGGCGCCCGCGCCGGAAGCCCCGCCGGCCGTCGCCGTCGCCGTCGCCGTCGATCCACTGGTCCGGCTGCCCGCGCCCGTCGCCCCGGCCGTCCCGCCCGCCGAGCTGCTGCCCCGGGCGCCCCGGGGTTTCCAGGGCCGCGCGGAGGAGCTGGCCGCGCTCGGCCGGGCGGCGGCGGGCGAGGCGCCGGTGTGCCTGATCACCGGCCCCGCCGGGGTGGGCAAGACGGCGCTGGCCCTCCAGTGGGCGCACCACAAGGCGGCCGTCTTCCCCGACGGGCGGCTCTACGCCGATCTGCGCGGCTTCAGCGACACCGGTGAGCCCGAACTGACCGACGTCCTGCGGGAGTTCCTGCCCGCGCTCGGGGTGCCCGCGCGCCGGGTGCCCGAGTCGGCGTCGGCCGCCGCCGCGCTGTTCCGGACCCTGACCGAGCGGCGCCGGCTGCTGGTCATCCTGGACAACGCCCGTGACTCGGCGACCGTACGGGCCCTGCTGCCCGGCGGACCCGACTGCGTCACGCTCGTCACCAGCCGCCACCGGCTCGAAGGCCTCATCGCCTCCGACGCGGCCCGGCCCGTACCGCTGGACGTGCTCGGACCGCAGGACGGGATGGCCCTGCTGGCCGGCGTGCTCGGCGAGGAGCGCGTCCTCGCGGAACCGGTGGCGGCCCACCGGCTCGCGGAACTCTGCGGGGGCCTCCCGCTGGCCCTGCGCGTGGTCGCCGCGCGTCTCGCCGGACGCCCCGGCAGGCCGCTGGCCGCGCTGGCCGCCGAACTGGCCGACGAGCAGGGGCGGTTGGGGCGCCTCGCCGTGGACGACACCGGGGTCGCGGCCGCCCTCAGGCTGACCGTCCAGCACCTCCCGCCGGACGCCGTACGGTTGCTGGCCCGGCTCGGCCATCACCCGGGCGGCCATGTCGACGCGTACGCGTGCGGGGCGCTCCTGGAGACCGGCCCCGCCGACGCGCAGGCCACGCTGGAGCGGCTGGGCGCGGCCCACCTCGTCACCGAGACCGCGCCGGGCCGCTGGACGCTGCACGACCTGGTTCGGCTGTACGCCCGGGACATCGAGCCCGAGGCCGGTCCGGACGCGCTGGTGCGGGCCCTGGACCAGCTGCTCGCGACCGCGCTCGCCGCGACCGACACCGCCGAACCGGGCGGCGGCGCCTGCTTCGGACTGCCGGACGACTTCCACCAGCCGTACGCGGTAAGGGAGTTCACGGACCGGGCCGAGGCCCTCGCCTGGTTCGCCGCCGAACGCGACGACCTGGCCCGCGCGGTGGCCGCCGCCCGCTCCGCCGGGTTCCACGACCGCGCCTGGCGGCTCGTCCTGCTCCACTGGCCCCAGGTGGTGCTGCGGGTGCGTGACGGCTGGGCGCCGCTGCTGGAGTCGGCCCTCGACTCCGCGCGGGCGGAGCAGGACGCGTACGCCGAGGCGCGGGTGCTCAGCCTGCTCGGCTGGGTGCTGACCGAGGAGGGCCGCACCGCCGAGGCCGTCGCCCTGCTGGAGGCCGCGCCCGCGCTGGCACGCAAGGCGGGCGACGGGCCGGGCGAGGTGACGGCCACGATCAACCTGGCCGTGGCCCGGGCCGAGGACGGCGACCTCGACATCGCGCTGGAGGACTGCCGGCGGGCGGCGGACCTGGCCCGCGCGGCGGGGGACTGGCACACGGAGATGCTCGCGCTCCAGCACCTGGCCCGCACCCTCCTCACCGCCGGCCGCCCGGAACAGTCCCTGGACACCGTCCGCACCGCCCTCGCCCTCGGCCCCGAACACGAGGAGACGGCCCGGCGCGCCCTGCTGCTCACCACGGCCGGCGAGGCCCGGCTGCTGCTCGGCGAGCACGAGGAGGGCGTCCACCTCCTGGAGCGCGCGGCCGACGAGGCCGAGCGCGGGGGCTACGACGAGGGCGCGGCCCGGGCGCTGGAGGGGCTGCTGCGGGTGGCGGAGAGGCCGGAGTACCGCGCCCGGTACGAGCGTGCCGTACGCCGCCTCGCGCGGGAGGCGTGAGCCCCTCGGAGGGGCTGACATCGCAGGTCAGGGCACGTCAGCCGGACGTCAGCGCGACGCCAACGGAACGTAAGGCCGACCGCGCAGACTCCTCGGTGTCAGCAGCTCTGCCGGCGCCCCGCCCCTGACCGGGCGGGCCGTCCTTCTTCACTGGGGGAAAGCTCCATGCGCACCCACCGCAGCCGTCTCGCCGCCTTCACCACCGTGACCACCGCCGCGCTCGCCCTCACGCTCACCGCGTGCGGCGGCGACGACACCGCCGGCGCGGCGGGGGCGTCCTCGGCCTCGGCGTCCGCGGCCTCCGCGGCCTCCTCGCCCTCCGCGTCCGCCTCCGCCGTCGAGCAGAGCGGGGACAAGGACCAGGGCGGCGCGGACCAGACCGGGGCCAAGGGCCAGGGCGGGGCGAACCAGAGCGGTGCCGAGGGCCAGGGCGGCGCGGACCAGAACGGCGACGCCGACCAGGGCAAGCAGGTCGTGGGCGGCACCGGCTCGGCCACCGCGCCGGCCTGCACCACCAAGGGGCTGCGGATCAGCGCGGAGACGCAGGACGGGCCGCCGTACACCCACCTGACGCTCACCGCGAAGAACACCTCGGGCCGCACCTGCCGTATGACCGGCTTCCCGGAGATCCGTTTCCTGGACAACGCCCGGGGCACGGTCCCCTCCGTCGCCAAGAGCAAGCCGCTCACCCCGGTCGTCCTGGAGCCGGGCTACTCCGCCTACGCGGCCGTGCGCATCTCCGACGGCGGCCGCAAGGAGAGCACCGAGGCGGTGACGGACTTCTCCGTCACGCTGCCCAGCGGCGCCGGCATGGCGATCGTGAAGGCTCCCGGCGCCGAGGGCATCGCCGTGGACCCGGCGCGGTGGGCGACCGGCTACTGGACGACGGAACTGCGCAACGGCGCCGACGAGTTCTGATCCCCCTTCGGGGCGCCCCGGACGCGGAAGCAGAACATCCCTCACGAAATCCCCGAGACTGCACAGCCCCGGCTCCGGAACACCGCGCGATCCGCACAGTGCCGCCACAGCGGCCTCGTACGATCGCCAGCCGGACCGGTGGTGACAGGACCCAGGGCCGCCCGCCGGTGAACGCCTCGGTGTGCGAGGCGCGTATCTCATGCAGCAAGCAGTTCTCGCTGCACGCCCGAGGAGCCGCCCGTGACCGCCCCGTACCCGACCGCCCCCGTCGTCTCCGGACCCCCGGTCTCGGCCCTCGACTACGACGGCCGGCCCGTCCTGGTGGAGCCCGAGATCCGTCGGCTGGACGGAGCGGTGCGGGAGGTGGCCGTACCGCCGTTCGCGCCGTCGGTGACGCACGGCTCGCTCGCGGACCTGCCGTTCGAGAACGCCGAGGCCGACCCGGGCGCGATCGTCATCAGCCGCCGGGGCGCGGACGGTGAGTGGGAGGACGTGACGGCCGAGCGGTTCGCCGCCGAGGTCCTCGCGGTCGCCAAGGGGCTGATCTCGGAGGGTCTGACGCCGGGCGACCGGATCGCGGTGATGGCCCGCACCCGGTACGAGTGGACGCTGCTGGACTTCGCGGCCTGGGCCGCGGGGCTCGTCACCGTGCCCGTCTACCCCACCTCCTCGGTGTACCAGACCAGTTGGATGCTCGGGGACTGCGGCGCCGTCGCCCTGATCACCGAGACCCGCGAGCAGGCCGCCGCGATGGCCCCCGAGCTGGACCGGCTGCCCGGGCTGCGGCACGTGTGGGTGATCGACGACGGGCACGTGGACCTGCTGGCCGAGGCCGGCGAGCGGGTGGCGGACGCCGAAGTCGCCGTACGCCGGGGCATGTTGGGCCCCGACACCCTCGCCACCCTGATCTACACCTCCGGCACCACCGGGCGCCCCAAGGGCTGCGCCCTCTCGCACGGCAACTTCTTCGCCGAGGTCGACAACGCCATCGAACTCCTCCACCCGGTCTTCAAGGCGACGACCGGGGAGGAGGCGTCGGTGCTGCTGTTCCTGCCGATGTCCCACGTCTTCGGCCGCATGGTGGCCATCGCCTGCGTGCGTGCCCGGGTACGGCTCGGCCACGCGCCCAGCCTCAAGCCCGAGCATCTGCTGCCGGACCTGGCCGCGTTCCGGCCGACCTGCCTGCTGACCATCCCGTACATGCTGGAGAAGGTCTACAACACCGCCCGCGCCAAGGCCGAGACGGCCGGCAAGGCCGCCGGCTTCGACCGGGCCGCCGCCACCGCCGTCCGCTACGGCGAGGCCCTGGAGGCCCGCCGCAGCGGCACCGGAAGCGGCCCCGGCGCCTCCCTGAAGGCGAGCCGCTCCCTCTACGACCCGCTCGCCTACCGCAAGCTGCGCGCCGCCATGGGCGGCAAGGTCCGCTACGCCATCTGCGGCGGCTCCCCGCTCGGCCGCCGCCTGGCCGCGTTCTACGCCGGCGCCGGCATCGAGATCTTCGAGGGGTACGGGCTCACCGAGACCACCGGCGCCTCCACGGTCACCCCGCCGCTCAGGCCCCGCATCGGCACGGTCGGCTGGCCGCTGCCCGGCACCAGGATCAGGATCGCGGCCGACGGCGAGATCCTGATCGCCGGGGACCATGTGCTGCGCGGCTACTGGGACATGAACGCGGGCGGCGTCGTCCCCGCCACCCGCGACGGCTGGCTGGCCACCGGCGACCTGGGCGAGCTGGACGACGACGGCTACCTCACCATCACCGGGCGCAAGAAGGAGCTGCTGATCACCGCGGGCGGCAAGTCGGTCGCCCCGGCCCCGCTGGAGAACTGGCTGCGCCAGCACCCGCTGATCTCCCACTGCCTCCTCGTCGGCGACGGCCGCCCCTACATCGGCGCCCTGCTCACCCTGGACCCCGACGGGCTCGACCACTGGCGCCAGATGAACGGCAAACACCCCGTACCGGCCGAACTCCTCCTCAACGACCCCCAGTTGGCCGCCGTCCTCCAGGACGCCGTCGACCAGGCCAACCAGCTCGTCTCCCGCCCCGAATCCATCCGCCGCTTCACCGTCCTCCCCACCGACTTCACCGAACGCACCGGCCACCTCACCCCGTCGATGAAACTCCGCCGGGCCCGCATCCTGCGGGATTTCGCGGACGAGGTGGAGGGGCTGTACGCGGGGGCGGGGCGGATGACGGGGCCGTAGCCGGGGGCGCCGGGTGGGGGCCGGGGCGGTGAGTGGCGGGTCGGGCCGCCGGGCCATGAGCAGGCTCGCCGGGCCGTTGGCCAGAGCATCGTGCCGCGCCCCGGGCCATCGATCCGTGGCCTGGACCGCCGGAGGCGCTGGGCGGCAGCTCCGGTCGCCGGGCGGTAGCCCGAAGCGCCGCCCCGCGGCCCCGGTCACCCTCCCGCAGCCCCCTCACCGTGCCCTGGCGAACAGGAAGGCCTGGGCCACCGGCTCTCCCAGGTTCTCGTCGGGTTCGCGGATCGTGCGGGAGACGAGGGTGAAGTCGGCGTCGGTGAGCAGTGTCGCCATGTGGTCGGGGTCGCGGCGCTGGAAGTCGAGGGTGACGGGGTGGCCCCAGGGCTGGTCGTGGCGGCGGGGGCGGTCGCCGGCCTGGAAGGCGAGCAGGAGGTGGCCGCCCGGGGCCAGGACCCGGCGGTACTCGCGGAAGAGGGCGGGGAGCCGGTCCGCCGGGGTGTGGATGCTGGAGTACCAGGAGACGACCCCCGCCAGCGCGCCGTCCGGCAGCGGGAGCTCCAGCATGGAGCCCTGTTCGAAGCGCAGCCCCGGGTTCTCGCGGCGGGCGATCTCCACCATGGCGGGGGAGAGGTCGAGCCCGTACACGTCGAGCCCGAGGGCGGCGAGGAGCCCGGTGACCTCGCCGGGCCCGCAGCCGAGGTCCGCCACGGGCCGCCCGGGTCCCACCAGCTCGGCGTACGCGCGCAGCAGCGCCCGGTCGAGCGGCCTGGCGGCGTAGGAGCCCCGGAAGCCGGCGGCGTAGTCCTCGGCGATCGCGTCGTAGAACGCACGGGTGGCGGTGAGGAAGCCGGGAGCGCCGGGGGAGTCGGTCATGCGGAGGGACCCTACGGGGTGAACGCGTCGCGCCGCAGGGGCGGCGGAGGGGATTCGGCCACGGCCGCGGCACGCCCGGAATGCCGGCCGATTCCCCCGGCTGCACGCGTCCGAAGGAGTGAGGGGCGCTCCAGGGCGGCCGGGGCGGAATCCGCGCGCGGAATCCGTGCGCCGGGCGCGCCCGGGAATGCGGAGGGGCGGTGAATTCACCGGGAATTCACCGGGGCGCCCCCGGGAAAGGCAGGAGCCCCGTTGCCGGAAGGCACGGGGCTCCTTGGGTACTGCACTCAGGTTCTGCGATCAGGCAGTGATCAGACGGGGGAGACGTTCTCCGCCTGCGGGCCCTTCGGGCCCTGCGTCACGTCGAAGGTCACCTGCTGGTTCTCCTCGAGCGAACGGAAACCGTTGGCGTTGATCGCGGAGTAGTGAACGAAGACGTCGGGGCCGCCGCCCTCCTGGGCGATGAAGCCAAAGCCCTTTTCGGCGTTGAACCACTTCACGGTTCCGGTAGCCATAAGCCCTCCTTGGGCTCAAAAGGGTTGCCCTGCTCCAGAACCTGCAAGTGCGAAACGATGCTGCACGACTGCATTCGTCTGAAAACGACGAGAGCCCGCGGTCACATGCTCCGCAGGCTCTGTACTGCAAGGGAAACCAAACTGCAACTTGCGGCGAGCCTAGCACGCAGGCCGCCGAATGCAATAGAGGTCAAGATCACGTCACCCGAATGTTTGAACCCTCGGACGGACGCGCTGACGCCGGGCCGGTCCAGGACCACCGCCGCACGGGGTCTAGTCTCGCGATGTGGACAATTCTCGCACCCGGCCGCGCGTCGGCCACATCCAGTTCCTGAACTGCCTGCCCCTGTACTGGGGGCTCGCGAGAACCGGCACGCTCCTCGACTTCGAGCTCACCAAGGACACCCCGGAGAAGCTCAGCGAGCAGCTGGTACGCGGCGACCTCGACATCGGTCCGATCACCCTCGTCGAGTTCCTGCGCAACGCGGGCGACCTGGTCGCCTTCCCGGACATCGCCGTGGGCTGCGACGGCCCCGTGATGTCCTGCGTGATCGTCTCGCAGGTCCCCCTCGACCGGCTGGACGGCGCGCGTGTCGCCCTCGGTTCGACCTCGCGCACCTCGGTCCGCCTGGCCCAGCTGCTGCTGGCCGAGCGGTACGGCGTGAACCCGGACTACTACACGTGCCCGCCCGACCTGAGCCTGATGATGCAGGAGGCGGACGCCGCCGTCCTCATCGGCGACGCGGCCCTGCGCGCCAACCTCCTCGACGGCCCCCGCTACGGCCTTGAGGTGCACGACCTGGGCGCGCTGTGGAAGGAGTGGACCGGCCTGCCGTTCGTCTTCGCGGTGTGGGCGGCCCGGCGCGACTACGCCGAGCGCGAGCCGGAGATCACCCGCCAGGTGCACGAGGCGTTCCTCGCCTCCCGCAACCTCTCCCTGGAGGAGGTCGGCAAGGTCGCCGAACAGGCCGCCCGCTGGGAGGCGTTCGACGAGGCGACCCTGGAGCAGTACTTCACCACCCTCGACTTCAGCTTCGGCGCCCCGCAGCTCGCCGCGGTCACCGAGTTCGCGAGCCGCGTCGGCCCGACGACCGGCTTCGCCCCCGATGTGAAGGTGGATCTGCTCCGCCCGTAATCACTACGCTGCGGGCGGTAGGCGTACCGGGCCCACGGGGGTCCGGGCGTGCCTTCGGGGGAGGGGACGCCATGCAGCCGCTCGAAGCGGACGAACCGGCCGTCGTCGGGCCCTACCGGCTGCTGGGCCGGCTTGGTTCCGGGGGGATGGGCCGGGTCTATCTCGGCCGCAGCGCGGGCGGCCGTACGGTCGCCGTCAAGATCGTGCACCCGCACTACGCGCTGGACGAGGAGTTCCGGGCCCGGTTCCGGCGCGAGGTCGCGGCCGCGCGCCGGGTCGGGGGCGCCTGGACGGCCCCCGTCCTGGACGCCGGCCCGGACGCTCCGGTCCCGTGGGTGGCGACGGCCTATGTGGCGGGGCCGTCCCTCGCCGCCGCCGTCACCGAGCGGGGCCCGCTGCCGGGGCCGACGGTACGGGCGCTGGGCGCGGGCCTGGCGGAGGCGCTGGCCGCCGTCCACGCGCTGGATCTCGTCCACCGCGACGTCAAGCCGTCCAACATCCTCCTGACGCTCGACGGCCCCCTTCTCATCGACTTCGGCATCGCCCGCGCCACGGACGGCACCGCCTCCCTCACCTCCACCGGCGCCTCCATCGGCTCGCCCGGCTACATGTCGCCCGAGCAGATCCTCGGCGCCCGGGTCACCGGAGCGGCCGACGTCTTCTCCCTCGGCGCGGTCCTCGCGTACGCGGCGACCGGCCGGCCGCCCTTCTCCGGGGACTCCTCGGCGGTGCTGCTGTACAAGGTCGTCCACGAGGAACCCCAACTGGACGGCCTGCCCGGTGACTTGCGCGACCTGGTGGCCGTCTGTCTGGCCAAGGACCCCGCGTCCCGTCCCGCCCCGGCCGAGGTCGCCCGCCGCCTGGCACCCGGGGGCGCGGCGGCGCTGATGACCTCGGGCTGGCTGCCGACTCCCTTGCTGGAACAGGTGAGCCGCAGCGCGGTGAGCCTGCTGAACCTGGAGGGCGCGGCCGAACTGCCCTCGGGTCCGGTGCCGTTCGCGAACCCGGCCGTGAGTCCGGGACAACAGCCGTCCGGTGCGGGGGAGTTCGGCCCCGCCCCGGTCATGTCCGCGCCGGGCGCGGAGAAGACGCCGCCGCACGGCCCCCCGGCCGGCTCCGGCACGCCCCCCTGGCCCCCCGCACCGGACATCCCGCCCCACCCCGTCACGGCACCCGGCACCGCCTGGCCCCCGGACCCCGGCGCCCCGTACCTCCCGGAGACCGCCCCCGGCCCGTCCGCGCAGGCGCCGGCGCCTCCCGGCCGGCTCACCCTGAGCGTCGCGGCGGCCTCCGCACCCGGTGAGTCCGGCCGGGGGCGCCGGGTGAGCTGTACGGTCGCGGTGGCCGTGGCGGCGGCGCTGGTCGGGGTGTCCGTGGGGCTGGGCTCGCTGCTGGGTCCCTGGAGCGGCGGCGGGGGCCACGACGCGGCGGGCGCCAAACCGGACCCCACCCACCCCGCCTCCTCGCCACCCCCGGGCAACGCGGCCGAGCCCCCGAAGCCCAGCGGCACGGGAAGCGACCCCGCCGGAGCCGTACCGAAGCGCTACCTGGGCACCTGGGAAGGCGAGGCCACCGGCCTGAACGGCACTCTCCCCATGGGCACGTTCCGCCTGACGGTCCATCAGGCAGCCGTGGGCGGAGAGCTGGGCCGGCTGCGGCAGACGGACCAACTCGGCGCGGTCTGCACGGACATCCTCACCCTGAAGCAGGTGACGAAGACCAAGCTCATCACCACCTCCACCGGCGCCGAAGGCAACCACGCGGGCTGCAACCCCACCCCGCACCCGGTGCAGTTGACTCTGGACGGCGACAAACTGACGTACACGTCGGACAGTTCGGCGGAGGGCAACCCGGTGGCCCACCTGTCGAGGGCGGACTGATGACGGAGGACGTGTTCCCCGTGGCGCTGGCCGCCCTCTGGGGCGCCTGCGCGGGCGCCGTCCTCCCCCGGGCCGCGTACCGCTTCACCGTCCCCGAGGGCGAACCCTGGCGCTCCCACTGCCCGAACGGCCACGCGCTGAAGGGCTGGCTGGGCCCCCGCCCCTGCGCGACATGCACACCAGCCACGCCGATACGGCTCTCTGTGCTCACGGCGGCGGTCTGCGCGGCCCTGGCCCTGGCCGCCGGCACCCGCCCCGAAGCGGCCGTATGGCTCCTCCTGGCTCCCGCGGCCGTACTCCTGGCGGCGGTCGACCTGCGCGTACGCCGCCTCCCCGACCCCCTGACCCTCCCCCTGGCCGCCGCCACCCTCACCCTCCTGGCCCTGGCCGCCCTGCTCCCGGAACACGCGGGCCACTGGCTCACCGCCCTCTACGGCGCCCTCGCCCTCGGCGCCGGCTACCTCGCCCTCCACCTCCTCAACCCCTCCGGCCTGGGCTTCGGCGACGTGAAGCTGGCCCCGGCCCTCGGCGCCGCCCTCGCCTGGTACGGCTGGCCCACCCTGCTACTCGGCACGTTCGCCTCATTCACCCTGGGCGCCCTCTACGGCCTCACCCTGGTCGTCCTCCGCAGAGCGGACCGCAAGTCGACGATTCCCTTCGGGCCATTTCTCCTGGCAGGCACGTTCCTCGGGGTGCTCGCTGGGGCATATGTGGCTTGAGCGGGGTGATTGCCGGCCCCGACTGCCGTCCAGTACGCCCGACAGTGCGGAGATTCACCCGTTAAGCTCTCCATTTCGTTATCGAAACGATATGCATATCACTTGACGTGCGGAGTAACGCCATTCATTCTTTCTTTCTGGGAGTCGCAAGGCGTCCCCAGATGGAAAGATTGAAGAGGCGGCAAAGCGGAGGTGCTGGTGTCCAACCCCATGCGGACGATCCAGGTCGATGACGAGGTTTTCGCGTACCTGCAGAGCCGCAGCGTGCCCTTGGTCGACACGCCCAATGACGTACTGCGCCGACTGCTGTTGATGAACCAGGGACCTGTCGCGGCGCAGGAGGACGCGCGGCGTCCTGGGAGTCTGATGCCCCTCATCGAAGCCGGACTCGTGGCCCCGGGCGACAAGCTCCGGTATCACCAGTCGAGGCTCAGGCGCACCCATGAGGCGCGAATCAGCCCCGACGGCTGGGTCGAGCTCTCGGACGGGCGCGCGTTCCCGCAGCCCTCTCCTGCGCTGAAGGCGCAGATTCACACGGAGGTGAATGCCTGGCGTTGCTACGTCCACGTCCCCAGCGGGCGCCTGCTCCACGAACTGCGCTTGGAGGCGGCGGACGAGCTCCAGGCGTGAAGCAGCCGGAATTCCATGCGACGAGGACTCCAGGATGAAGGGAACGGCGGGGGTGGAGGCCATCATCGAGACGCTGATCACGGCCGCGGCGACGATCATCGCTGCGTACATCACCAGTCGCGGGCAGCGCGGCGGCAACGATCGCCGGGACGGGAACCGGGAGTGAGAAAGGTGTTTGCGCGTGTTCCCGGCTTCCGCCTGAAGTCGGGCAAGACCTTTCGCTGGCGTAGGCTGACGAAGTCCGTCCACAACCCTTGACGAAAGGGACGCCCGGTGACCGAGAAGGCCGAACTCGCTTCTTTGGATGTCGCAGCCGTGCTGGACCGAGCGGCAGCGGGCGGACGTATTACGCCCGAGGAAGCGCTCGTCCTGTACCGCGACGCCCCCCTGCACGCGCTGGGCGCCGCCGCCGACGCCGTACGCCGCCGCAAGTACGCGGGCATCGAGCACATCGCGACGTACATCATCGAGCGGAACATCAACTACACGAACGTGTGCGCCACGGCGTGCAAGTTCTGCGCCTTCTACGCGGCCCCGAAGGACACCAAGAAGGGCTGGACGCGCGACCTCGACGACATCCTGCGCCGCTGCGCGGAGACGGTCGAGCTGGGCGGCACCCAGATCATGTTCCAGGGCGGCCACCACCCGGACTACGGCGTCGAGTACTACGAGAAGCACTTCAGCGCCATCAAGAAGGACTTCCCGCAGCTGGTCATCCACTCCCTCGGCGCGTCCGAGGTCGAGCACATGGCCCGTATCTCCAAGGTCTCGGTCGAAGAAGCGATCACCCGCATCCACCAGGCGGGCCTGGACTCCTTCGCCGGCGCCGGAGCCGAGCTGCTCCCCGCCCGCCCCCGCAAGGCCATCGCCCCCCTCAAGGAGAGCGGCGAACGCTGGCTGGAGATCATGGAGACGGCCCACAAGCTGGGCGTGGAATCGACGTCCACCATGCTGATGGGTACCGGCGAGACCAACGCCGAGCGCATCGAGCACCTGCGCATGATCCGCGACGTGCAGGACCGTACGGGCGGCTTCCGCGCCTTCATCCCGTACACCTACCAGCCGGAGAACAACCACCTGAAGGGCCGCACCCAGGCGACCCTCTTCGAGTACCTCCGCATGATCGCCATCGCCCGCCTGTTCCTGGACAACGTCCAGCACATCCAGGGCTCGTGGCTCACCACCGGCAAGGAGGTCGGCCAGCTCTCCCTGCACTACGGCGCGGACGACCTCGGCTCGATCATGCTGGAGGAGAACGTCGTCTCCTCGGCCGGTGCCAAGCACCGCTCCAACCGCCTGGAGATCATCGACCTGATCCGCAAGGCAGGCCGCACCCCCGCCCAGCGCGCCACGACCTACGAGCACCTCGTGGTCCACGACGACCCGGCGAACGACCCGGTCGACGACCGCGTGGTCTCCCACATCTCCTCGACGGCGATCGAGGGCGGCACGGCCCACCCCGAGCTGAAGCTGATCGCCACCAACTAGGCGCCCGATGCTGACACTTCACACCGCCGACCACTCCCCGGAGACGGCGGTCCTGATCGACGGCGCGACCATCGTGGCCGTAGCCCCGTACGAGAACCTGACCACCGCCGCACCCGACGCCAGGGTGCGGCGCTGGCCCGGCATCCTCACCCCGGGCCTCCTGGACCCGTACGCCCCGGAACTCCTGGAGTCCACGTACCACCCGGACCCCAGGGAAGCGGCCGACCTGGGCACGGCCCCGATCACGGGAGAACGCGCGCAGAGGCTCTTCCAGACCGACCCTGCCCGCCTGGGCGCCAGCGCCCGCAGAGGCGTCCAACGCATGCTGGCCCACGGCACGGTGGCAGTAGCGGGCGAACTCCGCTCAAGAGCGGCGGCAGACGCCGTACGCAGAGCGGGCCTGGCAGTAGGCCAACGCCCACCCCGCCTCCCCGGCCCCCCATCCCTCTCCCCCCGCCCCCTGATCCTCCTCCCACCCCTCACCGAGGGCGCCCCGGCCCGATTCGCGGTGTTCGACGTAGAGAACCGAGCAGCCCTGGTGGACCAGGGCGCGGCGACCTGCGTGGCAACGGTGCTGGCGGGCCGCCTCCTCTACCGCCGCCGCTGACACGACGGTTGGCGCCCGACGGCGGAGGTGGCAGACGCAGGCCCCGACGCACCGGCCGGCCGCAGACGGCGAGGAGGGGACGCGGCGGGGGGTGTCCGCCCGCAGCGGCCGGCGAAAACACGTTGTGCTCCTCGGTACGCAGCCCGCCGGACCGAGGACGGACACCCCCCGCCGCGTCCCCGCCCCACGACGCACGAGGCCGCGACGGAACCGACGACGGCCGAAGGACGAACGACGCCCCCGCCAGGCCCACACCGCACAAAGCCCCGCAGGGGCTGCAACAATGACCAGGTGACCCGCGCCTCCCTGAACAAGCAGCCGCACGAAGTCGCCTCGATGTTCGACGACGTGGCGGAACGGTACGACCTGACGAACGACGTGCTGTCACTCGGCCAGGACCGCCGCTGGCGCAAGGAGGTGGCGAGAGCGGTGGACGCGCGCCCCGCGCAGAAGATCCTGGACCTCGCGGCCGGCACGGCGACCTCCTCGCTCCCCTTCGCGCAGACGGGCGCCTACGTCGTCCCCTGCGACTTCTCCCTGGGCATGCTCCGGGTGGGCAAGCAGAAGAACCCCTGGCTCCCGTTCACGGCGGGCGACGCCACGAAGCTGCCGTTCAAGGACGACACCTTCGACGCCGTCACGATCAGCTTCGGCCTGCGCAACGTGCAGGACACGGACGCCGCGCTGCGCGAGATGTACCGCGTGACCAAGCCCGGCGGCCGCGTGGTGATCTGCGAGTTCTCGCACCCGACGTGGGCGCCGTTCCGGACGGTGTACACGGAGTACCTGATGCGCGCGCTCCCCCCGGTGGCCCGCTCGGTGTCGTCGAACCCGGACGCGTACGTGTATCTGGCGGAGTCGATCAGGGCGTGGCCCGACCAGCCGGGGCTGGCGGAGAAGCTGCGCAAGGCGGGCTGGTCGCGCGTGGCGTGGCGGAACCTGACGGGCGGAGTGGTGGCGCTGCACAGGGGCTTCAAGGAGGCCTGAGAGCGAGCCCGCACAGGGCAACGCACCTCGGCCCGTCGAATGCGGCCCGCACAGGGCAACGCACCTCGGCCCGTCGAATGCGGCCCGCACAGGGCAACGCACCTCAGCCCCTCGACCGCGACCCGCACCCAGGCCGCCCCCCTCAGCCCCCCACCACCTCGAACGCATCCCCCGGCTCCCCCAACTCCCGCTGCATCCCACCCGCCGGAGGCCGAGGCAGCCGGGGCTCCCGCACGCCCCCGCCCCCCTCGCCCTCCCCGAAGTCGAACCAGACGTACACCATGGAGTCGGGCGGCACCTCGGCCCCGGGCGCCGGGTACTGCCGTACGACGTAGTCGACGACGGTGCGGGCGAAGTCGGGCCGGTCGGGGGCGTTGAGGAACAGCCCCCGCGCTCTGGCCGTCTCCCGCGCGTCCACGGCCATCAGCCCGACCAGACGAGGGACACGCACCTCGGATGTTTTGGGTGGTATGTGCACAGATGTCACCCCCAGCGGTACTGGAAGGGTAACTCCGCCAGGGGGCGCCCGGAAGCGACAAGTGTCTTTCTGTAACAATCAGTTACTTTAAGTAACGGTGCCGCTCACCACGCACCGCTCACAGCGCACCGCGCACCACGCACCGCTCACAGCGCAAGCCGATAACAACGCCCCTGCCGCTCGGACGCCGGAGTGGTGAAGGTTTCCACGACCCGCATCCCCAGCCGCTCCGCCACCGCGATGGACCGCGCGTTCTCCGAGTCGACCATCGCGACCACCCCCGCCACACCCGCGGAGCGCAACCGTTCCAGCGTGGCCTCGGCGGCAGCCGTCGCGTACCCCCGCCCCCAGTGGGCGCGCCCGAGCCGCCAGCCGATCTCGATCTCGCCGGCGGGCCCCCAGGCGTGCGGCCAGGGCTGCGCCCCGGTGAACCCGACGACCTCCCCGGCGGAGTCGAGCACGGACCACAGACAGAACCCCAGCTCCGCGTCGTGCCGCCGCTGCCGCGCGGTCAGCTCCTCGTACACCGACAGCTCGGCGGCGCGGCCCCCGTGGAACTCCATGACGTCGGGGTCGTCGAACACCCGGTGCCAGACGAAGGCGTCCTCGTCGGTGGGCACACGCAGCCGTACCACGGGGTGAGTTCGGTTCACGGATCAGCCCTTCAGCCGGTTGATCAATTCTGCTGAATAGACTGCCCATGTCCAGTGCCGGTCGGCACGAAGATTCCGAACCTTGGGGAGATCCCGCCGTGACCGAGCCCCTCTCCGACCACTCCGCCGACGTCATCGTCGTGGGCGCGGGCCCAGCCGGCGCCACCACCGCGTACCACCTCGCCCGGGCCGGACTCGACGTACTCCTGCTGGAGAAGACGGAGTTCCCGCGCGAGAAGGTGTGCGGCGACGGCCTCACCCCGCGCGCGGTGAAGCAGCTCGTCGCCATGGGCATCGACATCTCCGAGGAGGCCGGCTGGCTGCGCAACAAGGGTCTGCGCATCATCGGCGGCGGCTCCCGGCTGCAGCTCGACTGGCCGGATCTCGCGTCGTACCCGAACTACGGACTGGTCCGCAAACGCGACGACTTCGACGAGCAGCTCGCGCGCAACGCGCAGAAGGCGGGCGCGCGGCTGTACGAGCGCTGCAACGTCACCGGCCCGGTCGTGGACGACCGTACGGGCCGGATCACGGGCGTGACGGCCAAGCTGGGCGAGGAGAAGCGCGAGGTCACCTTCCACGCGCCGCTCGTCGTGGCCGCCGACGGCAACTCCACGCGGCTGTCGGTCGCGATGGGGCTGCACCGCCGGGAGGACCGTCCGATGGGCGTGGCGGTGCGGACGTACTTCAACTCGCCGCGCCACGAGGACGACTACCTGGAGTCCTGGCTGGAGCTGTGGGACCGCCGGGGCGCGCAGGACCGGCTGCTGCCGGGCTACGGCTGGATCTTCGGCATGGGCGACGGCACGTCCAACGTGGGTCTCGGGGTGCTGAACACCTCGGAGTCCTTCAAGGAGCTGGACTGGCGCGAGGTGCTGAAGGCGTGGTGCGCGTCCATGCCGGAGGACTGGGGCTACACCCCGGAGAACATGACCGGGCCCATCCGGGGCGCGGCGCTGCCCATGGCCTTCAACCGCAAGCCGCACTACACGCGCGGTCTGCTGCTGGTCGGCGACGCCGGCGGCCTGGTGAACCCC
This sequence comes from Streptomyces sp. NPDC005435, assembly GCF_040703155.1. Lineage (NCBI taxonomy): Bacteria > Bacillati > Actinomycetota > Actinomycetes > Kitasatosporales > Streptomycetaceae > Streptomyces > Streptomyces sp. NPDC005435. Next base: position 86,980 of record NZ_JBEXEQ010000018.1, read on the forward strand.
TTCAACGGCGAGGGCATCGCCTACGCCATGGAGTCCGGCCAGCTCGCCGCCGACGTCATCGTCCAGGCCCAGGCCCGGGCGACCCCGGCCCAGCGCGAGATCGCCCTCCAGCGCTACCCGCAGATCCTCAAGGACACCTACGGCGGCTACTACACGCTGGGCCGCGGTTTCGTGAAGCTCATCGGCAACCCCAAGATCATGCAGATTGGCGCGCAGCGCGGTCTGACCCACCCGATGCTGATGAAGTTCGTCCTCAAGCTCCTGGCCAACCTCACCGACCCCACGGGCGGCGACGTCATGGACCGCGTCATCAACGGCCTGACGAAGGTGGCCCCGAGCGCCTGACGCCCCCCAGCTCGGCTTCGCGCACGGCCCGGCGCGCGACGACCTCGTCCCGCCGGGCCGCGGCCTGCCGCAACGCGTCCTTCCGCTCGCGCCGGGAGAGCCGGTCGAGATACGTCAACCCGCGCGTGTGATCGGTCTCGTGGACCAGACAGCGCGCGAAGTACCCGGTGCCCTCGATCAGGACGGGGGCGCCGTCTTTGTCCTGCCCCCGTACGACGGCCCGTTCGGGCCTCGGCACGTCCATCACCGCTCCCGGCACGGACAGGCACCCCTCGACGTCCTCGACGAGGCCCCGTCCGGCCCGTGACTCCTCCAGCACCGGGTTGACGACGTGCCCGACGTGCCGGACCCCGTCGTCGTCGGGGCAGTCGTAGACGAACAGCCGCAGATCCACGCCGACTTGGTTGGCGGCGAGACCCGCTCCCTCGGCGACGTACATGGTGAGGAACATGTCGTCGATCAGCGCGGCGAGGTCGGGCCCGAACTCCGTGACGTCCCGGCACGGCCTGTGCAGGACCTCCTCGCCGGTCTCGGTGACCCGGCGGACCATCCCGCGCGCCGCCTCGGGGGCGTGGCGGGGGAAGTGGCCGGCGGGGACTCCCCGGACGAACACGCGTGGCATCGCGTCTCCTTCGCTCGGTGGACGGCCACCGGACGGCGGCCGGGGCCCCGAGCATGCCAGGGACGCACGAAGGCCGCTGCCCCCCGCGTGGCAGCGGCCCTGCGTGAAAACGTGCCGGTGGGGTCAGAGGACCCGGACGGCGCCGGTGGGCGGGTCGTAGGAGAGGGGCTTCTCCGCGACGCCCGTGGAGGGGTTCTGGGCGCCGACGAACATGCCGTCGCCGACGTAGACCGCCACGTGGTACGCGCTGCCCGCGCTGCCCCAGTAGAGGATGTCGCCGGGCTGGAGGTTGCTCAGGGAGACCTGGGTGCCCGCGGTGGACTGGTCCTGGGAGACGCGGGGCAGGCTGACGCCGACCTGCTTGAAGGCGGTCTGCACGAGGCCCGAGCAGTCGTAGGCCGAGGGACCGGTGGCGCCGGACACATACGCCTTGCCGACCTGCGACTTCACGAAGCTGACGATCGCGGCGGCCGAACCCGTCGCCGAGGACGAGCCGGTGATGGTGCTCGCGTCGGCGCTGCTGCCGGCGGCGGACGCGGTGAGCACCGTGCGCTCGGCGTTGCGGGTGGCGCGGGCGGCGGCCTCCTTGCGGGCCTCCTGCTGCGCCTTCTTCTTGGCCTCGGCCTGCTGCTTGGCGTCGGCGAGGTCCGCCTTGGCCTGCTTGGCGGCGCTGGCCGCGGCCGCGTCACGCTCGGCCTGCAGCTCGTAGTTGGCGGCCGCCTGCTGGGTGGCGTCGGCGGACTGGGCGACCTGGGAGGCCACGTCGGCCGTCAGGGTGGGGAGTTCGAGAGTCTGCGTCGCGGGCGCGGCGTCGGCCGCGTTCGCGTAGCCGGCCGCTCCTGCGACCGCCAGGGTGCTGAGGACGCCGACGGCGGCACCGGAGCGCACGGCGATGGACGACGCGCTGCGGCGGGGCTTCCGGTGGCTGCGTATGTGAGCGGTGTGGGACATGGGAACAACCGGTACCAGGGGCTCCTTCATATCTTCAAGAAACGTGTGCTGCGCCACAATTGTTCAACGGCGGCCCCGAAAACCTTTCGCGTCACTCTTTATTGACGCCGTAACGGACATTGCGGGCGCCTGTCATAGGCCCGTTGATCACGGTCTTTGATCATTACGCCCGAATTGCCCCCGGCCTACCATCGGTTGGGGTAGTTGGCCAAGCCCGGTTACGGAATGATCACTACCGGCGTGACGGACGTCACGAAACCGGGCTCGTGAACGCGTGCACGCACTCCCTCGCGTCCACCCGGCGCCTCCCACTTCCCTCCGACGTGTGAACGCGGACTCCTAGCACCCCGTCCCGTCCAGCACCAATTTGCATGTACGGGAACTCTCTTGATATGGAGACGCCCCCTCGGACCTGCGGTAACAGGCGAGATTGTCACTTCTGGTGATCAACTGAACGCTTCGCGTGCGAAGATCACCCATCATCCGACTTCATGATCCTTCGTCAGGTGGTGGAGATCACAAAGGTAGTGCAATACCCCGTGTCGCAGATCACAGAGCGGCGGGCATAAGATGCGGAGCAGTTGGGCTTGTGACCTGCTTCACATGTTCTCGATCTTCGCCGGGACAGGTGGGGTTCATGGGACGCGTGCGGCGGAAGTGAGCCCCCGAACCATCGAACCGCCACCAGTCAATGCCGACTGAGAGGAGCGAGGAGCGGTGAACGCGTATGCGCCCATCCTCGTACTGGGAGCCCTCGGGGCAGGCTTTGCGATCTTCTCCGTGATCATGGCCGCGCTGATCGGCCCGAAGCGCTACAACCGCGCGAAGCTGGAAGCCTACGAGTGCGGCATCGAGCCGACCCCCACGCCGGCCGGCGGCGGGCGCTTCCCCATCAAGTACTACCTGACGGCGATGCTCTTCATCGTCTTCGACATCGAGATCGTCTTCCTCTACCCCTGGGCCGTCACCTTCGACGCGCTCGGGGTCTTCGGGCTCGTGGAGATGCTGCTCTTCGTGCTCACCGTCTTCGTCGCGTACGCGTACGTATGGCGGCGCGGCGGCCTGGAATGGGACTGAGGGGCCATACGACATGGGACTCGAAGAAAAGCTGCCGAGCGGCTTCCTGCTGACCACCGTCGAGCAGGCCGCGGGGTGGGTGCGCAAGGCGTCCGTCTTCCCGGCCACCTTCGGACTGGCCTGCTGCGCCATCGAGATGATGACCACGGGAGCCGGACGCTACGACCTCGCCCGCTTCGGCATGGAGGTCTTCCGCGGCTCGCCGCGCCAGGCCGACCTGATGATCGTCGCGGGCCGGGTCAGCCAGAAGATGGCGCCGGTGCTGCGCCAGGTCTACGACCAGATGCCCAACCCCAAGTGGGTGATCTCCATGGGCGTCTGCGCCTCCTCGGGCGGCATGTTCAACAACTACGCGATCGTCCAGGGCGTCGACCACATCGTCCCGGTCGACATCTATCTGCCGGGCTGCCCGCCCCGCCCGGAGATGCTGATCGACGCGATTCTCAAGCTCCACAAGAAGATCCAGGGCGGAAAGCTCGGCGTCAACGCCGAGGAGGCCGCCCGCGAGGCGGAGGAGGCCGCGCTCCAGGCCCTGCCCACGATCGAGATGAAGGGGCTGCTGCGGTGAGCGAGGCAGGCGACACGAACCCCGAGAAGGACCTCTCGGCCTCCAACCTCCCCGGCCAGCGCGGCCAGGGCGGCGAGGAGATCCGCGTCCAGCGCGGCATGTTCGGCGCGAACAACGGCGGCGACACCTCCGGTTACGGCGGCCTGGTCCGCTCGGTCCGGCTCCCGGGGCCGGCGAGCAGGCCGTACGGCGGGTGGTTCGACGAGGTCGCGGACGAACTGGAGGGCGCCCTGGAGGAACAGGGACTCCTCCCGGAGAACGCGATCGAGAAGACGGTCGTCGACCGCGGCGAGATCACCTTCCACGTCGAGCGCGAGCACCTGGTCCGCGTCGCCCGCACCCTGCGCGACGACCCGGCGCTCCGCTTCGAACTGTGCACCGGCGTCAGCGGCGTCCACTACCCGCACGACAAGGGCCGCGAGCTGCACGCCGTCTACCACCTGCGCTCGATCACCCACAACCGGCTGATCCGCCTGGAGGTCTCCGTCTCCGACGCCGACCGGCACATCCCGTCCCTGGTCCCCGTCTACCCGACCAACGACTGGCACGAGCGCGAGACCTGGGACTTCTTCGGGATCGTCTTCGACGGTCACCCGGCCCTGACCCGGATCATGATGCCGGACGACTGGCAGGGCCACCCGCAGCGCAAGGACTACCCCCTCGGCGGCATCGCCGTCGAGTACAAGGGCGCCCAGATCCCGGCTCCGGACCAGCGGAGGTCGTACTCGTGAGCACTCCCCCCGTAAGCGGCCGCGAGACCACCGAGGGAACCGTCTACACGGTCACCGGTGGCGACTGGGACGAGGTCGTCCGGTCCGCGGCCAAGGCCGACGACGAACGCATCGTCGTCAACATGGGTCCGCAGCACCCCTCCACCCATGGAGTGCTCCGTCTCATCCTGGAGATCGAGGGCGAGACGGTCACCGAGGCCCGGTGCGGCATCGGCTATCTGCACACCGGCATCGAGAAGAACCTCGAATTCCGCACGTGGACGCAGGGCACCACCTTCGTCACGCGCATGGATTACCTGACGTCCTTCTTCAACGAGACCGCCTACTGCCTCGCCGTCGAGAAGCTCCTCGGCATCGAGGACCAGGTCACCGAGCGCGCGAACATCATCCGGGTGCTCCTCATGGAGCTCAACCGGCTCTCCTCGCACCTGGTGTGCATCGCCACCGGCGGCATGGAGCTCGGCTCCACCACCATCATGATCTACGGCTTCCGCGACCGGGAGATGATCCTCGACCTCTACGAGCTGATCACCGGCCTGCGCATGAACCACGCCTACATCCGCCCCGGCGGACTCGCCCAGGACCTGCCCCCCGGCGCGGTCGACCGCATCCGCGAGTTCGTGAAGACCATGAGGAAGAACCTCCCGGAGTACGACAAGCTCGCCACCGGGAACCCCATCTTCAAGGCCCGCATGCAGGACGTCGGCTATCTCGACCTGGCCGGCTGCATGGCGCTCGGCGCCACCGGCCCGATCCTGCGCTCCACCGGCCTGCCGCACGACCTGCGCAAGGCACAGCCGTACTGCGGTTACGAGACGTACGACTTCGAGGTGCCGACCGCCGACACCTGCGACTCCTACGGCCGCTTCCTCATCCGGCTGGAGGAGATGCGCCAGTCGCTCTCGATCGTCGAGCAGTGCCTGGACCGGCTGCAGCCCGGCCCCGTCATGGTCGCCGACAAGAAGATCGCCTGGCCCGCGCAGCTCGCGCTCGGCCCGGACGGACTCGGCAACTCCCTCGACCACATCAAGAAGATCATGGGCACCTCCATGGAGGCCCTGATCCACCACTTCAAGCTGGTCACCGAGGGCTTCCGGGTCCCGCCGGGCCAGGCCTACGCGGCCGTCGAGTCCCCCAAGGGCGAACTCGGCGTGCACGCCGTGTCCGACGGCGGCACCCGCCCCTACCGGGTCCACTTCCGCGACCCGTCCTTCACCAACCTTCAGGCCATGGCGGCGATGTGCGAGGGCGGCCAGGTCGCCGACGTGATCGTCGCCGTGGCCTCCATCGACCCCGTGATGGGAGGCGTCGACCGGTGACCACCTCTTCCTCCGAGCGGGGCGTCGGCCTCGGGATGCCCGAGCTGCCCCCGCCCGCCTACCCGGACGACGTCCGGGCCCGCCTGGAGCGGGACGCGCGCGAGGTGATCGCGCGCTACCCCGACTCCCGGTCCGCTCTGCTGCCCCTGCTCCACCTCGTGCAGTCCGAGGAGGGTTACGTCACGCGCACCGGGATGCGGTTCTGCGCGGACATGCTGGACCTCACCACGGCCGAGGTCACCGCGGTGGCCACCTTCTACACGATGTACCGGCGCCGCCCCTCCGGCGACTACCAGGTGGGCGTCTGCACCAACACCCTGTGCGCGGTCATGGGCGGCGACGCCATCTTCGAGACCCTCCAGGAGCACCTGGGCGTCGGCAACGGCGAGACCACCGGGGACGGCAAGGTCACCCTGGAGCACATCGAGTGCAACGCGGCCTGCGACTACGCGCCGGTCGTGATGGTCAACTGGGAGTTCTTCGACAACCAGACCCCGGCCAGCGCCACCCGCCTCGTCGACGACCTGCGCTCGGGGCAGCCCGTCGAGCCGACGCGCGGCGCCCGGCTGTGCACCTTCAAGGAGACCGCCCGCATCCTGGCCGGCTTCCCCGACGACCGCCCCGGCGCCGTCGCCGAGGGCGGCAGCGCGGGCCCCGCCTCCCTGGTGGGGCTCCGGCTCGCCAAGGGCGAGGCGCACCCCGCGCGCGTGGTCCACCCGCGCGACGGCGGACCGCACGAGGAGGAGCCGGTCCACGACCCGTCGCCCTCCGAGCACCTCAGCTCGCACGACGCGCCGCAGGACACCTCGGCCTCCGACCCGGCCCACCCGGCGGGTCCGACCGCAGAGGAGGGGGAGTGATGACGTTGGCACCCGACCTCAAGGACACCAGCCCCGAGAAGCTGCTGGCCCCCGTGCTGTCGGCCTTCTGGGACGAGGACCGCTCCTGGTCGCTGGACGTCTACCGGCGCCACGAGGGCTACGAGGGCCTGCGCAAGGCGCTCGCGATGTCCCCGGACGACCTGATCGCGTACGTGAAGGAGTCCGGCCTGCGCGGCCGCGGCGGCGCCGGCTTCCCGACCGGCATGAAGTGGCAGTTCATCCCGCAGGGCGACGGCAAGCCGCACTACCTCGTCGTCAACGCCGACGAGTCCGAGCCCGGCACCTGCAAGGACATCCCCCTTCTCTACGCCAACCCGCACAGCCTCATCGAGGGCATCGTGATCGCCTGCTACGCGATCCGCTCCTCGCACGCCTTCATCTACCTGCGCGGCGAGGTCGTCCCCGTCCTGCGCAGGCTGCACGAGGCCGTGCGCGAGGCGTACGCGGCCGGGTTCCTCGGCGAGGACATCCTCGGCACCGGGCTCGACCTCGAACTCACCGTGCACGCGGGCGCGGGCGCCTACATCTGCGGCGAGGAGACCGCGCTGCTCGACTCCCTGGAGGGCCGCCGGGGCCAGCCCCGGCTGCGCCCGCCCTTCCCGGCCGTCGAGGGCCTCTACGCCTGCCCCACCGTCGTGAACAACGTGGAGTCCATCGCGTCGGTTCCCGCGATCCTCCAGCACGGCAAGGACTGGTTCCGCTCCATGGGCAGCGAGAAGTCCCCGGGCTTCACGCTCTACTCGCTCAGCGGCCATGTCGCGAGCCCCGGCCAGTACGAGGCACCGCTCGGCATCACCCTGCGCCAGCTGCTCGACATGAGCGGCGGGATGCGCCCCGGGCACCGGCTGAAGTTCTGGACCCCGGGCGGCTCCTCCACCCCGATGTTCACCGACGAACACCTGGACGTGCCGCTCGACTACGAGGGCGTCGGCGCCGCCGGCTCCATGCTCGGCACCAAGGCGCTCCAGTGCTTCGACGAGACCACCTGCGTGGTCCGCGCGGTCACCCGCTGGACCGAGTTCTACGCCCACGAGTCCTGCGGCAAGTGCACCCCCTGCCGCGAAGGGACGTACTGGCTCGTGCAGTTGATGCGGGACATCGAGGCGGGCAAGGGCGTCATGTCCGACCTCGACAAGCTCAACGACATCGCCGACAACATCAACGGCAAGTCCTTCTGCGCCCTCGGCGACGGCGCGGCATCCCCGATCTTCTCCTCGCTGAAGTACTTCCGCGAGGAGTACGAGCAGCACATCACGGGCCGGGGCTGCCCCTTCGACCCGGCCAAGTCGACGGCCTGGGCGGACCGCCCGGAGGTGAACGCATGACCGTGACCACGAATGCCCCCTCAGGAGGGGGGCAGGCGGCGGTCCCGCCGGAGGACCTCGTCACGCTGACGATCGACGGCATCGAGATCAGCGTCCCCAAGGGCACCCTGGTCATCCGGGCCGCCGAACAGCTCGGCATCGAGATCCCGCGCTTCTGCGACCACCCGCTGCTCGCCCCGGCCGGCGCCTGCCGCCAGTGCATCGTGGAGGTGGAGGGCCAGCGCAAGCCGATGGCCTCCTGCACCATCACCTGCACCGACGGCATGGTCGTGCGCACCCAGCTCACCTCGCCGGTCGCGGAGAAGGCGCAGAAGGGGGTGATGGAGCTGCTGCTCATCAACCACCCGCTGGACTGCCCGGTCTGCGACAAGGGCGGCGAGTGCCCGCTGCAGAACCAGGCGATGTCGCACGGCAACGCCGACTCCCGGTTCGAGGGCCGCAAGCGCACGTACCCCAAGCCGCTCGCCATCTCCAGCCAGGTGCTGCTCGACCGCGAGCGGTGCGTGCTGTGCGCGCGCTGCACCCGCTTCTCCAACCAGGTCGCGGGCGACCCGATGATCGAGCTCATCGAGCGCGGCGCGCTGCAGCAGGTCGGCACCGGCGAGGGCGACCCGTTCGAGTCGTACTTCTCCGGCAACACCATCCAGATCTGCCCGGTGGGCGCGCTCACCTCGGCGGCGTACCGGTTCCGCTCCCGCCCCTTCGACCTCATCTCCTCGCCCTCGGTGTGCGAGCACTGCTCCGGCGGCTGCGCGACCCGCACCGACCACCGGCGCGGCAAGGTCATGCGGCGCCTCGCGGCCGACGACCCCGAGGTCAACGAGGAGTGGATCTGCGACAAGGGGCGCTTCGCGTTCCGGTACGCGCAAGCGCGGGACCGGCTCGACACCCCGCTGGTGCGCAACGCCGAGGGCGTCCTGGAGCCCGCCTCCTGGCCCGAGGCGCTCGACGCGGCCGCGCGGGGACTGGGCGCCGCCCGCTCCCGCGCCGGTGTCCTCACCGGCGGCCGGCTCACCGTCGAGGACGCCTACGCGTACAGCAAGTTCGCGCGCGTGGCGCTCGACACCAACGACATCGACTTCCGCGCCCGCGTGCACAGCGGCGAGGAGGCCGACTTCCTGGCCGCCCGGGTGGCGGGCCGGGGTCGCGATCTCGACGGCACGGGCGTCACGTACACCGCCCTGGAGCAGGCGCCCGCCGTGCTGCTCGTCGGGTTCGAGGCCGAGGAGGAGGCGCCCGGCGTCTTCCTGCGGCTGCGCAAGGCCTGGCGCAAGCACGGCCAGAAGGTGTTCGCGCTGGCCACCCATGCCACCCGGGGTCTGGAGAAGGCGGGCGGCACCCTGCTCCCCGCCGCCCCCGGCACCGAGCCCGAGTGGCTGGACGCCCTCGCGAGCGGCACCGGCCTGGAGGCGCCCGGCACCGAGGCCGCCGGGGCGCTGCGCGCCGAGGGCGCGGTGATCGTCGTGGGCGAGCGGCTCGCGGGCGTGGAGGGTGGTCTGACCGCCGCCGTGCGCGCGGCCGCCGCGACCGGCGCCCGGCTGGTGTGGATCCCGCGCCGGGCGGGCGAGCGTGGTGCCGTCGAGGCGGGCGCGCTGCCCTCGCTGCTGCCGGGCGGCCGCCCGGCGACCGACCCGCGCGCGCGGGAGGAGGTCGCCGCCGTCTGGGGCCTGGCCGAACTGCCCGGGCGCCACGGCCGCGACACCCAGCAGATCGTGGAGGGCGCCGCGACCGGCGAGCTGTCCGCGCTGCTCGTGGCCGGGGTGGAGGTCGACGACCTGCCCGACCCGGCCCGTGCCCGGGAGGCGCTCGACGCGGTCGGCTTCCTGGTCTCGCTGGAGCTGCGGCCCAGCGAGGTCACCGAGCGCGCCGACGTGGTCCTGCCGGTCGCGGCGGTGGCCGAGAAGGGCGGCACCTTCCTCAACTGGGAGGGCCGGGTGCGCTTCTTCGAGGCCGCGCTCAAGCCCGACCAGATGACCCGCCGCCTCGCCCCGACCGACGGCCGCGTGCTCCAGATGCTGGCCGACGCCATGGACGTCCATCTGGGCCTGCCCGATCTGCGCACCACGCGCGCGGAGATCGACCGGCTCGGCGCCTGGAACGGCGCCCCGGCCGCCGACCCGCTGGCCACCGGCGGGGTGCTGCCCCGCCCGGCCGCCGGGGAGGCCGTGCTCGCCGGACACCGGCTCCTGCTCGACCTCGGCGTCCTCCAGCAGGGCGACGACGCGCTGGCCGGCACCCGGCACGCCGCGTACGCGCGCGTGTCGGCCGCGACGGCCGCCGAGGCGGGCGTCGCGGACGGCGCCCCGCTCGCGGTGACCGGCCCGGCCGGTACGACCGAACTCCCGCTCCGCGTCACGGAGATGCCCGACCGGGTGGTCTGGCTCCCGCTGGACTCCACCGGCGCGGGCGTCGCCTCCGACACCGGGGCGCGGCCCGGCTCCCTCGTCCGTATCGGCCCGGCGGTCGCCGAGGGCCAGGACCTCAAGGAGGACCGAGGATGAGCCCGTTCCTCGCCGCCGAAGACCTCTCGCTGTTCGGCCGCGACCCCTGGTGGCTGGTCGTCGTCAAGGCCGTGTTCTGCTTCGCGTTCCTGATGGTGACCGTGCTGCTCTCCATCGTCTGGGAGCGCAAGGTCGTCGCCTGGATGCAGCTGCGCATCGGCCCCAACCGGCACGGCCCCTGGGGCATGCTCCAGTCGCTCGCCGACGGCGTGAAGCTCATGCTCAAGGAGGACGTGGTCGTCAAACGCGCGGACAAGCTGATCTACGTCCTCGCACCGATCGTCGCGACCGTCCCGGCCTGCATGGCGATCGCGGTCATCCCGTTCGGCCCCGCCGGCAACGAGATCTCGATCTTCGGCCACCGCACCACCATGCAGCTCACCGACCTGCCGATCGCGATGCTCTACATCCTCGCGGTCGCCTCGATCGGCATCTACGGCATCGTGCTCGCGGGCTGGAGCTCCGGCTCCACCTACCCGCTGCTCGGCGGCCTGCGCAGCTGCGCGCAGATGATCTCGTACGAGATCGCCATGGGCGCCGCGTTCGCCTCGGTGTTCCTCTACTCGGGCTCCATGTCGACCTCGACCATCGTCGAGCAGCAGCACGACCGCTGGTACATCCTGCTGCTTCCGGTCTCCTTCATCCTCTACATCGTCACCATGGTGGGCGAGACCAACCGCGCCCCCTTCGACATGCCGGAGTCCGAGGGCGACCTGGTCGGCGGGTTCAACACCGAGTACTCGTCCATCAAGTTCGCGCTGTTCATGCTCGCCGAGTACATGAACATGGTGACGGTCTCGGCCGTCTCGGCCACCCTCTTCCTCGGCGGCTGGCGGGCCCCCTGGCCCATCAGCACCTTCTGGGAGGGCGCGAACCACGGCTGGTGGCCGATGCTCTGGTTCGTCATCAAGGTGCAGCTGCTGCTGTTCTTCTTCATCTGGCTGCGCGGCACGCTGCCCCGCGTCCGCTACGACCAGCTCATGAAGCTCGGCTGGAAGGTCCTCATCCCGGTCTCCGTGGTCTGGCTGATGCTCGTCGCGACCGTCCGGGTGCTGCGCAACGAGAACTACGACTTCGCCGACATCGCGCTCTACGTCGGCGGCGCGGTCCTCGCCCTGCTGCTGCTCTCCTTCGTCGCCGACCTGTTCCGCGAGAAGGCGAAGAGCGCCGAACCCCCGGTCGAGCGGCCCGCGTTCGACCCCCTGGCGGGCGGCTTCCCCGTTCCGCCGCTGCCCGGCCAGGAGCTGCCCCCGGTGCCCAGGCGCCGCCCGCGCCGCACCGAGCGGGAGCTGATTGTCAGTGGTGGGACGGACACTGTCAGTGACGGAACTTCGGATGGAAAGGAGGCGTCCGATGGCTGAGGAGCCGAAGGAGACCGCTCCCGGTTTCCAGAACCCCGTGGCCGGCTTCGCCGTGACCTTCAAGGCCATGTTCAAGAAGCGGCTGACCGAGCAGTACCCGGAGCAGAAGAAGACCACCGCTCCCCGCTTCCACGGACGGCACCAGCTCAACCGCCATCCGGACGGCCTGGAGAAGTGCGTCGGCTGCGAACTGTGCGCCTGGGCCTGCCCGGCGGACGCCATCTACGTGGAGGGCGCCGACAACACCGACGAGGAGCGCTACTCCCCGGGCGAGCGGTACGGCCGCGTCTATCAGATCAACTACGCCCGCTGCATCCTGTGCGGGCTGTGCATCGAGGCGTGCCCCACGCGGGCGCTGACGATGACCAACGAGTTCGAGCTGGCCGACTCCAGCCGCGCCAACCTCATCTACACCAAGGAGCAGTTGCTCGCCGGTCTGGAGGAGGGGATGGTCGACAGCCCGCACGCGATCTTCCCGGGCACCGACGAACAGGACTACTACCGGGGGCTGGTGACCGAGGCCGCCCCGGGCACGGTCCGCCAGGTGGCCACGTCCAAGGGCGAGAAGCCCGAAGACGAGGGGGCGGAGGCATGAACGCCTACACCACCTCCACCGGCGAGGCCGTCCAGTTCTGGATCCTCGGCACCGTCGCGGTGATCGGCGCCCTGTGCACCGTCCTGATGAAGCGGGCCGTGCACAGCGCGCTCTCGCTCGCCGGGACCATGATCATCCTGGCGGTGTTCTACCTCGCCAACGGCGCTTATTTCCTGGGCGTCGTACAGATCATCGTCTACACCGGCGCGATCATGATGCTGTTCCTCTTCGTGGTGATGCTCGTCGGCGTGACGGCCGCGGACTCGCTGAAGGAGACCATCAAGGGCCAGCGCTGGCTGGCCCTCCTGTGCGGCCTCGGCTTCGGCGTCCTGCTGGTCGGAGGTATCGCCAATGCCTCCCTCAAGCAGTTCGACGGCACCGGCCAGGCGAACGCGAACGGCAACGTGGAGGGCCTGGCGGCCCTCATCTTCACCAAGTACGTCTTCGCCTTCGAGCTCACCGGCGCCCTGCTGATCACGGCCGCCATCGGCGCCATGGTCCTCACCCACCGCGAGCGCACCGAACGCGCCAGGACCCAGCGCGAGCTGGCCGAACAGCGCGTCCGCGAGGGCAAACACCTGCCCCCGCTGCCCGCCCCCGGCGTCTACGCCCGGCACAACGCCGTGGACATCGCGGGCCTGCTGCCCGACGGCACCCCCTCCGATCTGACCGTGAGCGCCACCCTGCGCGAACGCGGCCAGATCCGGGACGTGTCCGCGCGGGCGCTCGGCGACCTCAAGGCACTCGAACAGCGCGCGAAGGACCGTCTGGAGCGCACGGAGAGCGAACCGGTGAACCTCAAGAGGACGGAGGACGCGTCGCAGTGAATCCCGTCAACTACCTCTATCTCGCGGCCCTGTTGTTCACCATCGGCGCGACCGGCGTGCTCCTCAGGCGCAACGCGATCATCTTGTTCATGTGCGTCGAGCTGATGCTCAACGCCTGCAACCTCGCGTTCGTCGTCTTCTCCCGGATGCACGGCAACCTCGACGGCCAGATCATCGCCTTCTTCACGATGGTCGTCGCCGCGGCGGAGGTCGTGGTCGGCCTCGCGATCATCGTGTCGCTGTTCCGCGCCCGCCACTCGGCCTCGGTCGACGACGCCGGCCTGATGAAGCTGTAAGGGGTCGGAAGAATCGTGGAGAACCTGATCGCGCCGCTCATCGCGGCGCCCCTGCTCGGAGCCGCCGTGCTCCTGCTCGGCGGCCGGCGCCTGGACCGCGTCGGCCACTGGATCGGCACCCTGCTGTCCACCGCCTCCTTCGTCATCGGACTGGTCCTCTTCGCCGGCCTGCTCGGCAAGGACGCGGAACACCGCACGCTGATCCAGCACTTGTGGACCTGGATCTCGGTCGGCGACTTCCACGCGGACGTCGCCTTCCGCCTCGACCAGCTGTCGATGACGTTCGTCCTGCTGATCACCGGCGTCGGCTCGCTGATCCACCTTTATTCCATCGGGTACATGGAGCACGACGAGCGGCGCCGCCGCTTCTTCGGCTACCTCAACCTCTTCCTCGCGGCGATGCTCCTGCTGGTCCTCGCCGACAACTACCTTCTCCTGTACGTCGGCTGGGAGGGCGTCGGTCTCGCCTCGTACCTCCTGATCGGCTTCTGGCAGCACAAGCCCAGTGCCGCGACGGCCGCGAAGAAGGCGTTCCTGGTCAACCGCGTCGGCGACATGGGCCTGTCCATCGCGATCATGCTGATGTTCACCACCTTCGGCACCTTCGCCTTCGGACCGGTCTTCGAGCGCGCCGGAGACGCCTCCGAGGGCCGGCTCACCGCCATCGCGCTGATGCTGCTGCTCGCCGCGTGCGGCAAGTCGGCCCAGGTGCCGCTGCAGTCCTGGCTCGGGGACGCCATGGAGGGCCCGACCCCCGTCTCGGCCCTCATCCACGCGGCCACCATGGTGACCGCCGGCGTCTACCTCATCGTCCGCTCCGCCGCGATCTTCAACGGCGCCCCGGACGCACAGCTCGTCGTCACCGTGGTCGGCGCGGTCACGCTGCTCTTCGGTGCGATCGTCGGTTGCGCCAAGGACGACATCAAGAAGGCGCTGGCCGGCTCGACCATGTCGCAGATCGGCTACATGGTCCTCGCGGCGGGCCTCGGCCCCATCGGCTACGTCTTCGCGATCATGCACCTGGTCACGCACGGCTTCTTCAAGGCCGGGCTGTTCCTCGGCGCCGGTTCGGTCATGCACGGCATGAACGACGAGGTCGACATGCGCCGGTACGGCGGCCTGCGGAAGTACATGCCGATCACGTTCGTCACCTTCGGCCTCGGCTACCTCGCGATCATCGGTTTCCCGGGCCTGTCCGGCTTCTTCTCCAAGGACAAGATCATCGAGGCCGCCTTCGCCAAGGGCGGCACCGAGGGCTGGATCCTCGGCGGCGCGGCCCTGCTCGGCGCGGCGATCACCGCGTTCTACATGACGCGCGTGATGCTGATGACGTTCTTCGGCGAGAAGCGCTGGCAGCCCGACGCCGAGGGCCATGAGCCGCACCCGCACGAGTCCCCGCGCACCATGACCATCCCGATGATCGTGCTGGCGGTCGGCTCGGTCGCCGGCGGTGCCTTCTTCGACGTGGGCGACCGCTTCCTGCACTGGCTGGAGCCGGTCACCGGGCACGCCGAGGGCGACTCCCCGCTGAGCGCGCTCACCGTCACCGGCGCCACCATGGTCTGCCTGGTGATCGGCGTGGGCCTGGCCTGGGCGCAGTACGGCCGCAAGCCGGTCCCGGCGCTCGCCCCGCGCGGCTCGCTGCTCACCCGGGCGGCCCGCCGCGACCTCTACCAGGACGACTTCAACCACGTCGTCCTCGTACGCGGCGGCGAGCACCTGACGCGCTCCCTGGTCTACGTCGACCACACCCTGGTGGACGGCGTGGTCAACGGTACGGCGGCCGGTTTCGGCGGCCTGTCCGGGCGGCTGCGCCGGGTCCAGAACGGCTTCGCCCGCTCCTACGCGGTCTCGATGTTCGGCGGCGCGGCCCTGCTGGTCGCCGCGACCCTGCTGATGAGGGCGGTCTGATACCCATGTCGTTTCCCCTGCTGACAGCGACGGCGGTGCTCCCGGCCCTCGGGGCCGTGGCCACGGCCGCCGTACCGGCCCGGCGGCGCACCGCCGCCAAGTGGCTGGCGCTGCTCGTCTCGCTGGCCACGCTCGCCCTGGCGATCGTCGTCCTGGTCCGCTTCGACCCGGGCGGCGCGCGCTACCAGCTCACCGAGTCGCACGCCTGGATCAAGGACTTCGGGGTCCGCTACGACCTGGGCGTGGACGGCATCGCGGTGGCGCTGATCGCGCTGACCGCGCTGCTGATGCCGTTCATCGTGCTCGCGGGCTGGCACGACGCCGACCCGTTGGAGACCGGCAGCAAGCGGTGGCGGCCCACCCAGGGCTTCTTCGCGCTGATCCTGGCCGTCGAGGCGATGGTGATCATCTCCTTCGAGGCCACCGACGTCTTCGTCTTCTACATCTTCTTCGAAGCCATGCTCATCCCGATGTACTTCCTCATCGGCGGCTTCGGGGACCGTGCCCACGAGCACGGGGAGGTGGCGGCGTCCACGCAGCGGTCGTACGCGGCCGTGAAGTTCCTGCTCTACAACCTGGCCGGCGGTCTGATCATGCTGGCCGCGGTCATCGGGCTCTACGTGGTCGCCGGGAGCTTCAGCCTCCAGGAGATCGTGCAGGCCCGCGCCAACGGCTCGCTGCACATGGCGACGAGCACCGAGCGCTGGCTGTTCCTCGGCTTCTTCTTCGCCTTCGCGGTGAAGGCGCCGCTGTGGCCGCTGCACACCTGGCTGCCCAACGCCATGCAGGAGTCCACCGCCCCGGTCGCCGTCCTCATCACGGCGGTCGTCGACAAGGTGGGCACCTTCGCGATGCTCCGCTTCTGCCTCCAGCTCTTCCCGGAGGCGTCGAAGTGGGCGACGCCGGTCATCCTCGTCCTGGCCCTGATCAGCATCGTCTACGGCGCGCTGCTCGCGGTCGGACAGCGGGACATCAAGCGCCTGGTGGCGTACGCGTCGATCTCGCACTTCGGCTTCATCGTGCTCGGCATCTTCGCGATGACCAGCCAGGGCCAGTCCGGCGCGACGCTGTACATGGTCAACCACGGCATCTCGACGGCCGCGCTGATGCTGGTCGCCGGGTTCCTGATCTCCCGGCGCGGCTCGCGGCTCATCGCGGACTACGGCGGGGTGCAGAAGGTCGCCCCGGTGCTCGCGGGCACCTTCCTGATCGGCGGCCTGGCGACCCTGTCGCTGCCCGGACTCGCGCCGTTCGTCAGCGAGTTCCTGGTCCTGGTCGGCACGTTCGCGCGCTACCCGGTGATCGGGATCATCGCCACCCTCGGCATCGTCCTGGCCGCGCTGTACACGCTGGTGCTCTACCAGCGGACCATGACGGGGCCGGTGAAGCCCGAGGTCTCCGCGATGCCCGACCTCAGGGTGCGCGAGGTGCTGGTCGTGGCCCCGCTGATCGTGCTGCTGGTCTTCCTGGGCGTCTATCCCAAGCCCCTGACGGACATCGTCAACCCGGCGGTCAAGCAGACCCTGTCCGACGTACACGAGAAGGACCCCAAGCCCGCGGTGGAGGCGGCCAAGTGAGTGCGACAGCCGTCCACAGCCTGTGGACAATGGCGGCGGACCCGATTCCGAAGATCGAGGCGCCGAAGATCGAATACGGACAATTGTCCCCGACGCTCATCGTGTTCGGCGCCGCCCTGGTCGGGGTGCTGATCGAGGCGTTCGTCCCGCGCCGCTCGCGCTACTACGCCCAGGTGTTCGTCTCGGCCGTCGCGCTGTGCGCCGCCTTCGCGGCGGTCGTGGCGCTCGCGG
Organism: Streptomyces sp. NPDC005435; assembly: GCF_040703155.1. Taxonomy (NCBI): domain Bacteria; kingdom Bacillati; phylum Actinomycetota; class Actinomycetes; order Kitasatosporales; family Streptomycetaceae; genus Streptomyces; species Streptomyces sp. NPDC005435. The sequence goes on from NZ_JBEXEQ010000018.1 coordinate 104,098, forward strand.
CCGGGGGATACGGCACCACCAAGGCGCACGTCGCGGCCATGGGCGCGATCGCGGTCGACGGACCGGCCCTCTTCCTGGAGGGCACGATCCTGCTGGCCGGCCTGGTCGGCCTGTTCACCTTCGCGGAACGGCGCCTGGACCCCGTGGCGCACGGCAGCCGGGTCGACTCCTTCGCCGCGCAGGCGGCGGCGGTGCCGGGCGGCGAGGGCGAGAAGGCGGCCGTGAAGGCCGGGTTCACCACCACCGAGGTGTTCCCGCTGCTGCTCTTCGCGATCGCCGGGATGCTGGTCTTCCCCGCGGCCAACGACCTGCTGACGCTGTTCGTGGCCCTGGAGGTCCTCTCCCTGCCGCTGTACCTGCTGTGCGCGCTGGCCCGCCGCAAGCGGCTGCTGTCGCAGGAGGCCGCGGTCAAGTACTTCCTGCTCGGCGCCTTCGCCTCCGCGTTCACGCTGTTCGGCATCGCCCTGCTGTACGGCTACGCGGGCTCGGTGTCGTACACCCGCATCGCGCAGGTCGTCGACGGCACGGTCAGCGGGGTGGACCCGGCGCTCGCGGACACCATGGGCAACGACGCGCTGCTGCTGATCGGCATGGCGCTCCTGGTGATGGGCCTGCTGTTCAAGGTGGGCGCGGTGCCGTTCCACATGTGGACGCCCGACGTGTACCAGGGCGCGCCGACCCCGGTCACCGGCTTCATGGCGGCCGCGACCAAGGTCGCTGCGTTCGGCGCGCTGCTGCGGCTGCTCTACGTGGTCCTGCCGGGGCTGCGCTGGGACTGGCGGCCGGTGATGTGGGGCGTGGCCATCATCACGATGCTGGGCGGCGCGATCATCGCCATCACCCAGACCGACATCAAGCGCCTGCTCGCGTACTCGTCCGTCGCGCACGCGGGCTTCATCCTCGCGGGTGTGATCGCCACGTCGCAGAACGGCGTCTCGTCGGTCCTCTTCTACCTCGCCGGCTACTCCTTCGTGACGATCGGCGCCTTCGCGGTCGTCACCCTGGTCCGCGACGCGGGCGGCGAGGCCACCCACCTCTCCCAGTGGGCCGGGCTCGGCCGCCGTTCCCCCCTGGTGGCGGCGGTCTTCGCGGTCTTCCTCCTCGCCTTCGCCGGCATCCCGCTGACCAGCGGCTTCGCCGGAAAGTTCGCGGTCTTCCGCGCGGCGGCCGAGGGCGGCGCGGCCCCCCTGGTGGTCATCGGCGTCCTCTCCTCCGCCATCGCCGCCTTCTTCTACATCCGCGTGATCGTCCTGATGTTCTTCAGCGCCCCCAAACCGGACGGCCCCACGGTCGCCGTCCCCTCCCCGCTGACGACGACGGCGATCGCCATCGGCGTGGCGGTCACGGTGGTGCTGGGCGTGGCCCCGCAGTACTTCCTGACCTTGGCGAACCAGGCGAGCGTGTTCGTGCGCTGACACGACACCCGTTGCGCGCGACTGCCCGGTGCCCCTCGTGGGGTGCCGGGCAGTGGTGTGTGACCGGGTGAACCTGTGGATAACTTCCGGGGCTGTCGGCGCGGGCGCCTATGGTGGATGCGGTGGTCGGGACGCGGCGCACGGGGGACAGGCGATGAGTGGGACGGGCGGTATCGGTGGGATGGCAGTGGTGACGGAGGAGGCCGGGGCGGCCAGGAGCGAGGCGCTGGGCGCGCTGCACCGGGTCTTCGGGTACGAGGCGTTCCGGGGCGAGCAGGAAGCGATCATCGAGCATGTGGTGGCGGGCGGTGACGCGCTGGTGCTCATGCCGACCGGTGGCGGCAAGTCGCTGTGCTACCAGATCCCGGCGCTGGTCAGGCCGGGCACCGGTGTCGTGGTCTCGCCGCTGATCGCGCTCATGCAGGACCAGGTGGACGCGCTGCGCGCCCTCGGTGTGCGGGCCGGGTTCATCAACTCCACGCAGGACTTCGACCAGCGCCGCACGGTCGAGGCCGAGTTCCTCGCCGGCGAGCTGGACCTGCTCTACCTCGCCCCCGAGCGGCTGCGCGTGGAGGCCACGCTCGACCTGCTCTCCCGGGGCAAGATCTCCGTGTTCGCCATCGACGAGGCGCACTGTGTCTCCCAGTGGGGCCACGACTTCCGCCCGGACTACCTGAACCTCTCGCTGCTCGGCGAGCGCTGGCCGAACGTGCCCCGGATCGCCCTGACCGCCACGGCCACCCGGGCCACCCACGAGGAGATCACCCAGCGGCTGAACCTCCCCGAGGCCCGCCACTTCGTCGCCAGCTTCGACCGGCCCAACATCCAGTACCGGATCGTCCCCAAGGCCGACCCCAAGAAGCAGCTGCTCGCCTTCCTGCGCGAGGAGCACGCCGGTGACGCGGGCATCGTCTACTGCCTCTCGCGCAACTCCGTCGAGCGCACCGCCGAGTTCCTGACCGCGAACGGCGTCGCCGCGGTGCCGTACCACGCCGGCCTGGACGCGGCCACGCGCGCCGACCACCAGTCCCGCTTCCTGCGCGAGGACGGCCTGGTCGTCGTCGCCACCATCGCCTTCGGCATGGGCATCGACAAGCCGGACGTCCGCTTCGTCGCCCACCTCGACCTGCCCAAGTCCATCGAGGGCTACTACCAGGAGACCGGCCGCGCGGGCCGCGACGGACTGCCCTCCACCGCCTGGATGGCGTACGGCCTCAACGACGTGGTCCAGCAGCGCAAGCTGATCCAGTCCGGCGAGGGCGACGAGAACTTCCGCCGCCGCGCCGCCGCCCACCTCGACGCGATGCTCGCCCTGTGCGAGACAGCCCGCTGCCGGCGCGGCCAGCTCCTCGCCTACTTCGGCCAGGAGCCCGGCGCGGAGGCGTGCGGCAACTGCGACACCTGTCTGACCCCGCCGGAGACCTGGGACGGCACGGTCGCCGCGCAGAAGGTCCTCTCCACGGTGGTGCGGCTCCAGCGCGAGCGCGGCCAGAAGTTCGGCACCGTGCAGATCGTGGACATCCTGCTCGGCAAGCGCAGCGCCAAGGTGATCCAGTTCGACCACGACCAGCTCTCCGTCTTCGGTATCGGCGAGGACCTGAGCGAGGGCGAATGGCGGGGTGTCGTACGGCAGTTGCTGGCGCAGGGGCTGCTGGCGGTCGAGGGCGAGTACGGCACGCTGGTGCTCACCGAGGAGAGCGGCGCGGTGCTGCGGCGCGAGCGGGAGGTGCCGCTGCGCAAGGAGCCCAAGCGGCCCGCCGCCGCCCGTTCCGCCGGCGGCCGGGGCGAGCGCAAGGCCAAGGCGGCGGCCGCCGAGCTGCCCGCCGGACTGGTCCCCGTCTTCGAGGCCCTGCGCGCCTGGCGCGCCGAGCAGGCGAAGGAACAGGGCGTCCCGGCGTACGTCATCTTCCACGACGCCACCCTCCGCGAGATCGCCACCGCCCACCCGGCCTCGGTCCGTGAACTCGGCACGATCAGCGGGGTGGGCGAGAAGAAGCTCGCGACGTACGGGGAAGGGGTGCTCGCGGTGCTCAACGGGCAGCCGGCACCGGCGACTTCGGCCGCCGCCGAGCCTGCGGCAGCCGCCGCGCCCGCACGGTCCGCTGCCCCGGCTCGGTCCGCCGCACCCGCCCGGGCCGCCGAGCCCGCCGCGGCACCGGGTCACGACGACCTGTGGCCCGGCGACGACGAAGAGCCCTTCTGGGACTAGTGGTTCGCGCTCACGCCAGCGCCGTCAGCCCCGGGGCGAACGTGATCAGGAGGGGCAGCAGCGGGACCAGCGCGGCCACCGCCGTGGTCAGCGCGCGCTGCCTGCGCAGCAGCCGGGGCGGCGGCTGAAGGAGCCGGTCCACGCGCTCGCCGAGCAGCCGGCGGCTGGAGGCGCAGGAGAGCACGCCCCGGTGCTGGTTCAGCCTGATCAGGGCCAGCGCGGTGGTGAGGTGGCCGCAGCGCCGGGAGGCGGTGTCGTCGGCGGCGAGTTCCACCAGCCGGTGCGTCTGGTCGCGGAAGTGGGCGAAGAGCGGCACGCGCGGGAAGCCCGTCGCGAGCGCGCTCGACAGATGCAGCAGCCAGTCGTGGTGGGCGCGGGCGTGACCGCGTTCATGGGTGAGCACCGCGTCCAGCTGGTGGTCGGTGAGCCGGTGCAGCGCCCCGGTGGTCACGACCAGGCGGGCCGGATGGCCGGGCAGCCACCAGGCGTCCGGGTACTCGTCCTCCAGGACCAGCAGCGGACCGCGCCCCGAGGGCAGCCCGGCGGGCAGCTCCGGGGCCCGCTCGTCCAGATGCGCCCGGGTCACCCCGCGCCGCCGCCGCACCTCGGTCAGCTCGCGCGCCAGCATGGCCGTGGTCCAGGCGGCCCCCGACGCCAGCAGCACCGTGAGCACGGCGGCCCACGGCGGCGCGGCCGAGAGGTCGTACGCGGCGGTGACGGCCGGCGGCGCGGGCGCGAACACATGGTCGCGGACGGTGTGGAAGACGGCCGCCGCGCCCAGCACCAGCGCGGTCAGACAGCACAGCAGCACGGTCGCGACCAGGCACTGCCACACCCACAGCGCCACCACCGGCTCCCGGTCGGGCCAGGCGGCCCGGACGAGCGCGCGGGGCGCGGGCAGCGCGGCCGTCAGCGCGACGGCGCTCAGCAGGAGCAGGCAGACGGTCATGCCGGGGCTCCGGTTCCTGGTGGCCAAGGTGCGGGGCGGTGGTGCGTGTGACGCCAGTATGACGCGGGGAGGGCCGTCCGTCAGTCGTCCCGGGGGCCGAACGGGGAAGCGGTACGGCCCGGTTGGGACTTCCGCGCCGCCGTCCGGATCTCAGCCGGCCCGGCCGCCGTCATCGCGTCCGCGCAACTCCCCGCGCCACCGTCCCGGTCTCAGCCCACCCGGCCGCCGTCACCGCGCCCCGCCCGGCCGCCCTCACCGTGCCCCGCGCCACTCCCCTCACGGCCCCCCGACCGCCCTCACCGCGCCCCGCGCAACTCCCCCCACCGCCCCCGCGCTCAGCTCCCCACGACCCGCCCGCTCACCTCGCCCAGCCCCACCCGGGTCCCGTCCGCCCCCGGTGCCCACGCCGACAGCGTCACCACGTCGCCGTCCTCCAGGAACGCCCGCTTGCCGTCGGGGAGTTCGAGGGGGTCGCGGCCGTTCCAGGTCAGCTCCAGCAGGGAGCCCCGCTGGTTCTCGGCGGGCCCGCTCACCGTGCCGGAGGCGTAGAGGTCGCCCGTGCGGAGCGACGCGCCGTTGACCGTGAGGTGGGCGAGCTGCTGGGCGGCGGTCCAGTACATGGTGGAGAAGGGTGGCTCGGAGACGACCTGGCCGTTGACGGCGACGGAGATGCGGAGGTCGTAGCCGCCGGGCTCGACGGCGGGGACGGAGTCGTCCAGGTAGGGGAGCAGGGGGTGGGTCCGCTCCGGCGGCGACACGCGCGCGTGCTCCAGCGCCGCCAGCGGGGTGATCCACGCCGACACCGAGGTGGCGAAGGACTTGCCGAGGAAGGGGCCGAGGGGGACGTACTCCCAGGCCTGGATGTCGCGCGCGGACCAGTCGTTGAGGAGGCACAGCCCGAAGACGTGCTCGCGGAAGGCGGTCAGCGGGACGGAGGCGCCCTGCGCGGAGGGCGTGCCCACCACGAAGCCGACCTCCGCCTCGATGTCGAGCCGGACGGAGGGCCCGAAGACCGGCTCGGGGTCGCCGGGTCCCTTGCGCTGCCCGGAGGGGCGTACGACATCCGTGCCGGAGACCACGACCGTGCCCGCGCGGCCGTGGTAACCGATGGGCAGATGCTTCCAGTTGGGGGTGAGCGGGTCGGCGGCGTCGGGGCGGAAGATGCGGCCGACGTTGCGGGCGTGATTCTCCGAGGCGTAGAAGTCGACGTAATCGGCCACCTCGAAGGGGAGGTGGAGCCGGACGTCGGCCAGCGGGTGGAGGTGGGCCGCCACGGTGGCGGCGTGGGCGGGGTCCGTGGCCCAGGTGGTCAGCGCGTTCCGTACCCGCGACCAGGCCTCCGGTCCGGCGGCGAGCAGCGGGTTGAGCGTGGGCCGCGCGAGCAGGTCCGCGTCGGGGGAGCCGAGCGCCGTCGCGACCGCGCCCGCGTCGAGCACGCGGTCGCCGAGCCGGACCCCGACCCTCCGTTCGGCGCCGGCGGAGGGCGAGAACACGCCATAGGGAAGGTTGTGCGGGCCGAAGGGGTCGCCCTCGGGGACGTCGAAGGGGGGCATGGGTGCCGCCTCACTCTCATCCGAACCGTGCCTGGTGGGGCCATCCATAGGGCCATCCAAGTGGTCTGTATGGCCATCCATGTGGTCGGCCCACACGTTACGGCCGGGACGGCTGTCTTGGCAGCACTGTGCAGCGCGTTGACGAGCGGATTGACGAGCGTTTGACGACCGGATCGGCGCGCGGTTCCGTGGCCGTTTCGGACGGCCGCCATGGAGTTGTCCGCCCCATGGCTAAAGAGTTCGCAATGTCCGAATAGCTCTTGTCGGAGGGAAGTGTTCCGGCTTAGCGTCCTTGGGGGACACGGGCGGGGTGGGTCCGGTCCAAAGGGGGGACACGTGGGGGGACGACCCGTGGCCGGAAGCCGCGCGCCGGTCCAGGCGGACCGTGAAGTGCCAGGTCTCATAGTCAAGTTCGGCGGCTATCCGCTGCATCACGGCGGGGTCGGCGCGATCCGCAGCCTCGGCAGGCTCGGCGTGCCGATGTACGCGATCACCGAGGACGCGTACACGCCGGCCGCCGCTTCCCGTTATCTGAAGCGGGCCTTCGTCTGGCCGACGACGGGGGCCGAGGAACCGGAGCACCTGGTCGAGGGGCTGTTACGGATTGGCCGCCGGATCGGGCGGCCCACGGTCCTGATCCCGACCGACGAGGAGGCGGCCGTCCTCATCGCGGAGCACCAGGAGGCGCTGGCCGGGCCGTTCCTCTTCCCGCGCGTGGAGGCCGCGCTGCCCCGCCGCCTTGCCAGCAAGCAGGGGCTGCACGAGCTGTGCCAGGAGCACGGGATCGCGACCCCGGTGACGGTGTTCCCGCGCTCGTACGCCGAGATAGCGGAGTTCGCGGAGCGGGCGCGCTTCCCGGTGGTGGCCAAGAACCGCGAGGCGTTCGTACGGCGCAGCCGGCCCGCCGTGGGCGGCACGACCCGGATCGCCACCCGCGCCGGCCTGCTCGACCTCGCCCGCGACTGGGGTGAGGACCCCGGCGTCATCCTCCAGGAGTATCTGCCGAGGGAGTCCGCCGAGGACTGGATCGTGCACGGCTGCTTCGACGCCGACGCGGGTCCGCTCGCGCTGTTCACCGGGGTCAAGGTGCGCTCCTGGCCGCCGCACGCGGGGATGACGGCGCACGCGTACGTCGTGGACAATCCCGAACTCGCCGACCTCGCCGCGCGGTTCATCAAGGAGATCGGCTTCAGCGGGGTCATCGACCTGGACCTGCGCTTCGACCGGCGCGACGGGCGCTACAAGCTCCTGGACTTCAACCCCCGGATGGGCGCGCAGTTCCGGCTCTTCGAGAGCGAGTCCGGCATCGACGTCGTACGCGCCCTGCATCTGAACCTCACCGGGCGGCCCGTCCCCGAGGGCGCGCAGCGCTCCGGGAACCGGTACGTGGTGGAGAACATCGACCTGCCCGCGCTCCTCGCCTACCGCCGCAGCGGCTACACCACGCCGCACGCCCCCGCGCGGGCGAGCGGCACCGAGCTGGCGTGGCTCGCGGCGGACGACCCGATGCCGTTCCTCACCATGATGGCCCGGTTCGTGCGGCCGGGCGCGAAGCACCTGTACGGGCTGTGGCGGACCAACCGGCGCGGCGGCACCGCCTGATCCACGAAGCGGCGACACCGCCCGATCCGTGAAGCGGCGGCACCATCTGATCCACGAAACGGCGGCGGCACCGCCCGCTCCGTGAAGCGGTGACGCGAAGAGGCAAGGCGCGACGGCAAGGCGAAGCGGCACAGCCACGAGGGTGGCGCGAGCGTGTCCTGGGAGGGACTTCGTGATTCGACCGGTTGCAGTCGTCGGGGCGGGGCCGTTCGGCCTGTCCACCGCGGCCCATCTGCGGGCGCGGGGGCTGCCCGTCCGCGTCTTCGGCGACCCCATGGTCAGCTGGCGCGACCACATGCCCGAGGGGATGCTGCTGAAGTCGACGCCCGCCGCCTCCAGCATGGACTGCCCGCAGCCGGGGCACACCCTCGCGGACTACTGTGACGCGGCGGGTGTGCGGCGGCTGGTCACCGACGAGGACATCATCCCGGTGGAGACCTTCATCGCGTACGGGGAGTGGTACCAGCGCAAGCTGGTGCCCGGCCTGGAGCAGGTCCGGGTGGTGTCCGTCGAGCGGGCGCGGGGGAGCGAGGGCTTCGACCTGAAGCTGGACTCGGGGGAGGCGTTCCAGGCGCGCGCGGTGGTGGTGGCGACCGGGCTCTCGGGGCTCGCCCATCTGCCGCCCGAGCTGGCGGGCCCGGCGTCCGCAGGGCTCGGCCCGACCGCCCCCGTCTCGCATGTCTACGAGCACCACGACCTGGGCCGCTTCTCGGGCAAGGAGCTGATCGTCGTCGGCGCGGGGCAGTCCGCGCTGGAGACGGCCGCGCTGGCCGCCGAGGCGGGCGCGCGGGTACGGGTCGTCTCGCGCGGCCGGGGCCGGGTGGCCTTCGGCGCGCCGCCCTGGGAGCAGCCCCGCTTCCGGCCGGAGTCGCCGTTCGGCCGCGCCTGGTCCCTGTGGGCGCTCAGCTACCACGCCGACCCCTACCGCTTCCTGCCCGAACCCGTCCGCCACTCCCTCGTCCGCCGGGTCCTCGGCCCGCTCGGCGCGTGGTGGCTGCGCGACCGCTTCGAGGGAAAGGTGCAGGTGCAGGAGGTCGAACGGGTCCTGTCCGCCGACGTGTCGGACGGCGCCCCCGTCCTGCGGGTCCGCACCCACGGCGGCCGCACCGAACACCTCACCGCCGACCACGTCATCGCCGCCACCGGCTACCGCGTCGACGTCTCCGCGATGGACTTCCTCAGCCCCACCCTCCGCACCCGCCTCACCACCACCCGAGGCACCCCCCGCCTCGGCCCCGGCTACCTCTCCTCCATCCCCGGCCTCTACTTCACCGGCCTCCCCGCCGCCTCCTCCTACGGCCCCATCATGCGCTTCGTCTGCGGCACCCAATTCGCGTCCCCCCGCCTGGCGAAACACTTGGCCGCGGCACACGGGTGAGGCGCGCGGGGTGGAAGCCCTGCTGGGCTGCCCCTCGGCGGGGCCACGCACGCTGTCATCCCGGTGCCGTGTTGTCCTCGCTGGCGGGACCGCCCGGCACGCGGCCGGGCGGCGATGTCGTCAGGCATCGCCTTGTCCCTGCCGCGCTTCGCACGGCACCCGGAACCGTGTCACCGCCTGTCGGTCGATCGTGCAGCTGCTCCGGCTGTCAGACCTGAGGCTGTACCGTCTTCAACATCTTCAAGGCAATGCTGATCTCTTCGACCGCACTTGCGCGATCGTCATCCAGCTCGTGGAAGTGCATCGTCATATTCCGGATCGCCCTCACCCGGTCCATCCGTTCGGCAAAGCTCTGCTGCGGGAACTGCCAACCTGTTGCCTCCCACACGTCAGGGCGCTTCAGCAAGTTGACGTAGTCGATGAAGTTCATGCCACTAGTCGCGAGTTTCTGGATCTTCGCGGGGTCGCCCGGCAGCCCGTATTCCCCGGTCGTCTCTTTTATTCGACGCAGCGCGGCGGCCAGAGCCCGCCGCAGCCGACGCTCCAGTTCCTCCAGAAGCGCGTAGGGGCGCAGTTCCTGCTCAAACCGGTGCGCCAGGTCATGCCCCGTCACAATGCCCGACAGGGTCCCGTCCGGATTCACCACGAACACGCACCCGTGGTCCGCTACGTCGGCCAGGCAGTCCACCATCGGCTCGTCGGTCCTTACTGCCCGGACCTTCAAGATGGCAGCGTCCTTGACAACCGCATTCGCGGGACGGTTCGTCGCCCCGATCTCCCGCCAGGTGATGGAGCCCCGGAGATGCCCGTCATCGTCCAGGACAGGGAGCTGGTCGAACGAGTGCTCCGACATCAACTCCACGGCCCGCGTGAGCGGATCGGACAGACGGACCGACTTCAGCTCGCTGCGCGCTGACGGCAGCCGCCCCACGGTGACAACTACAGGCGCTGCCGACGGAGCCTCTGCCTCCTCGCCGTCCTGTTCCTCCTCACTGTCGTCCTCTGCCTCTGTCGCCTCGTCAGCCGGCGTGTCTTGGATGTCGAGGATTTCCGGTCCTGGATCGTCAGGCTCTACGTTCTCGAGCTCCAGGGTGCCTGTCTCTTGTCCCAGAGACTGCCGCTCGGCTTCCGGTGCCTGCCCGATGGGGATGACGCGGATGGTGCGATCGATCGGGACTTCGGTGAACGGCGGAACTGTGGAGAGGCCGAACTCCGCAAGGTCTTTCCGGATGGCCGTGACGGCTTTGGACGAGCGGCTCACGACGTCCCAGATGCTCAGGAAGTCGCGCAAGGTGAGTTCGATAGTCCGACCCTTGGGTGCTTCAGCAACCTTCTCGGCCAAGGCGGCAGCGCCGTCCAGGAGTCGGAGGTCCTTGGGCGCATCGGGATTGCCTGGGTCCGGCTTGCCGTCAGCCAGCGCCGCGAGCCTGGACACCGCATCGAAACGGCGCAATTCGCTCACGGTGAGGAGTGATCCCAGCGTGGCTCGCAAGTCTGCTCGAATCTCGGAGCGGGGCACGTCTTTTCGGTTCCACTTGACGCTGCGGACGTGCCGGAAGCCTGGCGCTGCATCAGCCCGGTACTGGTATTCCCCAGTGACATACCCGATGGCGAATTTGCCGTCCTTCAGTGGGAGGACCACGAGGTCACCGGGCGTCAGGGCGGATCGAAAACGCCAGAGCTGACCCTGCCAGTTGCTGAGGACACGGGGGCTCTCGCGGGGATATGCCTTGGCTATCTCGGCCCGGAGGCCTTCCCAGGACACGCAATGCGTGAGGTCACCGAGTTCCGGCCAGCCCGCGATCGTGAGGCCTTCACCGAGTGAGGCATCCTCTCGTTCACCGTCGGCGCCGGCGCGAACCATCCAGGCCCTTACCACGTCATCCCCCAAGAAGCTGTCGATGCCGATTGCTCGTGCGATTATCGGTGGGCGTTGCCTGGGCGGTCAAAGGGGATCCGGGAGCGGCCTTGAAATTCACTTCATCGCCTGGCGCACGCCAGGGCTGCTTTCAATTGGTGGTCAGTCTCGTCATCCAGGCGTCGAGTGCCTGCGACAACCGGGGCTCCCTCTGCGTGTTGGGTGAGGTTCGGACTTCGCTCGGGGGCGCTGTCGGAGGTCGAGCTGCGGCGCAGCTGGTGTGCGCTTCTTGGGTTGGCGGCGAGCAGTTGACGCCACGGATACGACTCTCAGTATGGGAGCGCATCTGGATCCGTGACCACCCGTAGCTGCGATGGCCCCAGCAACGGACAGATATTGACTGTTGTCCAGCTGTCAGACCCCGTCCTTACGCTTTCCCCGTACACGCGGTCCGAGGTAAGGAGCGGTTCATGGCTAGACAGTTGACGTATGACCAGCGACTCGTTCTGATCAACAAGTGGAAGAGCCCGCCGGGTCCTTCTGAAAAGCGTCGGCTGGAGCGAGCCGAACGCATGGTGAGGGCCGCGGTGAGTCAGCACGAGCCGTTCCAGGCACTCGACATCACGGTCGCGGCGAAGGGTTCGTACCCCAACAAGACCAACGTTCGCGGTGACAGCGACGTTGACATCATGGTGAAGCTCAACGACCCCATCCACACCGACGGCGTGGCGGAATGGTGGTTTGGCCAGCCCGCCAGGTACCGGGGGCCGTGGACTAAGGCCGCGCTCCGTGAGCAGGTCCACGCGGCACTCACCAACCACTTCGGGTGGGTGGATGCGGACCACAACCTCGCCTTCTACGTCCCGGAGGTCGTCGGCAGTCGCCCCAGTATCGACGTCGTGCCGTGCTTCAAGTGGGTGAAGTACGACTCCACGGTGCCCGGAGGTGAGTACGTGGGGAGCGTCGTCTATGGACGTGACGGCAAGAAGGTCATCAACTGGCCCGAGCTCCAGCTGGCCAATGGCCGCACCAAGAACGACAACACCAACCAGCGCTACAAGTTCGTGGTGCGGGTCCTGAAGAACGTGGAGAACGACCTCGCGGCCGAGGGCGTGATCAAGGCGTTGCCCTCGTACTTCTCCGAGTGTCTGATCTACAACGTGTCGGACCATGTCCTCCTCGCCGGCGATCTCGATGCCGCGGTCCGTGCGAGCTTGCGGGAGGTCTATCGGCAGATCACGTCCTTCTTCGGTCCTCAGCGCATGCGGGAGCCGAACGGGATGAAGAAGGTGTTCGGCGAAGGTCAGAAGTGGAGCGAGAAGGACGCACGAGCACTGATCGAAAATGCTTTGCACTACCTTGGATACGAGGAGTGACGATGAGTACCGCCACCACCATGCGCGCAGGCGCCACGATCGCGGCCACTCTGTACACAGTCGTCCTGATCCTGCTGGGCCTGTACCCGTCGCAGTTCCGGTACCTGTTCGCCTATATACCGGCCGCTGTCGGATACAGCGTCATCGTCTTCGACAAGTGGGCCTGGCGCTGGCCCATCGTTCACCGCTTCACCGGTCGCCCCTGGGTCGCCGGCACCTGGCGCGTGGTGCTGTCCCCGAGTCCGGGCAGCCGAATACCCGTGGGGGGAAACCGGGGCCCGATCGTCACCTACATGACGGTCGAGCAGACTTTCTGGAGCCTGCACGCCACGCTTCGCACGAGGGAGAGCACCTCGCGGTCGAGCAACGCCACCATCGGCTCACCCGAAATCTCCAGTACTGCTGAAATCGGGTTCCTGTACGACAACACGCCCCGAGCGGAGCACCAGCACCGAAGCCCCCGGCACGAAGGAGCATGCCGGATCTCCGTCACGGGGCTGACCCCCCGGGCGGCTGCCGGACACTACTACACCAGCCGGTTCACCGCCGGCGACATGGACTTCACCCTGATCAACCGCTCCACCGACTACAGCACCTTTACCGAAGCCCAGTCTGCCGACCCGGAGCACACCACTCTTTGACCACAGCCACCGTCGCCGCCGGCCGGGCAGAGTGCGGGAGGGCGGCCCGGCGGCCAGGGTGCGTCTCGGCCCACGGACCGTGGCTCTCCCCGCACGCTGCAGGTGCTCCCGTTCGGGTGGCCGCGCCCCACGGTCACACGTGACCGCGTACCGGGAACCGCCCGTGGCGTCCACCGGCAGCCCGGTCGCATCCCGCGCCGCCCGAGTGTGGCCCCCAGGTTCGCCTCCCGGTCGCATCTCGGCAATCCCCGACCAGCCCCTCCGCTCAGCCGCCTCTGACAAGCCGGGCGGGGTCAACTCCCTTACCCCGCCGATGAGTCGGAGACCACCCCCATCCGTATTCTCTGATCATGGCCGCACCCCCCGCCCCCGCACTGATCGCCACCGACCTGGACGGGACGCTGTTGCGCGGTGATGACACGGTTTCCGTGCGGTCGCGGGCGGCGCTCGCGGGGGCTGTGAGAGAAGGGGCTCGGCATCTGGTGGTGACCGGGCGGCCGGTGCCGAGGGTGCGGGGGTTGTTGGAGTCGCTGGGGGCGGGCGGGCTCGCGGTGTGCGGGCAGGGGGCGCAGGTGTACGACGCGGGGAGCGGGAGCCTGCTGTGGTCCGTGCGGCTGGACCGGGAGCTGGCCGAGACCGCGCTCGGGAAGATCGAGGCCGAGGTCGGGCAGGTGTACGCCGCGGTCGACCAGGACGGGGTGGACGGGCTCACGCTCATCGAGCCGGGCTACCGGATGCCCCACCCCACCCTGCCCGCCGTACGGGTGGACCGGCGTGACGACCTCTGGCGCGCGCCCATCAGCAAGGTGCTGCTGCGCCACCCCGACCTGTCCGACGACGAGCTGACCGAGACCGCCCGCTCGGTCGTCGGCTCGCTGGCCACGGTCACCATGTCGGGACCCGGCACCGTGGAGCTCCAGCCGTGCGGCATCACCAAGGCCACCGGACTCGCCCTGGCCGCCGAGCACCTGGGCCTCGGCCGCGCGGACACGATCGCCTTCGGCGACATGCCGAACGACATCCCCATGTTCCAGTGGGCCGCCCACGGCGTCGCCATGGCCAACGCCCACCGCGAACTGCGCGCGGTCGCGGACGAGATCACCCTCTCCAACGAGGACGACGGCGTCGCGGTCGTGCTGGAGAGGGTGTACGGCGTCCGGCAGGACGACGGGCGGGGCGCCCGTAGGTGAATCCCCTACGGGCGCCCCGCCCCGGAAACGTTCCCCTACGGCCTAGTACGGGCCGTTGACGTTGTCGATCGAGCCGTAGCGGTGCCAGGCGTAGTTGCAGGCCGCCGTGATGTTCGCGACCGGGTCGTACGGGTCGAGGGAGGTGCCCGCCACGTGGTACGCCGTGAAGGTCGGGTCGATGACCTGGAGCAGACCCTTGGACGGCGTGCCGTTGACGGCGTTGATGTCCCAGTTGTTGATGGCGCGCGGGTTGCCGGAGGACTCCCGCATCACGTTGCGGTAGATGCCGTTGTAGGTACCCGGGATGCCCTTCTGGCCCATGATCGCGAGGGACTCGCGGATCCAGCCGTCGAGGTTGTTCGCGTACCCGGCCGGCGTGGTCACGGCCGCCGGAGCGGCGGCGGGCGCGACGGCGGGGGCGGCGGAGGCGCTGGTGGCGCCGATGAACGGGATCGCGAGCACGGCGGCACCGGTACCGGTGACGGCGAGCGTACGGAAGACGCGCTGGGCGCGGGCACGGCGCGGCTGAGCGGCAGCAGACATGACACGTTCCTCTCCGGCGCCTGCGAGGTGAGCTGTCGGGTTCGGGCGGGGAGGTGCCCGGCCGCTCACATCCGTGTCCGTGGGACACGAACGCTCCGTGCCCGATGGACACGAAGTCGCGGCTTCACCCCGAGCCGTTGCCGGGTCGACGCGCGTCAGTCAACGCGCGTCGACCCGTCCCGGCGGCCTACCTGGTTCCCCCGCTCCTGCCGTGCGAAATGAGTTCGTCGAGTGGGTGTGTCGGGCCCGGCAGGATTCGGCGTCGCCCGACGGGCCGGAACGTATGCGAGAGCACATGTCGGGAACAAGTGCCGGATTCACACAAAGCAATGGTTGATCTTGACTTGTCCCGATTGGGATACTTGATCCTTTGCGTCCGCCCGCGCTCAACTGGCCCATGGAGCAAGGTGAACGGGGTACTTGGGACCTGTCGGCCGCCCCGGGGTGTCTGGTGACCCAACTCACGAAACCGCAAAATACGCAAAGTCAGACATGAGCGATTAGGTGGATTTGATCCGTCTGTGGGTATTAGGGAGTGTCGGTCCGGTCGGATGCGGAACCTCTGGGGTGGTCCCGTTCGTTGGAGAGACGACCCCCTCCGCATGGGGGCCGGACGGACGTCCGCCCGGCGCGCCGAGCTCCGGCAGCAGGCACATCGTCCTGTTAAGTCGATGAATGTCCGTCCATGTACGCCAAAGAAGAAGACGACCGCTGTGACCCGATACCTCCCGTGCTGGGCGGTGGGTGATGGCGGTGATGGAAACGCGACCGGATACGCTGATCCGAGTGATGGCAGCGACCTATCGACAAACCGTGTAGTCGCCAGCAGACACCAGCAGACAGGAGACCCCTCGTGACCGTCGGCGAGCCGTTCGGGCTGAGCGTGCGGGACCAGGCACTGGAAGCCGATGTCCAGGCCGGATTGACGGCTGTCGAGGAGGGCCTGCTAGAGGCCACCAAGAGCGAGGTCCCCTTCATCACCGGCGCCGCGCAGCACCTCGTGCGGGCCGGCGGCAAGCGGTTCCGTCCCCTGCTCGTGCTCCTCGCCGCCCAGTTCGGCGACAAGTACGCGCCGGGCATCGTCCCCTCCGCCGTCGTCGTGGAGCTGACCCACCTCGCGACGCTCTACCACGACGACGTGATGGACGAGGCCGCCGTGCGCCGGGGCGTGGACAGCGCCAACACCCGCTGGGGCAACTCGGTCGCGGTCCTCACCGGAGACTTCCTCTTCGCCCGCGCGACGCAGATACTGGCCGACCTCGGCCCGGAGGCCGTCCGCGTCCAGGCCCTCGCCTTCGAGCGGCTGGTCACGGGCCAGATAATGGAGACCGCGGGTCCCATGGACGGCCGCGACCCGGTCGAGCACTATCTGGACGTGCTCTCCGGCAAGACGGGTTCCCTGGTCGCCGTCTCGTGCCGGTTCGGCGCGATGATGTCCGGCGCCGACGAGACCGTGGTGGACGTGCTCACCCAGTACGGAGAGCGGCTCGGCGTCGCCTTCCAGCTGTGCGACGACGTCCTCGACATCGCCTCCGACACCCGGGAGTCCGGCAAGACCCCGGGCACCGACCTGCGCGAGGGCATCCCCACCATGCCCGTGCTCCGGCTGCGCGAGCGCGCCGCCCGGCTCGGGGACGCGGACGACATCGCGCTGTGCGAGCTGCTCGACTCCGACCTCACCGACGACGCCCGGCACGCCGAGGCGCTGGCCGCGCTCCGTACGCACCCGGCCCTGGAGCAGGCCCGCCGCGACGCCGTGCGGTACGCGGAGGAGGCCCGCGCCGCGCTGGCCCCCCTCAAGGAGTGCACCGCCAAGGCGGCCCTGCTCGAACTGTGCGACGCGGTGGTGCACCGCACCGGCTGACCGGGCAGACGTGATGCGAGGGGCGGTGCCGCCCGCGCGACCCCTACGGGTCGGGTGGTGGGCACCGCCCCTCGCGTCATACCGCAGGTGTACGCCGAGTTGGCTCCGTGGACTGACGTGTTCACGCGGCTGATTTGGTCTGATGGTGACCACGGAAACCACCACTCCTCACCGATTCGGGTGAGAATGGCGGCTGGGTGGACCAACAGCGAGGGGCAGCCGCCGCCGACCACGGAGGTAAGGCACACATGGCACCGTACGCATCCGACGACACCAGGGGCACGGCACCGGACGAGAACCCGCGCGCCGGCCGTCGCAAGGCCGTCCGGTACGTCGTTCCGGTCGCGGTGACGGGGGTGGCCGCGGCCACGATCGGACTGGTTCCGGCACTCGCCGACTCCGGTGACCCCGATCTGCCGAAGATCAGCACACAGCAGCTCGTGGAGAAGATCGCCCGCTCGGACGTCCAGCAGCTGTCCGGCACGGTCAAGATCAGCACCGACCTCGGGCTGCCCGACCTCGGCGGCCTGGAGAACAGCCTGGGCGGCTACGGCAGCCACGACGACGGCTCCTCCGCCGACCCGAGCAGCAAGATCACCGAGCTGGCCTCCGGCACCCACACCCTGCGCGTGGCCGCCGACGGCCCGGACCGGCAGAAGGTCTCGCTGCGCGAGCGCGGCGCGGAGTACAGCCTGATCCACAACGGCAAGAACGTCTGGGGCTACGACAGCGGCAGCAACGAGGTCTTCCACGGCACCGCCGAGCAGCACGAGCACGGCAAGGAGCGGCGCGAGGAGGAGCGGCAGGGCACTCCCGGGGACTTCGCCAAGGAAGCCCTGAAGGCGGTGGACGACACCACGTCCGTCACCGTGGCCGGCACCGAGCGGGTCGCCGGGCGCGACGCCTACAAGCTGCAGATCAAGCCCAAGCAGCAGGGCAGCACCGTCGGCGCGGTCACCATCGCGGTGGACGCGAAGACGGGCACGCCGCTGAAGTTCACGCTCACCGCGAAGAGCGGCGGCAAGCCGGTCCTGGACACCGGCTTCACCCAGGTCTCCTTCGCCAGGCCGGCCGCCTCCACCTTCGACTTCACCCCGCCCAAGGGCGCGAAGGTCACCGAGGAGAAGGACTCCGGCAAGCGGGAGCACGGCCCGGACCTGCGCGAACTGTTCGGCGGGGCCGCCCTCGGCAGCGATGTCGTCGGCAAGGGCTGGACCAGCGTCGCCACCTTCGACACCGGCGCCAAGGGCGGCATGCCCTCCGGCTCGGAGGGCGGCTTCCTCGGCTCGCTCGGCACCCCGGTCACCGGCGACTTCGGTAAGGGCACGGTGTTCTCCACCCGCCTGGTCAACGCCCTGATCACCGACGACGGCAAGGTCTACGCGGGCGCGGTCACCAAGCAGACCCTGGTGAAGACGGCCGACGCCGACAACTGACGGGCCGCTTCCGCGGAGGACGAGGACGAGTGGGGATCCGATGAACGAACCGTCCTCCGCGGAAGAACCCGGGAGTTCCGAGGCCGGTTCCCCGGCTCTGTCCGGCGCCGGTTCCCCCGCCCGGTCCGGCGCCGGTTCCCCCGCCCGGTCCGACGCCGACGCGGTGATCGCCACCCACGGCCTCACCAAGCGCTACGGCGGCCAGCTCGCCGTGGACGGCCTCGATCTGACCGTCCCGGCGGGCAGCGTGTTCGGGTTCCTCGGGCCCAACGGATCGGGGAAGACCACCACCATCCGCATGCTGATGGGCCTGATCGAGCCGACCTCCGGCACCGCGCGGGTCCTCGGCCGCCCCATGCCCCGCTCCACCCGCGCCGTCCTGCCGCAGGTCGGCGCGCTCATCGAGGGCCCGGCCCTCTACGGCTTCCTCTCCGGCCGCGACAACCTCCTGCGCTACGACGCGGCCGACCCCACCGCCGACCCCCGCACCCGGCGCGCCCGCGTCGCCGCCGCCCTGGAGCGGGTCGGCCTCGCGGCGGCCGCCGGCAAGAAGGCGAAGGCGTACTCCCTCGGCATGAAGCAGCGCCTCGGCCTCGCCGCCGCCCTGCTCCAGCCGCGCCGCCTGCTGGTGCTGGACGAGCCGACCAACGGCCTCGATCCCCAGGGCATGCGGGAGATCCGTACCCTCGTGCGCGAGCTGGCCGGCGACGGCACCACCGTCTTCCTCTCCTCCCATCTCCTCGACGAGATCGAGCAGGTGTGCACCCACGCCGCCGTGATGAACCGGGGCCGCCTGATCGTCCAGGGCGCGGTGGCCGAGCTGGCCGCCGGGGCACACGGACGGCTGGTGGTGCGCACCCCGGACCCGGCCGACGCGGCCCGGGTGCTGAAGGAACAGGGCGTCGCGGACGTGGCCGTCGAGGGCGGGAAGGTGTCCGGCGCCCCGCCCGCGCGGGACCTCGCCGAGATCAACGCGGCCCTGGTGACGGCGGGCGTCCGGGTCCGCGGGTTCACACTCGAACGCGCCTCGCTGGAGGACGCGTTCGTGGCACTGACCGGAGAGGGCTTCGATGTCGCGGGCTGAAACGGCGTACCGGGTCACGCGCCCCCTGTGGACGCTGGGGCTGCTGCGCAGCGAGCTGGTGATCACGGTGCGCCGGTGGCGTACCCTCGCGCTGCTCGCCGTACTGGCCGCCGTACCCGTACTGATCGGGATCGCGGTGAAGGCCCAGACCGGCGACGGAGGGTCGGCCGGAGGTGGCGGCGGGGGACCGGCGTTCCTGTCGCAGATCACCAACAACGGCCTGTTCCTGGTGTTCACGGCGCTGGCCGCGACCCTGCCGTTCTTCCTGCCGATGGCCGTCGGCGTCGTCGCCGGGGACGCGATCGCGGGCGAGGCGAGCGCGGGCACCCTGCGCTATCTGCTGGTCGCCCCGGCGGGCCGCACCCGGCTGCTGCTGACCAAGTACGCGACCGTCGTCGCCTTCTGTCTGCTCGCCACGCTCGTCGTCGCCGTCACCGCGCTGGTCGTCGGCGCCCTGCTGTTCCCGCTGGGCGACGTCACCACCATCTCCGGCACCCGGATCTCCTTCGCCGACGGCATCGGCCGCGCCCTGCTGATCGCGCTGGTGGTGGCCGCCTCCCTGACCGGTGTGGCGGCGCTCGGCCTGTTCGTGTCGACGCTCACCAACAGCGGCATCGCGGCGATGGCGACCACGGTCGGCCTCCTCATCACCGTGCAGATCCTCGACCAGCTGCCCCAGCTGCACGCCCTCCAGCCGTACTTCTTCTCCCACTACTGGCTGTCCTTCGCCGACCTGCTCCGCGACCCGATCCCCTGGGAGGACGTGGGGCGGAACCTCGGTCTACAGGGGCTGTACGTGGCGGTGTTCGGCGCGGCGGCGTGGGCGCGGTTCACCTCGCGGGACATCGAGGCGTAGGGCCGTTCGGCGCGCGGGCCCGCCGGTCAGGCGTCCTGGTGCGGGAAGCGCGCGAGGGGCGCGTCGCCCGCGAAGAAGGTCTTGGCCCGCGTGAGCGCGTCCGTGTCCTTGCTTACGTCGCCGGGCGCGGAGCCGTTGCCGAGCAGGACCCCGCCGAAGCGCATCCCCATGTACGCGGCCGAGTTGTTCAGCGTGCCCACCAGCGGGTCGGCGACCGAGGGGTTCGCGCCCGCCAGCGCCGTCACGCCCCACAGGGTGCGCCCGGCCATGTGCTCCTTGAAGCCGAGCCCGGGGATGCGCAGCCAGGCCGACCAGTGGTCCAGGTAGTGCTTGGTGAGGTACGAGACCGAGTACCAGTACAGCGGCGAGGCGATCACGACGTCCGTGGCCGCGAGGGTGGCGTCCAGCAGCCGGCCGGCCGGGGTGTCCGACGCGGGCCGTACGTGCTCGCTGTCGTGCCGCAGATCGACGAACTCCGGCAGCGGCAGCTCGGACAGCCGCAGCCACTCCTGCTCCGTGTCGGCGGGGAGCTGCTCGGCGGCGGCGCGGGCCAGGAACTCGGTGTTGCCCTCGGTGCGGGCGCTGCCCAGGACGAAGACGAAGCGGCGGTTCATGGTTCTCCCGGAGTGGTGGCGGGCGGCTTCCCTGATACAGACGCCAGCATCTTATGCGTACGCATTTATTCCGGCCGGTCCTTAGGTCGGTCCCTTCCGGCCGGTCCTCCCCGGCCGGTCCTCCTCCGGCTGATGCGAGGCTGTGACGCGCCGGTGACGGCCCGGCCGAGACGCGCCGGGCACACTGGCAGACAGGAGGCGTACGGCCGGATGGCGGCGCCGGGGGAGTGAGGAAGCGATGTCCGGACTGAGTCTGGCGAAGAAGCGTGCGGTGCCGGGGCAGACGGGGGTGCCGGTGCCTGCTGGGCGGCAGACGACCGCAGGACCGCAGACGTCCGCTGAACCGATTCAGCAGACCGAGGCCGTCCCGCCCGCGAGCCGCTTCGACACGCTGGCCGAGGACATCCTCTCCGGCTCCCTCACCGGCCCCCTGGCCCCGATCGCCGAGGCGATCTGCGGCGGCCGCACCACGGAGGCGGCGTCCCTGGCGTCCCAGACGGTCGTCCTCGCGGCCCGCGCGCTGGGCCCCCGCCATCCCGAGGTCCTCACCCTGGGCGAACTCTCGGCGTACATCGCCTACTTGACCGGCGACGTCCGCCACGCCTGCGAACTCTCCCTCAACCTCGCCTACCGCCACCGCGAATCCGCCGACCCCACCGCGGCCTACGCCAACGTCCTCAGCGCGGCGGCGGCCTGGCGGGCGATCCCGGACCCGGGCGTCGCCCTCCCCCTCGGCCACACCCTGACCACCCTCTGGACCCTCCTGACCACGGAACCGGGCCCCGCCTCGACGGACGACCCCCACCTCCTGGAGTCGGCCCACGCCCGCCTGCCCCGCCTGGCGGCCCGCGCCCGAGCGCACGGCGCGTCCGGCTGAAACTGCGGCCGCCGACGTCCTCGAACCGGCGCCGGCACTGCCCATGACCTGCGCGAACGGCCTTAAGATCGGCCAGGAGTTCCATTATCGAGGGCGCCGTCACGCGCACTCCGCTCCAGAAGGACCGCGCTTTCGTGAACGAGATCCGCCCGCACGCCCTGTTCTCCTTCGGGACCCTCCTGGACGAGCGTGTCCAGAAAACCCTCTTCGGGCAGGCGGTCCCCCGGACACCGGCCGCGCTCGCGGGGCACACGACGCGGCCCATCCGGATCACCGACCCCGAGGTGATCGCCACCAGCGGCCTCGACGTCCACCTCACGCTGGAGCGCCGCATCGGCGCCGAGGTCGAGGGTGCCGTACTGCACCTCACGGACGCCGACCTGGCCGCCGCCGACGACTACGAGGTCGACGACTACGTCCGTCGCCGGGCGCGGCTCTCCTCGGGCGCGAGCGCCTGGGCGTACCTGGACGCGCGGCCGCTGCGGTCCGCCTCCCGCATCGTGATCGTCGGCGACAGCATCGCCTACGGCCGCTGCGATCCGCAGGGCGGCTGGGCGGCCCGCCTGGCCGCCGGCCACATCGCCGCGAACGAGACCGACAACCGCGTCTTCAACCTCGCCGTTCCCGGCGCCACTCTCGCCGAGATCGCCGAGCAGACCCCCGCCCTGCTCCCGGCCCGTCTCCCCGACACCCTGGTGGTCGCGGCCGGCATCAACGACATGGCCGCGGCCGGCGACGGCCCGGTCCGCCTGGACGGACATCTCGACGCCCTGGCGGCGACGGCCCGGACCCACGGCGCGCGGCTGGTCGTCCTCGGCCCCCTCTGGCTCGACGAGGACCGGGCTCCCGCCTACGAAGGCCTCTCCTTCACCCAGGAACGCGCCTCGGCCCTCCGCGAGACCCTGCGCTCCTGGTGCGCGGCCCACCACATCGACCACCTCGACCTGTGGGAACCCCTGCGCGACCGCCCCGACCTCCTCACCGACGGCCTCCACCCCACCCCCGAGGGCCACGCCACCCTCCACCGCCACCTCATGAACGTCGCCTTCTGACACCCGCGGCTGCCGGGTCCGCGAGCACCTCCTGCCTCCTCCTGATCACATCCGGGAGGGCTTCTCCCTGGCGAAGAGCCAGGTGTCGAAGAGGGGGGTCAGGTTCTTGCCGGACTTGGTTTCGCACAGGGTGATGAACTGGCGGGTGTCGGCGTTGCCGTGGTGGTGCCGGCGGGTCCAGGTGCGGAGGATGTCGAAGAAGGTGGCGTCGCCGACGGCCTGGCGGACCTTGTGGACGACCATGGCGCCGTGTCCGTAGACGGGCGGGTCGGAGAGGCGGGCCGCGCTGGGCGGACTCGCGGGAGGGAAGGCCCAGATGCCGGCGCTCTCGTCGTCCTTGCCGTCGTAGTAGTCCCTGAAGATCTTCTCGGTGCTGCGGCCGCCCCGTTTCTCCTCCCAGAGCCACTCCGCGTAGCTGGCGAGGCCCTCGCTGAGCCAGATGTCCTTCCAGGTGCGCGGGGTGACGGAGTCGCCGAACCACTGGTGCGCCAGTTCGTGCAGGAGCAGCCCCTCGTCGGGGGCCTCGCCGAAGTAGGGCTTGGTCTGGGTCTCCAGGGCGTATTCGAGGTCGGGCAGGTGGTCGACGACGGCGCCGGCCGAGGAGAAGGGGTAGGGGCCGAAGAGCGTGCTGCCCCAGTCGACCATCTCGGGCACCAGGTCCGGCACACGGGCGGCGGCCTTGGCCTCGGCGGGGTCGGTGGCGACGTAGACGGGCACGCCGTTCCTGCTCCGGCCCCGGTGGATCTCGAAGTGACCGACGGAGACGTGGGCGACGTAGGAGGCCATCGGCTCCTCGGTGCGCCAGTGCCGGGTCACCGCCCCGCCCCGGTCCTTCTCCGTGAGCAGCTCGCCGTTGGAGATCACGTCGTACGGGTCGCCGTCCTCGTCCTTGGGCACGGTGACCGTGATGTCGTACGTGGCCTTGTCCGAGGGGTGGTGGTTGCCCGGGAACCAGGTCATGGAGCCGGACGGCTGGCCCAGGGCCGTCGAGCCGTCCTCGGTCTCCAGCCAGCCCTCCCTGGCGTCGCCGCCGCCGTACGGGAGCGTGCGCGGAGTGCCGTCGTAGGTGACGACCGTCTCGAAGACCTCGCGGGCGCGCACCGTCCTCGCCGGTGTCACCAGCAGCTCGTCACCCGCGCGGGTGAAGCGGGCCCCGGCTCCGCGCACCGTGACGGTACGCACCCGCAGTCCCGCCAGGTCGAGGTCGAAGCGGCCGAGGTCCTGGGTGGCCCGCGCCGTGATGACCGCGGTGCCCTTCAGGTGGTTGGTCTCGGGTACGTAGTCCAGCGTCAGCCCGTAGTGCGACACGTCGTAGCCGCCGTTTCCGAGCGCCGGGAACAGCCGGTCGCCCACTCCCGCCGCGCCGTGCTTTCCGGCCGCCACGGCAGCGCTGCCCGGCGGGGAGCCGGTGCAGGACGTGGTCACGGCCAGGAGGAGCGCCACGGCCGGAGCCCAGCGGGCCACACGGCCCGCGCCCGCTGCCGGACGGCCCGCGTCCGCGTCCGCAGGGATCGCGCGCACCAGCTCACCACCCGTCTCGTCCGTACGGCCCCGGTACCGCCGGAGCCGCCTCCCGTGCCGTATGGCTCACGACCGCCTAGCTCACGCAGAACTCGTTGCCCTCCGGGTCCGTCAGGATCACCCACTCGCCCGCCGGTTCCGAGACCTCGCGCTGGACGCGGGCGCCGAGGGACTTCAGGCGGGTGATCTCCTCGTCGCGGTGGTCGGGACCGGGGTGGAGGTCGAGGTGGAGGCGGTTCTTCCCCGTCTTCGCTTCGGGGACGCGCTGGAAGAGGAGGCGGCGGCCGAGGCCGGTGCCGGTGGCGGGGTCGTACGGGTCGTCGGGGTGGCGGACGCCCGCGAGGTCACGGAAGGCGGGGTGGCCGTGGTACTCCACGGTGGCCTCGCCGTCGAGCGCGCCGAAGGACAGCAGGCGTTCGATCAGCGCGCTGTTGTCCTCGGGCTCGTAGCGCAGCGCGGCGGCCCAGAAGTCGGCCTGCGCGTGCGGGTCGGCCGCGTCGATGACGAGCTTCCAGTGCAGCGGGGCGGGGGAGGGCGGGTTCGTCATGTCCCACTTATAGCCGTGGGGGCGGGCGGGTGCCCGGTGATCGGCGGAACGGGGCGCCGAAGTTCCGCGCCGTGATCCGTCCGTTCAGGACTCCGCCGTAGCCGCCTCCGCCGCGGCCGCCGTCGGCTCCACCCGTGCCCGCTCGGCCGCGGCCGACCGTGCCACCACCCGCGCCCGGCGCGCCGAGTGCATCGCGTTCCAGGTGAGGAGGATCAGGGCGAGCCAGACCAGGGCGAAGCCGGCCCAGCGCTCGGGGGGCATCGCCTCGTGGAAGTAGAGGATGCCGAGCAGGAACTGGAAGACGGGGGCCAGGTACTGCAGGAGGCCGAGGGTGGAGAGGGGGACGCGGATCGCCGCCGCGCCGAAGCAGACCAGGGGGAGCGCGGTGACGACGCCGGTGGAGGCGAGGAGCGCGGCGTGGCCGGGGCCGTCCGTGGCGAAGGTGGCGCCGCCGTGGACGGAGAGCCAGATCAGGTAGGCCAGCGCGGGCAGGAACTGGACCGCGGTCTCGGCGGCCAGCGACTCGACACCGCCGAGGCCGACCTTCTTCTTGACCAGCCCGTACGTCGCGAAGCTGAAGGCGAGACAGAGGGAGATCCACGGCGGGCGGCCGTAGCCGACGGTCAGGACGACCACGGCGGCGAAGCCCACCCCGACCGCCGCCCACTGCACCGGCCGCAGCCGCTCCTTGAGCAGCAGCACGCCCATCGCGATGGTCACCAGCGGGTTGATGAAGTACCCGAGGGACGCCTCCACCACATGACCGGCGTTCACGGCCCAGATGTAGACGCCCCAGTTGACCGTGATGACGGCCGCCGCCAGCGTGATCAGCGCCAGGCGGCGCGGCTGGCGCAGCAGCTCACCGGCCCACGCCCAGCGCCGTACGAAGACCAGCGCGGCCGCGACGAACACGAGCGACCACACCATCCGGTGGGCCAGGATCTCCATCGCCCCGGCCGGCTTGAGCAGCGGCCAGAACAGGGGGACCAGGCCCCACATGCCGTAGGCCGCGAGGCCGTTCACCAGGCCTATGCGGTGCTCACCCTTGGACGTCCCGGCCACGGGCCCCTCCTTCTCACGTTCCAGTCGCGCGAGAAAGAAGGTAGCGCCGCCCGGGCCGCATGTCATGCCCGTATCGCCATACGGTCATGACAGGCGGCCGGGCGAGGACGCTCAGCCCTTCAGCGCCGCCTCGACGGCCACGGCCAGCGGCGTCGTCGGACGGCCGATCAGACGGGACAGCTCCCGGCCGGGGACCACCAGCTCGCCCCGCTCGATCGCCCCGTCCACCTCGGCGAGCACCACCGCGATCGCCTCCGGCAGCCCGGCGCCGGTCAGGATGCCCTCCAGCTCCGGCACGGAGACCGCCCGGTAGACGATCTCCCGCCCAGTCGCCCGGCTCAGCTCCGCCGCGTACTCCGCGAAGCTCCACGCCTCGTCGCCGCCCAGCTCGTACGTCGTGTTCTCGTGGCCCTCGCCGGTCAGCACCGCGACCGCCGCGGCGGCGTAGTCGGCGCGCGCGGCCGAGGAGACGCGGCCGTCGCCCGCCGCCGCGACCACCGCGTCATGGGCGAGGACCGGGGCCAGGTTCTCGGTGTAGTTCTCGTGGTACCAGCCGTTGCGCAGCAGGGAGTACGGCAGCCCGGAGGCCACCAGCGCCTTCTCGGTGGCCCGGTGCGGGTCGGTGAGCCGTGCGTGCAGCGTGCCCGGCGCGCTGGTGTACGCCAGCAGCGCGACGCCCGCCGCCTTCGCCGCGTCGATGACGACCCGGTGCTGGGCCGCGCGGTCCTCGGCCAGCTCGTTGCCCGAGATCAGCAGCACCTTGTCGCCCTCGGCGAAGAGGCCGGCGAAGGTCTCGGGGGCGTTGTAGTCCGCGACGGCGATCCGCACCCCGCGCGCGGCGAAGCCGGCGGCCTTCGCCTCGTCCCGTACGACGGCGGTGATCTCCCCGGCGGGGACCTTCTCCAGCAGCTGTTCGACGACGAGACGGCCGAGGTGTCCGGTGGCTCCGGTGACGACGATGCTCATGGGATGCGCTCCTTGAGGTGACAAGCGGGGTCGGTATGACACTCACCCTAGGAGCGGCACTAACCAAATGAAAGTACCCACTTTGAAGTAAGGTACTGGCATGGCAGTAAGTGACATGGCGGAGGCCGAGGCCCTGTGCCCGTACCGGCTGATCCTGGAGCACGTCACCAGCCGCTGGGGCGTCCTCGTCCTGATCGAGCTGCTGGAGCGCTCCTACCGGTTCGGCGAGCTGCGCCGCGCCATCGACCGGTGGAACGGCCGGGGCGTCAGCGAGAAGATGCTCACCCAGACCCTCCAGACCCTGGAGCGCGACGGCCTGGTCCACCGCGACGCCCGGCCCGTCATCCCGCCCCGCGTGGACTACTCCCTCACCCCGCTCGGCCGCGAGGCCGCCGAACAGGTCCGGTCGCTGGCCCAGTGGACCCACGACCGCATGGAGCGGGTGGACGCGGCGCGCCGGACGTACGACGAGGCCCGGGCCGCGTCCGCCGCCCGGGTTTCCTGAACCCGGCCGCGCGGACCCGCCCGGGCCCCGTCACCTCGGCGTGGTTCAGCCGATGACCGTCCAGCTGTCCCCGCCCGCGAGCAGCGCGGCCAGGTCGCCCTTGCCCCGCTGCTCGACCGCCGTGTCGAGCTGGCCGGACATGAGCGTGTCGTAGACCGGACGCTCCACCGAGCGGAACACCCCGATCGGGGTGTGGTGCAGGGTGTCGGGGTCGGCAAGGCGGGACAGGGCGAAGGCGGTGGTGGGGGAGTCGGCGTGGGCGTTGTGGACCAGCAGGTCGGCCTCGTTCTCCGGGGTGACGTCGACGACCTTCAGGTCACCGGTCGCCCGGTCGCGGACGACCCCGCGCTCGCCGTCCGCGCCGCCGAACCGCACCGGCTGCCCGTGCTCCAGGCGGATCAGCGCCTCCTCGGCGCGCTGCTTGTCCTTCAGGGCGTCGAAGGCGCCGTCGTTGAAGATGTTGCAGTTCTGGTAGATCTCGATCAGGGCCGTGCCGGGGTGGTCGGCGGCCTGGCGCAGGACCTCGGTGAGGTGCTTGCGGTCGGAGTCGATCGTGCGCGCCACGAAGGACGCCTCCGCGCCGAGCGCGAGCGAGACCGGGTTGAACGGCGCGTCCAGCGAGCCCATCGGCGTCGACTTGGTGATCTTGCCCAGCTCGGAGGTCGGGCTGTACTGGCCCTTGGTCAGGCCGTAGATCCGGTTGTTGAACAGCAGGATCTTCAGATTGACGTTGCGGCGCAGCGCGTGGATCAGATGGTTGCCGCCGATGGAGAGGGCGTCGCCGTCGCCCGTGACCACCCACACGCTCAGGTCGCGCCGGGAGGCGGCGAGTCCGGTCGCGATGGCCGGGGCGCGGCCGTGGATGGAGTGCATCCCGTAGGTGTTCATGTAGTAGGGGAAGCGGGAGGAGCAGCCGATCCCGGAGACGAAGACGATGTTCTCCTTCGCCATCCCCAGCTCCGGCATGAAGCCCTGGACGGCGGCGAGGATCGCGTAGTCACCGCAGCCGGGGCACCAGCGGACCTCCTGGTCGGACTTGAAGTCCTTCATCGACTGCTTGGTCTCCGCCTTGGGGACCAGTTGGAGCAGCCCGTTGCCGTGGTCAGTCATGGATGGCCTCCTTCAGCGCGGCGGCGAGCTGTTCCGCCTTGAACGGCATCCCGTTGACCTGGTTGTAGGAGCGGGCGTCCACCAGGTACTTCGCCCGGATCAGGGTGGCGAGCTGGCCGAGGTTCATCTCGGGGATCACGACCTTGTCGTAGCGCGCGAGGACCTCGCCGAGGTTGGCCGGGAAGGGGTTGAGGTGGCGCAGATGGGCCTGGGCGATCGGCTCGCCGGCCGTGCGCAGCCGCCGTACCGCCGCCGTGATCGGGCCGTACGTCGAGCCCCAGCCGAGGACCAGGGTGCGGGCGCCGTCCTGGTCGTCCACCCGGAGGTCGGGGACCTCGATGCCGTCGATCTTGGCCTGGCGGGTGCGGACCATCAGATCGTGGTTGGCCGGGTCGTACGAGATGTTGCCCGTGCCGTCCTGCTTCTCGATGCCGCCGATGCGGTGTTCGAGGCCGGGTGTGCCCGGGATCGCCCAGGGGCGGGCCAGGGTCAGCGGGTCGCGTTTGTACGGCCAGAAGACCTCGGTGCCGTCCTCCAGGGTGTGGTTCGGGCCCTGCGTGAACTGGACGGTCAGGTCCGGGAGTTCGTCGGACTCCGGGATGCGCCAGGGCTCGGAGCCGTTGGCCAGGTAGCCGTCGGAGAGCAGGAACACCGGGGTGCGGTACGTCAGCGCGATCCGGGCCGCCTCCAGCGCCGCGTCGAAGCAGTCGCCCGGGGTTCTCGGCGCGACCACCGGGACCGGTGCCTCGCCGTTGCGCCCGTACATCGCCTGGAGGAGGTCGGCCTGCTCGGTCTTGGTCGGCAGACCGGTGGAGGGGCCGCCGCGCTGGATGTCGACGATGAGGAGCGGGAGTTCGAGGGAGACCGCGAGGCCGATGGTCTCGCTCTTGAGCGCCACGCCGGGACCGCTCGTCGTCGTCACCGCGAGGCTGCCGCCGAACGCCGCGCCCAGCGCCGCGCCGATGCCCGCGATCTCGTCCTCCGCCTGGAAGGTCCGCACACCGAAGTTCTTGTGCTTGCTGAGCTCGTGCAGGATGTCGGAGGCCGGGGTGATCGGGTACGAGCCGAGGAACAGCGGCAGATCCGCCTGCCGGGAGGCGGTGATCAGGCCGTAGGACAGGGCGAGGTTGCCCGAGATGTTGCGGTAGAGGCCCGGCGGGAAGGCGCGGGCGGCCGGGGCGACCTCGTAGGAGACGGCGAAGTCCTCGGTGGTCTCGCCGAAGTTCCAGCCCGCGCGGTACGCCGCGATGTTGGCCGCCGCGATGTCCGGCTTCTTGGCGAACTTGGTCCGCAGGAACTTCTCGGTGCCCTCGGTGGGCCGGTGGTACATCCAGCTCAGCAGGCCGAGGGCGAACATGTTCTTGCTGCGCTCGGCCTCCTTGCGGGAGAGGTCGAACTCTTTCAGCGCCTCCACCGTGAGCGTGGTGAGCGGCACCGGGTGCAGCTGGTAGCCGTCCAGCGAGCCGTCCTCCAGCGGGTCGCCCGCGTAGCCGACCTTCTGCAGGGCGCGCTTGGTGAACTCGTCGGTGTTGACGATGATCTCGGCGCCGCGCGGCAGATCGCCGATGTTGGCCTTCAGGGCGGCCGGGTTCATCGCGACCAGGACGTTCGGCGCGTCGCCCGGGGTGAGGATGTCGTGGTCGGCGAAGTGGAGCTGGAACGAGGAGACACCCGGCAGGGTGCCGGCGGGCGCGCGGATCTCGGCGGGGAAGTTGGGGAGCGTGGAGAGGTCGTTGCCGAAGGACGCGGTCTCCGAGGTGAAGCGGTCGCCGGTGAGCTGCATCCCGTCACCGGAGTCCCCCGCGAACCGGATGATCACCCGGTTCAGGCGCCGCACGTCCTTCGCGCCGCCCGGTGTGCGCTGCTCTCCCACGACCGTGTCGTCGGCCGGTTCCGCTGGGCTGCTGACCTGGCTGGTCACTGAACTGGACCTCCTTCGAGGCGGCTGTTCATGGGCGGCCGTCCCACCGGCCGTCCAGGATCAACCCTACGTCGCTCAGGGTCGCCTTCCGAGGCCATCCACATGGTGGACGGCTCCCCGGGACGGCCTCGGCGGGCTGACATCTCATGATTTCCCGTCCCGGCCGAGGACCACTCGAAAGACACTCCCCAGGTGGTCCCTGGTTTCTCCCGGATGCGGGGGAGAGTCGGGCGGGCGGGGTCCCGTAGGGGTGGCCCTGAGGGGTCCGCGTCCCCTAGGGGCCGCTCTGGGAGTTTCCAGGGGCCGCCCTAGGAGTTCAGGTACGTCAGCACCGCCAGCACCCGCCGGTGGTCCCCGTCGCTCGGGGTCAGGCCCAGCTTCAGGAAGATGTTGCTGACGTGCTTCTCCACCGCGCCGTCGCTGACCACCAGCTGCCTGGCCACGGCCGAGTTGGTCCGGCCCTCGGCCATCAGCCCCAGCACCTCGCGCTCGCGCGGGGTCAGCCCGGCCAGCACGTCCTGCTTCCGGCTGCGGCCGAGCAGCTGGGCGACGACCTCGGGGTCGAGGGCCGTACCGCCCCCGGCGACCCGGACCACCGCGTCCACGAACTCGCGCACGTCGGCGACCCGGTCCTTGAGCAGATAGCCCACGCCCCGGCTGGACGCGGCCAGCAGTTCGGTGGCGTACCGCTCCTCCACGTACTGCGAGAGGACCAGCACCCCGAGCCCCGGGTGCGCCTTGCGCAGCTCTACGGCGGCCCGTACGCCCTCGTCGGTGTGGGTAGGGGGCATCCGTACGTCCGCCACCACCACGTCGGGCAGCTCGCCCGCCGCGCTCAGCTCGGTCACGGTCTTGACCAGCGCCTCCGCGTCCCCGACCCCGGCCACCACCTCGTGACCCCGGTCGGTCAGCAGCCGGGTCAGCCCCTCCCTGAGCAGCACCGAGTCCTCGGCGATGACCACACGCACCCTGTTCTCCACGATCTCCCGGCCCCCTGCGGTCCGCTGCGACACCTTCTCCGCCATGCGGAGAAGCATCCCGCAATCCTGGGGGTGCGGGGGGTTCCCTGTTGTGGTTCGGTCCGGGCGGGGCCGCGACGGGAGCGGGTCCCCGCGAGGCCGCCGGCTCGGTTCTACTGCGGCTGCCGGCCAGGTTCCGCTGCGGTCATCGGCTGGGTCCGGTGAGGTCGCCCGGCTGGGTCCGGCCATGGACGCCGGCTGTGCCTCGCGGGAGCGTCCGGCTCGGTCCGGTCGGGGGCGTCGGCCAGGTTCCGCTGCGGTCGTCGGCTGGGTCCGGTGAGGTCGCCTGGCTGGGTCCGGCCATGGACGTCGGCTGTGCCTCGCCGGCACGTCCGGCTTGATCCCGCCGGGGGCGTCGGCCGAGTCCCGTGACGGTGTCCGGCTCGGTCACGGCGGGTGCGCCAGCCTGGTCCTGCGGCGGCGTCCGGGCCGGCCCGGGCGGGACCGTCGGCTGTGCCTGGCCGGCGCGTCCGGCGCGACCCCGCTGTGGCTGCCGGCCAGGTCCCGTTGCGGCTGCCGACCAAGTCCCGCTGTGACTGCCGGCCGGGTCTCGCGAGGCCGCCCGGCTTCGTCCGGCTGGGATCACCGGCTCAGCCTGGTGGGTGGGTCCGGCCAGGTCTCGTCAGGGCTCCGGCTCAGCCTGGTGGGTGGGTCCGGCCAGGTCCCGTCAGGGTCCCCGTTCAGTCCCGCCAGGGGAGTTCCGCCGTGATCCGGGTCGGGCCGCCGGGTGGGGAGTCGATGACGAGGAGGCCGTCCACGGCGCCCAGCCGGGCCGACAGGCCGGCCAGTCCGGACCCCTGGGCGGGGTCGGCGCCGCCCACGCCGTCGTCCGTGACCAGCAGCATCAGGCGGTCGTCGGTGCGCCAGAGGTCGACCGAGGCGTGGCGGGCCCGGCTGTGTTTGCTGATGTTCTGGAGGAGTTCGGAGGCCGTGTAGTACGCGATGCCCTCGATGGCGGCGGCGGGACGGCTCGGCAGGTCGGTCGTGACCGTCACGGGGACCGTGCAGCGGGCGGCGACGGCGGAGAGGGCGGGGTCGAGGCCCCGGTCCGTGAGGACGGCGGGGTGGATGCCCCGGGCCAGGTCGCGCAGCTCCCGCAGGGCCGTCTTCACCTCGCCGTGCGCCTCGTCCACCATGCGGGCGGCCGCCTCCGGGTCCTCGCGCAGCTTCTCCTTGGCGAGCCCGAGGTCCATGGCGAGGCTGACCAGCCGCGCCTGGGCCCCGTCGTGCAGGTCCCGCTCGATGCGCCGCAGGTCCGCCGCCGCCGTGTCCACCACGGTCCCGCGCCCCGACTCCAGCCGCTCCACGCGCTGCGAGAGCCGCGAGGGGCCGAGCAGCCCGCGTACCAGCAGCCCGTCCACCGTGGTCAGCCCCCGCAGCACCCACGGCGTGAGCAGCGTGAGCACCAGGCCGAGCAGCGAGGTCACGGTGATCTCGAAGGGGTTGTCCAGGTACACGCTGTGGTGCGCGTCGCCGTAGAGCTGGATGCCGCCCTGACCGGCGTACATCGGGAACACCCAGAACCACAGCGGGTACGTCAGCAGCGCCCAGCCGTACGTCCAGAAGCTGATCCCGACCGCGAACGAGAACACCGCCCAGGGGAAGCGGAGCAGCGCGAAGAGGAGGTTCCGCCAGGAGCTGCCGCTCTTCAGCACGGCGCCGATCCAGGCGAGGGCGCCGGGTCCGCGTACGGTCAGCGGCTCGGGCTCGTCCACCCGGACCCGCAGCAGCCCGCGCGCCCGCGCCCGCTCCAGCGCCCCGAACCCCCGGCAGCCGGCCAGCCCCAGCGCCAGCACCGGAATCCCGACGAACGTCACCAGCAGCCCCGCGCCGAGCGACACCGCCGTCACCGCCCACACGAACATCACGATCGCGATCGGCAGGCTCAGCAGGACGTACCCGAACTCCCGCCAGGTCCGCCCCTCGAACGGCGCCCGCAGCCCGGCGGGCACGCGATGCCCCCGCTCCTCGGGCACGCGGAGACTCCGGTACCCCTGTCCGTCGTACTCGCTGGCCATCGCCGTGGTCCGTCCTCTCGTCGCATGGGCGTCGAACCGTGCGCCCAGCGTCCCGCCCGGCGGGTCTCCGGGGCCATGACGTGGGCCGGTGTCCCCGGACGGGGGTTTTCCCCACCGTCAGGGCGGGGCGCGACGGTCAGTCCCGGGCGTCGTAGCCGGCGCGGGCCGCGCGCACCTCGGTCATGTGGTCCTCGGCCCAGTCCTTGATCGCGCGCATGACGGGCAGGAGGGAGCGGCCGAGCGGAGTGAGCTCGTAGTCGACCCGGACCGGGACGGCGGGGGTCACGGTCCGGGTGACCAGGCCGTCGCGCTCCAGGTGCCGGAGCGTCTGGGTGAGCATCTTCTGACTCACCCCGGCCAGCCTGCGCCGCAGGTCGCTGTACCGCTTCGGGCCGTCGGCGAGCGCGGTGACCGTGAGGCTGACCCACTTGTCGGCGATGCGGTCCAGGAGCTGACGGGCGGGGCATTCGGCGAGGTAGGCGTCGTACTCACGCTTCGCCTCGGCCCTGCGCCGCGCGGCGGTACGGGTGGGCATGGCTCTCCTTCCGGTGCCCTGGGCACCTCGAAGTACGTACTTCCCGTTGGAGAGTAGCCCTCCCTACGGTGAGCGACATGAGCGTTGGACACACGGACGGGACGATGCGGGCGACGGTGGCCCGGGGGTACGGCGGGACCGAGGTGCTGGAGACGGTGACGGTCGCGCCGCCGGAACCAGGGCCCGGACAGGTACGGATCAGGGTCGAGGCGGCGACGGTCAACCCCGTTGACCTGGCCACCCGTTCCGGCGCGCTGGTCGAGGCCGGGCTGATGGCGGCGCGGCCGCGCACGGGCCTCGGCTGGGACGTGGCGGGCGTGGTCGACCGGCTCGGGGCCGGGGTGACGGCGTTCGCGCCGGGGGATCCGGTGATCGGGCTGCGCGATCTGCTGGACGTGTCGCTGGGGACGTACGCGGAGTACGTGGTGCTGGACACGACGGCGGTGGCGCCGGCGCCGCGCGGTGTGTCTCCGGCGGCCGCCGCGACCCTGCCGCTGAACGGCCTCACGGCGGCGCAGTCCCTGGACCTGCTGCGGCCGGCCCCGGGGGACACCTTGCTGGTGACCGGGGCGGCCGGCGCGGTGGGCGGCTTCGCCGTGGAACTGGCGGTACGGCGTGGAGTCCGGGTCATGGCCCAAGTGGGCTCTGCGGACCGGGAGTTCGCATACGGTATCGGCGCGGAGTGGATCGTGGGCCGGGACGCCCTGGACCTTGCGGCCGAGGTCCGTCGGCTGGTCCCCGGCGGTGTCGACGGAGTCCTCGACACGGCCGGTCTCGGCATCCGGGCCCTCGCCGCCGTCCGCACGAGGGGCGCCTACGTCACGGCGGCCGTGGGCACGGCGCCGCCCCCGCTGCGCGGCATCCGGGTCCACGAGCAGTGGATCAGCGCGGACGGAGCGGCCCTGGCCCGCCTCGCCGCGCTGGACCTGACCCTGCGCGTGGCGGACGTACTTCCCTTGGACCGCGCGGCCCAGGCGCAGGAGCGGCTGGCGGAGGGCGGCCTTCGGGGGCGGCTGGTGCTGGCGCCCTCGGTGCACTAGGGCGCCCGCTCCTACGCCGGCCGGTCCCGCCAGGGCAGTTCCGCCGTGATCACCGTCGGGCCGGCCGGCGGGGAGTCGATCACCAGGAGGCCGTCGACCGCGCCGAGGCGTTCGGTGAGGCCGTGGAGGCCGCCGCCGGGGGATGCCGTCGCGCCGCCCGTCCCGTCGTCGCGGACCTGGAGCATGAGGCGGTCGTCGGTGCGCCAGAGGTCGATGGAGGCGTGGCGGGCCCGGCTGTGCTTGCTGATGTTCTGGAGGAGTTCGCTGGCCGTGTAGTACGCGATGCCCTCGATGGCGGGGGCCGGGCGGGTGGACAGGTCCGTGGTGACGGTCACCGGGACCGTGCAGCGGGCGGCGATGGAGGAGAGGGCCGCGTCGAGGCCCCGGTCCGTGAGGACGGCGGGGTGGATGCCCCGGGCCAGGTCGCGGAGTTCGCGCAGCGCGGTCTTCACCTCGCCGTGCGCCTCGTCGACCATGCGGGCGGCCGCCTCGGGGT
The DNA here is from genome assembly GCF_040703155.1 of Streptomyces sp. NPDC005435. Taxonomy (NCBI): domain Bacteria; kingdom Bacillati; phylum Actinomycetota; class Actinomycetes; order Kitasatosporales; family Streptomycetaceae; genus Streptomyces; species Streptomyces sp. NPDC005435. The sequence goes on from NZ_JBEXEQ010000018.1 coordinate 139,335, forward strand.
CCTCCAGGAGCTTCTCCTTCGCCAGCCCGAGCCCCATGGCGAGGTTGACCAGCCGGGCCTGGGCCCCGTCGTGCAGATCCCGCTCGATGCGCCGCAGGTCCGCCGCCGCCGTGTCCACGACCACTCCCCGGTCCGACTCCAGCTCGGCTATCCGCCGCTCCAGCTCGTCCGACGGCGACAGCAGACCCCGCGCCAGCGCCCGGTCCACGTTCGTCAGCCCCCGGGCGATGAACGACAGCACCGGCCAGAGCACGAACAGCGAGGTCAGGACCGTGCAGAAGGTGAAGATGCCCCAGGGCAGCCGGATGAAGAAGTAGAGCAGCGTCCGCCAGCCCACCGGATCGCGCAGTACGAGCCACAGCCGCCGCGACAGCTTCCGGTCCCGCCCGCGCAGCAGCGACAGCGACGACGGCTCGGGCACCCGCACCCCGAGCAGCCCGCGCACCCGCTCCCGCTCCAGCCGCCCCAGCAGCCGCGCGCCCAGCAGACAGCCCGCGAGCAGCGGCAGCCCCAGCACCGTCACCGTCAGCCCCGCGCTGACCGAGACCAGGGTGACGACGTAGACGAACCCGAACACCGCCACCGGCAGGTTCAGCAGCAGATGCGCGATCTCCTTCCAGGTGGGGGCGCCGAAGGGGAGGCGGGCGGGGGGCAGGGGGTCGGAGTCGGGCCGGGGGCCGGGGGCGGGCGCGCGGGTGTCGGTCCGGAGGGCACCGGCACCCCGGAGTGGCTCGGCGTGGTGATCGACGTCGGCGACCCGGGGGGCATCGTCCCCGTCCCGGCCCGCGGCGGAGGCGGCAGCGGTCATGGCGGTCAGCCTGCCGTGCCCGACACCCCCCGCGCCATGCGGCAGTCCGCCTTCCGCCCCCGGGGGAAAACCCCACCCCACGCCCCGCCCGGCCCCTCTCAGCGCGTGACGACCTGCTTACCGCTCCTTTGCCAGGGCCTAGACTCCCGTGCATACAGACCCTCGGATCGCGTCACGCCACGCGGTTCACAGGGGTCACCCAGGGCACGCGGAACACACAGGTCAGGGAGCGAGGAGAAGGACGGTGCGGGAGACGTTGGGGGACTCGACGGTCGCCGCGGCCAGCCTCGCGGCGGGCCACCCCGGGTCGTACTTCGGGTCGTACTCGGTCGTGGGGCTGCTCGCCGTCGTCGGCGTGCTCTTCGTCGCGGTCGCCTTCGGCGCGGGCCGGCTGCTGCGGCCGGTCGTCCCCACCCCCGAGAAGCTCATGACGTACGAGTGCGGCGTGGACCCGGTCGGCGAGGGCTGGGCGCACACCCAGGTCCGCTACTACGTGTACGCCTTCCTGTACGTGATCTTCGCCGTCGACTCGATCTTCCTGTTCCCCTGGGCGACGGTCTTCGCCGCCCCCGGCTACGGCGCGACGACCCTCGTGGAGATGTTCGTCTTCCTGGGCTTCCTCGCCGTCGGCCTGCTGTACGCATACAAGAAGGGCGTCCTGACATGGACGTGAACCCGGCCGCCGCCTCTGCGCCGGTGTCGCTCCCCGACCCGGTACTGCTGCCCGAGCCGAAGAGGCTCGGCGCGCTCGCCCGGCTCGCCCCCGAGCCGATGAAGGTCGTCCTCAACTGGGGCCGACGCTACTCCCTCTGGGTCTTCAACTTCGGCCTCGCCTGCTGCGCGATCGAGTTCATCGCCGCGTCGATGGCCCGGCACGACTTCATCCGCCTCGGCGTCATCCCCTTCGCGCCGGGCCCCCGCCAGGCCGACCTGATGGTCGTCTCCGGCACGGTCACCGACAAGATGGCGCCCGCCGTGAAGCGGCTCTACGAGCAGATGCCCGAGCCGAAGTACGTCATCTCCTTCGGCGCCTGCTCCAACTGCGGCGGCCCGTACTGGGACTCGTACTCCGTCACCAAGGGCGTCGACCAGATCATCCCCGTCGACGTGTACGTCCCGGGCTGCCCGCCGCGTCCCGAGGCGCTCCTCCAGGGCATCCTGAAGCTCCAGGAGAAGATCGCGCGCGAGTCGCTCAGCGAGCGGTACGGCTCCGCCCGGCCTTCCACCGCCGCCCTCCAGAGCGGCCTGGTCAAGCCGCCTTTGATGCCTTCCTCCGTCGAGGGGGACGCGCGATGAGTACGACCGGCTGGCTGCCCGCCGGCACCGAGGAACTGTTCGGAGCGGGGGCCACGGCGGAGGAGTCGTACGACGTCCTCACGGTGGACGTGGCCCCGGAGGCGTGGCTCGACGCCCTGGAGACGGCGCGTACGACCCTGACCTGCACGTACTTCGACTGGCTGAGCGCGGTGGACGAACCCGGCACCGGCTTCCGCGTGTCCGCGCACGTGGTGGCCCTGGGTCCGGTACGGCGCCTGCTGCTGCGGACGACCGTGCCCCACTCGGCACCGGTCCTGCCGTCCGCCGTCGGCGTCTACGCCGGTGCCGCCTGGCACGAGCGCGAGACCCACGAGATGTTCGGCGTCGACTTCACGGGCCACCCCGGCCTGGAACACCTCCTCCTCCCCGAGAACTTCGAAGGCCACCCCCTCCGCAAGGACTTCGTCCTCGCCGCCCGCGTCGCCAAGGCCTGGCCCGGCGCCAAGGAGCCCGGCGAGTCGGAACACGGCACCCCCAAACGCCGCCAGATGCTCCCGCCCGGCGTCCCCGACCCGAACGAATGGGGCCCCCTGAAGGGCCAGCTCCCACCTGCACCGACGCGCGAACGCCCTGCGCGAGCGGGGGCGGGGGACCGTCCGGTGCGCCGCACGCGCTCGGTGTCGGAGGGCTCGGCAAGCCAGGAGGCGGCTGCGGCGGGTGAACGTCCGGCACGGCGCACCCGTTCGGCTTCGGAGGGTTCGGCGAGTCAGGTGCCTTCGGCGCCGGAGGGTTCGGCAAGTCAGGAGGCGGCTGCGGCGGGTGATCGTCTGGCACGTCGTACTCGCTCGGCTTCGGAGGGTTCGGCGAGTCAGGTGCCTTCGGCGCCGGAGGGTTCGGCGAGCCAGGTGCCTTCGGCGCCGGAGCGTCCGGCGCGGCGTACGCGCTCGGCGTCGGACGGTTCGGCGAGCCAGACGGCGCCTGCGGCCGGGGAGCGCCCGGTACGGCGTACCCGCTCGGCGTCGGAGGGTTCGGCGAGCCAGATCGCGGGGGCGCCGGAGGCCGCTGAGCCGGCGTCGGCCGGGACGGCTGGTGCTGCCGACGGCTCTGCCGGTTCTCCCGGGGCCGCGCCGACCGGCGAAGCCGCCGCTTCGGCAGGGGCTGCGGGGTCCAGGCCGGCCGACGGCCCTGCCGGTACCGACGTTGCCGGATCGGCGGACGGAACCGCCGACGCCGTACGCCCTGCTGATGCCACGTCGGCAGACGAGACCGCCGGAGGCACCCGGCCCCGCCGCACGCGGAGCGCGAGCGAGGGTTCGGTGAGCCAGGCGTCCGGTACGGACCGCCAGGACACGGAGTCCGCACCGGAGACCCCGACGCCGTCCGAGACCCCGCCGCCGGGGGAGTCCCGTACCCCGGGCCGCCCGCGCCGCACGCGCAGCGCCTCCCAGGGCTCCGCGTCCCAGCAGACGCCCACCCCCGAGCCTCCGGCCCGCCGCACCACGGCTCCACGCAGCGCGGACGCCCCCTGGCACCACGCCCGCCCGGCCTTCGACGAACCGACCTCGCAGGACACCCCGGAACCGACCGAGCCCCCACAGGCCGACCAGCCCCCGGCCCCCAAGCCGGAGGACACGCCGGCCTCTGAGCCCAGCCCTGCCCCGGACAGCACACGGGAACGTGGCGCGACTTCGACCCCGTCGCAGGCGCCGGATCACGCGGCCCCGCCCGAGCAGGCCTCTGAGTCCAGGCCGGAGTCGGACAACGCGCCGGAGTCCGACGCGACTTCGGTCCCGTCCCGGGCGCCGGAGCGGACAGGCGACTCGGCCCCGGCCTCTCACCGGACCCCCGAGCCGGACCACGCGGCCCCGCCCGAGCATGCCTCTGAGTCCAGCCCGGAGTCGGACAACGCGCCGGAGCCCGACGCGACTTCGGTCCCGTCCCGGGCGCCGGAGCGGACAGGTGACTCGGCCCCGGCCTCTCACCGGACCCCCGAGCCGGACCACGCGGCCGCGCCCGAGCAGGTCTCCGAGCCCAGCCCTGCCCCGGCCCCCAAGCCGGAGGACACGCCGACCCCTGAGCCGAGCCCGGCGTCGGACAGCGCACCGGAGCCCGACGCGACTTCGGCCCCCTCCCAGGTGCCGGAGCCGACCCGCGACTCGGCCTCGGCCCCCGGCCGGGCCCCCGAGCCGGACCGGGCCCCCGAGCCCACCCCGGAATCGGACAGGGGACGTGCGTCCGGTGCGGTTCGCTCCGTAGAGCCGGCCCCGGAACAGGTGGGGGAGCGGCCCGCGAGCCAGACGCCCGAGCCGGGCCACGCCTCAGGCACCGCCCAGGCCCCCGGTTCCGGCCAGGCTCCGGACAACGCGCGCCGGCCCGGCCCGGCCCCGGCCCCCGGGCAGACCTCGGACTCGGCCGCCGACTCCGACCACGCCCCCGAACCGGACCGGACCTCCGACCCCGACCCGGCCCCGGACCCTGGGCAGACCCCGGACCCGGCCGCCGCCCCGGCCCCCACACCGGACCCGGACCGAACCCCCGGGCCCGGCCATGACCCGGCCCCCGAGCCCGGCCATGACCCGGCCCCCGGCCACCCCGCCGAGCCCGCTCAGACCCCGGACCGCCCCGCGCGCTCCGACCCCCCAGCTCCCGAACCCCCCACCCCCGACACCCCCTCAGGAGGCCCGCAGTGAACGACGCATGGCCCGTCGCCCTGCGGCTCCTGATCGTGTTCGGTGTGTTCCTGACCTTCCCGCTGATCGTGGGCCAGACCGAGCACAAGGTGATGGCCCACATGCAGGGCCGGCTGGGCCCGATGTACGCGGGCGGGTTCCACGGCTGGGCCCAGCTCGTCGCGGACGGGGTGAAGTTCGCACAGAAGGAGGATGTCGTACCGGCGGGAGCCGACCGGCGGATCTTCCAGCTGGCACCGGCGGTGGCGCTGCTGCCGTATCTGCTGGTGCTGCTTGCGATCCCGATCGGACCGGGCAGCGGCGCGGTAGGGCAGGTGATCGACGCGGGGATCTTCTTCGTGCTCGCGGTGATGGGCGTCGGCGTGCTCGGCTCGCTGATGGCCGGCTGGGCGAGCGCGAACAAGTTCTCGCTGCTCGGCGGCCTGCGGACGGCGGCGCAGCTGCTGGCGTACGAGCTGCCGATGCTGCTCGCCGCCGCGTCGGTGGCGATGGCGGCGGGGACGGTCTCGCTGCCCGGCATTCTCGACGCCTTCCACTGGTGGTGGGTGCCCTGGCAGCTCATCGGCGCGGTCGTCTTCTTCGTGGCCGGACTCGCGGAGCTGCAACGCCCGCCGTTCGACATGCCCGTGGCGGACTCGGAGATCATCTTCGGCGCGTACACGGAGTACACCGGCCTGAGGTTCGCCCTGTTCCTGCTCGCGGAGTACGCCGGGATCGTCGTGCTGTGCGGCCTGACCACCGTCCTGTTCCTCGGCGGCTGGCACGGCCCCTGGGGCGCCGACGGCCTCGGCTGGGTGTGGACCCTGCTCAAGACCGCGGTGCTCGCGTTCCTCGTGATCTGGCTCCGCGTCACCTACCCCCGCCTGCGCGAGGACCAGCTCCAGAAGCTCTCCTGGACCCTCCTCGTCCCCCTTTCCCTCGCCCAGATCGCCCTCACCGGCGTCGTCAAGGTGGTGATCTCCTGATGCCCCGTATCCCCGGCTCCGGCCTGGCCAAGGGCCTGGCCGTCACCCTGCGCACGATGACGAGGAAGACCGTCACCGAGCGGTACCCGGACGTCGAGCCCGACCTGCCGCCCCGCACCCGCGGAGTCATCGGCCTGTTCGAGGAGAACTGCACGGTCTGCATGCTGTGCGCCCGCGAGTGCCCCGACTGGTGCATCTACATCGACTCCCACAAGGAGACGGTCCCCGCCGCCACCCCCGGCGGCCGCGAGCGCAGCCGCAACGTCCTGGACCGCTTCGCCATCGACTTCTCGCTCTGCATGTACTGCGGCATCTGCATCGAGGTCTGCCCCTTCGACGCGCTGTTCTGGTCACCGGAGTTCGAGTACGCCGAGACCGACATCCACGAACTCACCCACGAGCGCGACAAGCTCCGCGAGTGGATGTGGACGGTCCCGGCGCCGCCCGCCCTGGACCCGCACGCGGAGGAGCCCAAGGAGATCGCCGCCGCCCGCAAGACCGCCGACAAACTGGCCGCCGCGCAAGCGGCCGAGGCAGCCGAGGCAGCCGAGGCCGCCCAAGAAGCAGAGACCGCAGAGAAGTCCACCGAGCAGGAAGGAGAGTCGTGAGCCCCGCCCCGGCCGTACTGGCCGCCGCCGCCCCCCACGGCTTCCTGTCCCCGACCGGCGTCGAGATCGCCTTCCTGCTCGTCGGCCTCGCCACCTTCGGCGCCGCGCTGATCACCGTCACCACCCGGCAGCTGGTGCACGCCGCCCTGTGGCTGGTGGTCGCGCTCGGCGGGCTCGCCGTCGAGTACCTCCTGCTCACCGCCGAGTTCATCGCCTGGGTGCAGGTCCTCATCTACGTCGGTTCCGTCGTCGTCCTCCTCCTGTTCGGGCTGATGCTCACGCGGGCCCCCATCGGCCGCTCCCCGGACGCCGACTCCGGCAACCGCTGGGCCGCGCTCGCCGTCGCCGTCGGCGCCGCGGGCGCGCTGGTCTGGGTGGTCGTGGACGCCTTCCGCGCCACCTGGATCGACCTGGACGGACCGGCCGCCGGCACCACCCGCGTCACCGGCGAGAGCCTCTTCCGCGGCTGGGTGCTGCCCTTCGAGGCGCTGTCCGTGCTCCTCCTGGCCGCCCTGGTCGGCGCGATCGTCCTGTCCCGCAAGGCCCCGGCCGACCAGGACGAGACCCCCGGCGCCCCCAGCCTCACCAAGGCCCCCGGCGTCCCGGGCCCCGCCAAGTCCCCCGGCAGCCCCACGCGGACCGCCGCCGGGCCCACGCAGCCCCCCGGCGACCAGGAAGGCGCCCGCTGATGCACCTCGCCTACCCCGCCGTACTCTCCGCCCTCCTCTTCTGCACCGGCCTCTACGGCGTCCTCGCCCGCCGCAACGCGATCCTGGTCCTGATGTCGGTCGAGCTGATGCTCAACGCCGTCAACCTCAACCTCGTCGCCTTCGACGTCTGGCTCAGCCGCGCCGCCCGCGACACCCTGCACTCCGGGCAGGCGCTGACCCTGTTCACCATCGCCATCGCGGCCGCCGAGATCGGCATCGGCCTGGCGATCGTGCTCGCCGTGTACCGCAACCGGGGCACCTCCGACATCGACCGGCTCCGTGACACCGCCGAGGGCCCCGACGCCGCCCCGGGGGCCGAGAAGGCTGAGGCCACCGCGTGACCACGACCACCCTCGCCGCCCTCGTCCCCGTCCTGCCCTTCCTCGGCGCCGCCGCCGGACTGCTGCTCGGCCGCACCGCGCCCGGCTTCGTCCGGCCGCTCGCCGTACTGCCCGTCCTCGCCTCCCTCGTGCTGACCGCGCTCGTCGCGGCCCGCCAGGGCGGCGGCCGGGCCCTGGACGCGTCCACCCTGCTGACGCCCACCGGCTCCGTACCGGTCGACCTCGCCCTGCACATCGACGGCTTCGCCGCGCTCGTCGCCGTCCTGGTGGCCTTCGTCGCGAGCTGCGTGCAGATCTACTCGACCGGCTATCTGCGCGAGGACCCCCGCTACCCCTCGTACGCGGCCCTCGTCTCCCTCTTCACCTCCGCCATGCTTCTCGTCGTCTACTCCGGCGACCTGATCGTGCTGCTGGTCGGCTGGGAGGTCATGGGCATCTGCTCCTACTTCCTCGTCGGCCACTACTGGGAGACCCCGGAGGCTCGCGCCGCCTCCCTGAAGGCGTTCCTGGTCACCAAGCTCGGCGACGTGCCGTTCCTCATCGGCCTGTTCGCGCTCGGCACCGACGCCGGGTCCTTCCGCATCACCCGCGTCCTCGCCACGGTCGCGAGCGGCGGACTCGACCACCCGACCCTGATCGCCCTGCTGCTCCTCGCGGGCGTGGCCGGCAAGTCGGCGCAGTTCCCGCTGCACACCTGGCTCCCGGACGCGATGGCGGGCCCCACACCCGTCTCCGCGCTGATCCACGCCGCGACCATGGTCGCCGCCGGTGTCTACTTCATCGCCCGTCTCCTGCCCGTCTTCGAGGCGTCCGCCGCCGCGATGGTGGTCCTCGCCGCGATGGCCGCCGTCACCATGGTGGGCTCCGGCCTCTCCGCGCTCGCCCAGGACGACATCAAGCGCGTCCTCGCCTACTCGACCATCGGCCAGCTCGGCTACATGACCGGCGCCCTCGCCGTCGGCGACCGGGGTGCCGCCGTCTTCCACCTCCTCGCGCACGGCGCCTTCAAGGCGCTGCTGTTCCTCGCCGCCGGAGTGGTCATCCACGCCGGCGGCACCAACTCGCTCGCCGCCATGTCCCGCATGAGCCATCTGCGCGACCGCGTCCCGGACGCCTTCTGGACGATGACCGTGGCGCTGCTCGCGCTCGCCGCGATCCCGCCGTTCAGCGGCTTCTTCTCCAAGGAGTCCGTCCTCGGCGCCGCCGAACACACCGCCACCGGGCACGAGGGTCCGGTCCCCGGCGCCGCGGGCTGGATCGTCCTCGTCGCCGGTCTCGTCACGGCCCTCCTCACCGCCGCGTACGCGACCCGGCTGTGGCTGCTCGCCTTCCGCGGCCGGGGCGCCGAGGCCCCGGAGCACGTCCGTGAACCGCTCACCATGACCGTGGTGCTCTGGGTGCTCGCCGTGCCCTCGCTGGCCTTCGGCGGACTCGCCTACCGCACGCTGCCCGGCTGGTTCGACGGCCGCGGCCTCGCGCCCACCCTGCTCACCTCCGTCCTCGGCACCGGCCTCGCCGTCGTCGGCGCACTGCTCACCTACGGCGTCTGGCAGCGCACCTCCGCCCGCGCCGCCCGCGTCCCCCTGGGCGCCGTCGCCGCGCACCCCGAGGGCGACGCCGGCCAGGTGGAGGCCGAGGCCATCGCCGCGCACGAGCCGGCCTACGGCGACATCGCCCGCGCCCCCGACCCGGCGGACCCCGCGCGCGTCCTGCTCGGCCCGCTGTTCAGGCCCGCCGCGAGCGGCTTCCACCTGGACGCCGTGTACTCCGCGCTGTTCGTCCGCCCGGTCCTCGCCGCGGCGAGCCTCGTACGCTTCCTCGACCGCGAGGTCGTCGACACCTACGTACGCGGCGCCGCCGCCCTGCCCCGGCTGCTCGGAGCCGCCGTACGCCGGGCACAGACCGGCAACGTCCAGACCTATGTGAGCGCGCTGCTCGCCGGCACCGTCGTCCTGACGGTCGCCGTCCTCCTCGTCGCCTCGGGAGCGTGAGCAGGCGTGATCGGTATCAACGAGTCAGTGATGCGGTTTCTTCTGGCGTTCATCGTCGCCGTCCCGCTTCTCGGCGCCGCCGCGGCTCTCCTGCCGGCACCGCCCGGGCTGAAGGGGAAGTCCCCCGACCAGGCCGTACTCCGCCACGGCGTGACCGTGACCGGCGCCGTCCTCATCGCCGCGATCGTCCTCGCGCTCGGCTTCGACCACGACCACCCGTCGAGGATGCAGGCCCAGACCGACATCAGCTGGATCCCCGCACTCCATGTGCGCATCCACCTCGGCATCGACGGCATCTCGCTCCCCCTCGTCGTCCTGACCGCGCTGCTGACCTTCCTCTGCGCGCTCTACTCCTCCTCCAAGCCGCCCACGGGCCCGTCCCCGAAGGCGTTCACCGCCCTGGTCCTGCTGCTCGAAGGCGGCACCCTCGCCTCCTTCTCCGTGCTCGACCTCGTCCTCTTCTTCCTCGCGTTCGAGACCGTGCTCGTCCCCATGTACTTCCTCATCGCCCGCTGGGGCGGCGAGGGCCGGAGCAGGGCCGCGTGGAAATTCATCCTGTACACGCTGCTCGGCTCCGTGATCATGCTGCTCGGCCTGCTCCTGATCGGGATCAAGGCGGGCACATTCGACATGGTGGCACTAGCCACTGACAACGGCCGGTCCCTGAGCACATCCGTGCAGGTCATCGCCGTTCTGGCGATCGGCATCGGGCTCGCCGTGAAGACCCCGATGTGGCCCCTGCACAGCTGGCTCCCGGACGCCCACACCTCCGCCCCGACCGTCGGCTCGGTCCTCCTCGCCGGCGTCCTGCTGAAGATGGGCACGTACGGGTTCGTCCGCATCCTGCTCCCCGAGGCCCCGCAGGGCTTCCACGTCTTCGCGCCCTACCTCGCCGCCTTCGCCGTGGTCGGGATCGTCTACGGCTCCCTGGCCTGCCTCAACCTCGCCAAACCCGGTGCCAAGGGCGACCTCAAGCGGCTCATCGCCTACTCCTCCGTCGGCCACATGGGCTTCGTCCTGCTCGGCATCGCCACGATGACCCCGACCGGCGTGAACGGCGCCCTGTTCGCCAACATCGCCCACGGCCTCATCACCGGCCTGCTGTTCTTCCTGGTCGGCGCCCTCAAGGACCGCACCGGCAGCACCGACCTCGACACCCTGGCCGAGCACACCGGCGCCGCGCTGTACGGCAGGGCCCCGCGCCTCGGCGGACTGCTCGCCTTCGCCGCCGTCGCCTCGCTCGGACTCCCCGGACTCGCCGGGTTCTGGGGCGAGATGCTCTCCCTGTTCGGCGCGTTCCGCCCCGCCGCCGACCTCAACCGCACCGCCTACCTCGTCTTCATGGCGATCGGCGCCTTCGGCACCCTGCTCACCGCCGCCTACCTCCTGGTCGTGGTCCGCCGGGTCTGCATGGGCGACACGCGGCGCGACCTGCCCGAACTCACCGACGTCCGTGGCTACGAGCTGGCCGCCTGGACCCCGCTCGTCGTCCTCACCCTCGTCGCCGGACTCTGGCCGAGGTCCCTGCTCGGCCTCACCGACCCGGCCGTGCAGCAGCTCCTCGCGGGAGGCACCCGATGACCGCCCCGGCCCACTACCTCGCCCAGTCGTGGGGCGGCCACGTGGCCCACTTCGCGTTCGACGCGGCGGCCCACACCGTGGCCGACCCCCTCCTCTCGGCGGCGAGCAGGCCCGTGGCCCACGCGCTGTCCCAGCCGGTGGTCCAGTCCGTCGACTGGCTCGCCATCGCCCCGCCCGTCCTCGCCGCCATCACGGCCCTCGTCGTGCTCGTCGCCGACCTTTTCCTGCCGGACGCCCGTAAACCCCTCCTGGGGTGGGTTTCCATCGCGGGCCTGACCGCCGCCGGGCTCATGCTGCTGCCCCTCCTGGACGGCGACCGCGCCACCTTCTGCGCGGGAAGCGGCACCACGCGCGCGTGCAGCTACACCGCCGACCACTTCACCCTCGCCATCCAGCTCCTCGTCCTCGGCGGCGCCCTCCTCGCCGCCCTGCTGTCGATGACCGGCCTGAGGGACGAGCACCGGCGCGTCCCGGCCGGCGAGTTCTGGTTCCTGCTGCTCTCCTCGGCCGCCGGAGCCGCCCTGCTGCCCGCCTCCCGCGACCTCGCCACCCTGGTCGTCGCCCTGGAGGTCGCCTCGCTGCCCGCCTTCGCCCTCGTCGGCATCCGGCACGGCGACCGGCGCTCCGCCGAGGCGGCCCTGAAGTTCTTCCTCTCCTCGGTCACCGCCACCGCCGTCAGCCTCATGGGCGTCAGCTTCGTCTACGCCTCCACCGGCAGCCTCTACCTCACCCAGATCGCCCAGCACCTGCCGCACGTCGACGGCCAGTTCCACGTCCTCGCCCAGACCGGCGTCGTCCTCACCCTGATCGGCTTCGCCTTCAAGACGGCCGCCGTCCCCTTCCACTTCTGGGTGCCCGAGACCTACGTCGGCGCGCCGCTGCCCGTCGCCGCCTACCTCTCCGTCGTCGGCAAGGCGGTCGGCTTCTCCGGCCTGATCCTCGTCACCGTGATCGGCTTCCCGTCGTACGCCGACGTCTGGGGCCCCGCCCTCGCGGTCCTCGCCGCGCTCACCATGACCGCCGGAAACGCCGGCGCCCTGCGCCAGAGCGGCACGCGCGCATACAGCGCGGTACGGCTGCTCGCCTGGTCCTCCGTCGGCCAGGCCGGCTACCTCCTCGTACCGATCGCCGCCGCCGGATACACCCGCGACGCCCGCCAGGCCATCGGCTCCACCGTCGCGTACGCGCTCATGTACGGCGCGGTCAACCTCGGCGCCTTCGCCGTGGCCGCCCTGGTGGGCCGTACGCGCTCCGCCAACCGCATCGCCGACTACCGGGGCCTGTACGCCACCAACCCCGTCACCGCGCTCCTCCTGGCCTTCTTCCTGCTGTGCCTCGCGGGACTGCCCCCCGGCGTCATCGGCCTCTTCGCCAAGGTCACCGTGTTCTCCACCGCCGTGAACGCGGGCCTCGGCTGGCTCGCCGTCGTCATGGCCGTCAACGTCGTGATCGCGCTGTACTACTACCTGAGGTGGACGGCCCTGCTGTTCCGCGCCCCCGAGGGCGAACCGGCCCGCCACCACGTTCCGGCCCCCCTCACGCTCGCCCTCGCCCTCACCGGTGTCGTCGGCGTCGCCCTGTCCGGGGCACCGGAACTGGTCCTGCGCTTCGCCGTCACGAACCTGTTCTGAGCCACCCGCCCCACCCGTACGGACGTACGGCGCCCCCGCCCGCACCTGGGAACTCGCGGCCGCCGCCTGGCGTTGACCAGTGCGGGAGGGTCCACTGGACCGAAGGGTTCGCTGCACGACTTGGAGGGCGCACCGTGCACCGCCGGCACAACGGGCTCAGGACCGCAGTACTCCTCGGGGGACTGTCGGCGCTCATCATCGTCATCGGCAGCCTCTTCGGGCGTACGGGCCTGATCGTCGCCGTCCTGGTGGCGCTGGCCACCAACGCGTACGCGTACTGGAACAGCGACAAGCTGGCCCTGCGCGCCATGCGGGCCCGCCCGGTCAGCGAGTTCGAGGCGCCGGAGCTCTACCGGATGGTGCGCGAGCTGTCCACGCAGGCCCGCCAGCCCATGCCGCGCCTGTACATCTCGCCCACCGAGGCCCCCAACGCCTTCGCCACCGGCCGCAACCCGCGCAACGCGGCCGTGTGCTGCACCGAGGGCATCCTGCGCCTGCTCGACGAGCGCGAACTGCGCGGGGTCATCGGCCACGAGCTGAGCCATGTCTACAACCGCGACATCCTCATCTCGTCCGTCGCCGGCGCCCTCGCCTCGGTGATCATGTTCCTGGTGAACTTCGCCTGGCTGATCCCCATCGGCCGCTCGGACGACGACGACGGACCCGGCCTGCTCGGCATGCTGCTGATCATGATCCTCGGCCCGCTCGCCGCCACCCTCATCCAGCTGGCCATCAGCCGCTCCCGGGAGTACGAGGCGGACGCCTCCGGCGCCCAGCTCACCGGCGACCCGCTCGCCCTCGCCGGGGCGCTGCGCAAGCTGGAGACCGGCACCCAGCAGCTTCCGCTGCCCCCTGAGCCGCGCATCGAGACCGCGAGCCACATGATGATCGCGAACCCGTTCCGCCCCGGCCAGGGGCTGTCGCGGATGTTCTCCACGCACCCGCCGATGGCGGAGCGCATCGCCCGACTGGAACAGATGGCAGGTCGAAACCGGTGAAGACAGTCCTCAACATCATCTGGCTGGTCCTGAGCGGCTTCTGGCTCTTCCTGGGCTACCTGCTCGCGGGCCTGCTGCTCTGCATCACGATCATCGGCATCCCCTTCGGGATCGCCGCCTTCCGTATCGGTGTCTACGCCCTGTGGCCCTTCGGGTACACCACCATCGAGCGGCGCGACGCGGGCGCGCCGTCCTGTGTCGGCAACGTCCTCTGGCTGGTCCTGGCGGGCTGGTGGCTGGCGCTCGCCCACATCACGACCGGCGTCGCGCTGTGTCTGACGATCATCGGCATCCCGTTCGGCATCGCCAACTTCAAGATGATCCCGGTCTCGCTGCTGCCGCTGGGCCGCGAGATCGTGCGCACGGACGAGCCGTTCGGCGCGCGCTGACGCAACCGTCACCTGCCCGGAAGGCGTCTTCCCGGACGAATCGGAAGACGTACGCCTTGTCTCCTCACCCACATGGTCCTCACCGAATTCTCAGCGGTCGGACAGTGAGGAGACAGCGCGGAAGGGCAGGTAACTCGGCATGAGCATCATCGGTTGGATCATCCTGGGCCTGCTGGCCGGCGCCATCGCCAAATTCCTGCTGCCGGGCCGCGACCCGGGCGGCTTCATCGGCACGACCCTGATCGGCATCGCGGGCGCCTTCATCGGCGGCTGGATCTCCTCCCGCTGGCTCGACCACCCGATCAGCAAGCACTTCTACGACGGCGCGACCTGGGCGGCGGCGATCGGCGGCTCACTGGTGCTGCTGATCCTGTACCGGGTGCTGTTCGGAAACTCGCGGGACTGACACGTCCGGCGGACGACGGAGGGGGCTGCCCGGCCGGGCAGCCCCCTCCGTCCGTCTGTGCCTGTCTGTGCCTACCGGTAGTTCACGAACTGGAGGGCGAAGTCGAAGTCCTTGCCCTTGAGGAGGGCGATGATGGCCTGGAGGTCGTCACGGCTCTTGGAGCTGACGCGCAGCTCGTCGCCCTGGACCTGCGCCTTGACGCCCTTGGGGCCCTCGTCGCGGATGATCTTCGCCACCTTCTTGGCGTTCTCCTGGGAGATGCCCTCCTCGATGGAGGCGAAGATCTTGTACTCCTTGCCGGACAGCTGGGGCTCGCCCGCGTCCAGCGCCTTCAGCGAGATGCCACGCTTGATCAGCTTGGACTCGAAGACGTCGAGAACGGCCTTCACGCGCTCCTCGGAGTTCGCCTCCATGAGGATCTTCTCGCCGGACCACGAGATCGAGGCACCCACGCCCTTGAAGTCGTAGCGCTGCGAGATCTCCTTGGCGGCCTGGTTGAGGGCGTTGTCGACCTCCTGCCGCTCGACCTTCGAGACGATGTCGAAACTGGAGTCGGCCATGTCCTGTGGCTCCTTGCATCGGGGTGCGGATCGAGTGCGGCCCGGCCCAGGAGGCGACGGCCGCCGCGCCCGGCATCCTGCCGGGCCGCATCCGCACCAGCCTAGGGCCTGTCTGACAATTCCCGTCTGCCTCGCCCTTCGGGCGACGACGCGAATTGTCAGACGGGCCCTGCCACCCCGCACGCCCTGAGGCGGAGATCAATCGGGTGGCGAAGCACCCCTCCGCATCGGGTATTGTTTACGTCGTTGCCAGGGAGCACCGCCCACAGCGGGGCCTTCCGAGCGACAACCCCCGGCGGTGTGCCCGAGCGGCCAAAGGGAGCAGACTGTAAATCTGCCGGCTCAGCCTTCCCAGGTTCGAATCCTGGCGCCGCCACACTGGGGAAAACCCCCTCCGACCTGCCATTACGGCAGGTCGGAGGGGGTTTCTTCGTTCCCACTGCGCGTTCGAATCATCGCGGACAGGCGCGGACGTGTCTCACTCAGTCCCGCCCGAATCCCACTCCTGATCAGTGCGTGTCCCCCAGGTGTCCCCCAGGGGAGAGCATGATCACTCCGGTTCGTTCCACTCCCGGAGGGCCGCGTCGATCCGGCTGTTCGCACGCTCGCGGGTCTGGTCGAGCACCTTGGCGTACACCTTGTGCAGCACCGCGATGCTGTGCCCCGCGCGGCGGGCGCACTCCATGGCGTCCACTCCCGAGCTGAGCCAGAAGGAGACCCCGGCGTGCCGTAGGTCGTAGGGGCGGCGGGCGAGCAGTGAGGCTGTCTCCGCTTCGGTCAGCACCTCCCTGCGGGCCTTTGCCCACACCTCCCCGTAGCCGGTCTCCTGAAGCGGGCCGTTGCGGTTCGTCCTGAACAGCCGACCGTCCGGCGCCGTGCCTTCGGTGGCGATGTGCTGCCGCAGCATGCGGACGAAGTGCGGCGGGATGGGCACTGGACGGGAGTCCTTCTTGGCTCGGGCTTTCAGGTGGCGTGTCTCGTGAGCCGATCCGTCGTCGGTCCAACTACGCCCAGCTCGAACGATGCCTTGCCTGAGCGTGAGCGTCCCCCATCCCATTTCGGGGAGATGGCACTGGCTCACGCGTAGGCCGGTCGCTTCAGCGGGTCGCATGGCCGCGTAGTACAGGCACCCGAAGAACGCTTCCAGATGTCGCCCGCGGGCCCCTTGCTCCCGGACTCCGACCAGCAGCGCGCGCACCTGGCGGGGATTGGCGACGCTCTCGGGGTCCACCTCCTCCACGGACTTCGGGGCGGTCCACTTGACGGTGGAGATCGGGTTGACCGGAAGGGCGAAGTACTTCTCTTCCACGGCAAGTCCGAGAACGTCGCTCAGGCATGCCCGCTTCCGCTTCGCGGTACGTGGGGAAGCCGTCTTGCCGTCCAGTCGCAAGGACAGAGCGTCCAGGGCCAGGCGCACGGTAGCCGGGTCTTCCAGCGCCGACACCTGCATTGAGTGCTTGGTGACCCATGCGAGGGCGCGGGCAACGTCATCCGGCGGGGTCTCGTCCCAACGGTTCCGGTTGTACGCCCACCCATACAACGCCCGCCGCAGGAGAGAGGCATCCGGCATTCCCACCTTCGTTTTCACGAGCGCGGGGGTAATGGTGGCCAGCGCATCGGCGTAGTTCTTCCGCGACTTCGCCGGCGCCTGCGCCCACTTGCGGTCGATGTAGGTGCGGCTGTGCTCGTACCAGGTGACGGAACCCTGCTTCGCGCGCAACTCGGAGACGGGCAGGCCCGTTTCCTCGTCGAACTGGTCGCCACGGCGCACGGCGGACATCAGTTCCGAGCGGCGGCCCTCGGCCTGCACCTTCAGCGTGTAGCTCTTGGAGTGCTTGCGCTCACCGACCAGCCAGCGCAGGCGATAGGGCTTGGGGCGATCCTTGCGGACTTCGATGGAGTAGAGGCGAACGTCGTAGGTCAGTGGCATGCAGACTCCAGAGGGGCCCGCTGGAAGCGGGCCCCTCTCATCTCGTGTGCGGAAGGTGGTCAGGCGGCGATGTCCTCGAAGGACGACCACCAGGCGTCGAGGTCGGTGCGACGGCAGCGGAGCTGCCCGTTCGGAAGCTTGATGAGCTTCGGGGCCTGGCCGCGGGCGCGCATGCGGTAGAAGGCGGCGCGGCTCATGCCGATTTCGGTGAGGACTTTGGGGAGCTTGAGCATCTTGGTGCCGGCCAAGGTGATGACTCCTTCGGGGTGTCGGGCCGTGGGGCCCCTCTCAGAAGTCCGCTACTTCCGCTACCGCCGCTACCGTGCAGGTCAGAGGGCCTGTCGGAGGTAGCGGACGGGGTAGCGGTAGCGGATGGGTAGCGGCAAGCACCGGGGCTTGCCGCTACCGCATTGGGGCAGGTCAGGCCAGGTTTTCGGTGCCGGGTAGCGGAGGTAGCGGACTTTCCGGGGGTGGGGGGCAGTAGCGCTGCCAGGCGTCGTGCAGATCGGCGGCGTAGTAGCCCTTGAGGACGCTCGCTCCGGTCTTGATGTTGCGGGAGGCGATGGGCTCGTTGTCGGCCGTCATGTACTCCGCGAGCATCTTGGACAGGCGCCGGTTGTCGAGCGGCTTGCCGCCCATGTCGGCCCAGGGGGCGTCGTCCATGGAGTTGAGCCGGTCCAGGATGGCGACGGTGGGCAGGCGGTCGATGCCGGTCATGACGTGGTCGCGCAGGTCGGTGAGGAGCCGGACGCCGACGCTGCCCTTGTCGTTGGCGCGGGAGGCGGTCACGAGCGTGACGCACGCGGCGCGGGCCCGCTCGGGCCAGGTGCCTCCGACCGCGTCCGCGATGGCGAGCAGCGGCTCCCACACGTCGGCCGGCCGGTCGGTGACCCCCTCGGGCATCTCGGGCCAGGCGCCCATGACGAACCCGCGGGCGTGTTCGGCCCACGCGGCGAGCCGGTCGCGGAGCTTGTGGCCCTCGGCTTCGTGGACGCGGGCCCTGAACGGCTCGACCTTCTCGTTGCGTGCGCGGCGGCGCATGCGGATGATGACCGACCGGCTCAGGATCGTGTCGGGCAGGGAGCCGAGTCCGGCGACCGCGACCGCGCAGTACGACGGGAACGCCTGGACGGTCTGCTGCCCGCCGTCCCCGACGCACCGGTAGGTGACTCCGGCACGGCGGTGCCCGGCGTTCAGAAACCCGCGCAGTTCCTCGTTGTCTCCCGCTTTGGGGCCGAAGACGGTGTCGATCTCATCGAACAGGATCGTCGGCTTCCCGTTACCACTGGAGACGGACCGGAACAGCGCGGCGGCGGACGCGTTGACGGCCGTCATCGGCTGCGGGACCAGCGTTTCCACGATCTCCAGCGCCCGTGTCTTACCCGACCCCGGCTCGGGGGAGAGGAAGGCGATGCGGGGGGTGGAGTCGAAGCAGTCGAGCAGGTGCGCGTGAGCGTCCCACAGGGCGACGGCCACGTAGGCGGCTTCGCTGGGGAAGACGTTGAAGCGGCGGTGGAATGCTTCCACCTCATCGAGCAGCGCGGCCCCGTCGATGGTGTCGGTCATGCGACGGCCCTCCTTTCGGGGGTGGTCTTGGGAGCTCCCGCGCAGGCGGATGTGTGGGCGTCGTACTCGGCCACGAGCGCGGCAACCCGGCGGGCGCCCCTGGCCGTGCCGGTCTGCCCGCACCGGCAGGCGTAGGCGGCGCTGGGTGGACTGCCCTCGCGGGTGGACCAGCGGGCACCATCCCCGTGATCGCGGTAGACCGGCGGGGCGAAGACCCGGATGCCGGGCCGATCCGGGGTGGGGTCGGGGCTGGTGTACAGGTCGGATGCAGTGAACTTCTTCGACCGAAGGGCAGTTACGACGCCCTTGCGGGCGGCGCCCTTCGGCTCGCCCACGGCCGTCGGGTCCACAGCCTGTGGAGCGGCGCGCCGTTCGGTCGTGGTGGGGGAAGGGCAGTCCAGGAGGGGGGAGTTGGGGCCGGTCATGCGGCTTCCCGCGGTGTGGCATGGGACAGGACCCAGTCCATGGCGCTGCGGATGGTGGTGCGGCACTCGGCCGGCGGGAGTCCGGTAGTCTCTCCCGCCGCCTGGATTGCCTGCTCTGCCACGTGCCGGGGGAGGTGGCCCCACGCGACGAACCGGGCCACCTTGCAGGCGCTTTTGTGCAGGGTGTTGTTGCGGCCGTCTGGCCCGCCCTCGGCCGCGGCCGTGATGACCGCGCATTCGCGTTCCAGCGCCACCTGAGCGGCCCGCGTCCCGTCCCGCACGGGCGCGAGGTCCACGGCGACCGGCTTGGGGTGTTCGGTGAGCAGCGCCGCCAGCCATCCGGGGAGCGGGACGACGGGGGCATCATCTGTGACCTCGTACGCCCCATCGGGGGTGGTGCTGCCGGGGGCGACGACGTATCCGCCCCATGCTCGGGTGTCGATGTGGGGTCCGAGCTTGCCCGCGCTGCACTTCAGCCGCAGCTCGGTGGGGGCGGTGAAGTACAGGTGCTCACCGCCGCGTGCGGTCCGCACCCGGTAGGTGGTGGGGATGGTCTGCCCGGTGCGCTCGCAGAGCGCCGCGAGGGAAGTGGCGCCGTCAGGCGCTCCTTCTCGTTCTTCGGGCTTGCGCACGTCCAGGTCGACTACGAGCAGCCCGGCGGGGCCGGTAGCGATCCCGACGTTGTACGGCCGCATCGCCCACGTCGCGTGGATCAACTCGGGGTCGGTGGTGGCGCGCTGCTCGGGCTTGCGGTGCCCGCCCGTGCAGCGTCCCGTGCCAGGGCAGGCCCGTTCGGGGTGCCCGGCGGGCCGCTTCGCCCGCGGATGCAGGGGGATGACCGGCCAACCACGCTCCGCCGAAGAGAGGGCGGAGGCGAGCAGCGGCAGGCAGGACAGGTCAACGGTCAGAGGCTTCATGCCGCGCTCCCGTCGATGAGTAGCGTCTGCTGGTGCACGGGGATGGCGTTGATGACGCGCTGGCGCCACTTCAGGGCGTAGTCGATGCAGTTCGCGCAGTTCTTGTGCGTGTGACCGGGCAGCGGGGGTCGGCGGCGGGCGTGGGAGCTCCACGCGGCGGAGTCCGCGGAGGCGAGGAGGTGCCCTACGCGTTCCAGGCCGAGGATTTTGAAGCCGAAGCCGTGCAGGTTGAAGCCGTGGGCGGCCATGGCGGTGACGATCGCGGCGCCCTGGTGGGTGGACTGCAACCGGCACACCGATCCCAGCCCCACGACCGGCTCAGCCCGCAGGTCGACGCCGGCCGTCTCGTACAGCTCCACACACTGCTCGTACTCCGGGATGCGGCGGCCTTGCAGGACGGGCGCAATGCGCAATTCGGGTGCGAGGGAGCGCAGTTCGAGGAAGTTGGCGACGGTGCGCCGCTGGTGTTCTTCCACGCTGAGGTGGGTGCCGACGAAATGCTGTCCGCCGAACCAGCCGCCGTTGATGATGGCGTCCTCGCACATCCAGTCCTGCGGGGCGGCCCAGTCGTAGGGGCCCACGTGCTCCCAGATCCGGCGCAGGTCCTGCACGTACTGGCGGGGGGTGCGGGTCCATGTGCCCCGGTCCTTGAGCTCCGAGAAGCCGCCGGAGTCGATCGCGTACGGGCCTTGGGCCACGTCCCACTTCACAGCCCGGTCGAAGTGCTCGGACTTCAGGAACAGCGGCACATCGGTCAGACGCAGCCAGTGCCGCTTGTGAGTGGTCAGGTAGAACCGCATCCGATCCGCGCCGGGAGCTCCCACCCCGGAGGGACGGTTGTCCGGCGGTAAGGCTCGCCGGGTGGGGATGAGTTGGGTCATGCTGGAGGTCTCCAGTTCGTTACGACCGTGCTGGATTGGCGGCGGCCCCGGTTCTTGGCGGAGTGGGGGCCGCCGTTGTCGTGTTCGTGTGGTTCAGGCGGCGGCGGTTTTGTCGCCGCGGTTGGTGGTGGTGAGGGTGCCGTCGGGGGTGCGGGTGATGTGGCCGGTGCCGGTCAGGTGCTTGACCGCCTTGGACACCGCGCCCTTGGACAGGCCCGCCAGTTCGGCCAAGTCCTTCTGCCTGACGGGCGTGTCCGCGGTCTCGATGGCCTTGAGGACGCGGGCCGTCGCACTGTCAGCGGCCGGAACGGTCGCCGTGGCTGCGGTGTCCTTGACCAGCGTCAGCGTCGGCGCGCTCGCGGCGGCCGGGGTCGTGGCACGGCTCCAGGGCTCGCGGGCGGGCAGGGCGATGACGACGGCCTTGTCCATGTAGCGGACCTTGACGGGGTCGGGCTTGCGCTTGCCATCGCGGATCAGGGCGACGCCGGGGACGGGAAGTTCGTCGGCGTTCCATCCCTTGGCCTGTGCGTCTTCTCCGAGGACGACGCGGGCTTCGGCCGGTGTGCGGACCGCGAGGCAGATGGAGACGCCGATCTGCGGGGCGATCTGCTTGGGGATGCCGTCGTTGATGGTGGGCTTCTGCGTCATCCACCACAGGTCGATGCACGCAGCGCGGCCCATGCGGGCCAGGGACTCAAGGCCCGGCAGGGCGGAGCGGGTGATGGTGCGGGTCTTGCCCTCGTCGGTGGTCTCGGTCTCGTAGGGGACCTTGTCCGCGGCGGTCATGACCTCGGCGCCCTCGTCCACGACGATCGTGATCCGCGGTCGCTCGGGGGTGGGGGTCCAGGTGTCCTGGCCCTTGGGCAGGATGGACAGCCGGTCCAGCATCTCCGCTTCCAGCTCATCGATCACGTCAATGACTTCGCGCGGGGTGGACGCGACGCGGGCGCGGTGGTCCCACAGGCGGCCTTCCACGCGCTTGAGGTCGATGATGACCAGCGCGTTCGTGGCGCCCTCGGATGCGTCGAACAGCAGCGGCCGGGACGCCACAGACTTGCCGGCGCCGGAGCGTCCGGCGATCAGCAGCCGTTCCCCGAGGGGGACGCTCACCGGCTCGCCGGTCACGGTGTCCACCCCGAGCGAGCGTCGGTCGGGCGTCCACGTCAGGTCGTCGCCGTCGGCCGCGCTGCGGGTGCGCAGGGTCAGTTCGGCCCAGCCGCCGCGCTTGCCCGCCGTGATCTGCATGCGCAGACCGGTGCGGGCCCCGAGCAGCGCGCGGATGTGGTCTTCGGCGCTGCGGAGCTTGCCCGCGGTCCATGTGCCGTCCAGGCGGACCGCGCACACGATCCCGGCATCGGTCAGCGCGGGGCGGCCGGTGAGGGTGCCGGCGAGTCCGCGTTGCTCGGCGTGCTCCTTCCAGTGCTGCGGCTGGAGACGCTTGAGGAGGGCGGACTCTTCCGCGGTGGGCTTGAGTCCGTCGTCCTCGCGGTTGCGCAGCACTGCCCACACGATCGCGGTGGTGAGGGCGGCGGCCACGGCGACCGCGGTCCACATCCAGACGCGGCCGGGTACGAGCGGCAAGCCGATGTAGCCGGCCGCGGCGAGCGCGGTGGTGGTCTTGGTGGTGAACAGCCACATCGGGTCCGGCACGCGCCGCTTGGCGTTGCGGAGTTCGCGTTCGGCGCGGTGGCGGATGGGGGTGATGCCCTCGGGGTCGATGGCGCGGGCGGTTGCGAGCGCGCGAGCCGCGTCCCGCACGAGGGGCTTGCGGTCAGCGCGCAGGGCGCGGCGACGTTCGGCTTCGCGCCGGTAGTGGTCGGCCGTCCAGCGGGCGGCGGTAGCGGCGTACTGGCGGTGAGTGCGCCAGACTTGCTCTCGGCTCACGGGTCCTCTTCTCAGAGTGAGTGGGTCGGACGGTGGCGGGCCGTGCAGGGCCCGCCACTGTCACGGTGAGTAGCCGGTTTCCGGGTTTCCTGGTTTCCGACAGCCCTCTTAAGCGTGCGCGCGCGAGGGCGGAAACTTCCGTCACTGAGCGTCGTGGTGGGGGTTGTGGCGTCCTGGCAGCCGTCCGCGGGTCTCGACCCACACGGAGGGGGTGTCAGGCGCTCCACGGGCCGCCTGCGGCTTCCGCCCTGCTCGGAGCAAGACGTAGGCGAGGCCCGCGGGTTAAGGGTGTGTCAGCGTCCGCGGCGCAGGCGCTTGGCGGCGGCCTTGCCGTCGCTGCCACCGACGGAGCGGACGACGGTGACCACGCCCCAGGCCATGACCGCGGCCAGCAGGGCGAGGATGGCGAGGTTCGCGGCCATCGCGGTGAGCACCCCGACCAGCAGCGGGCCGAAGTAGACCCCGGCGGCGACCGCACCGGCCCCGACACCGGAGCCGAGCGCGAGGCGCTGAACGGTGCGGTCCGGCGGCGCGTGGTGGATGTGCTGCACCACCACCGGCGCCGAACCCGACTGCTGCACCACAGGGGCGGTGCTGCCGTCGTAGACGAACCGGCCGTCCGGCAGCCGGACGACACTGGGAACGGGCAGGCGCTCGGAGTCCATCAGGAACCTCCCACAAGCGGGGTGTCAGCGCAGGGCACGCAGGTGCCAAGCGCGGTCGGGATGACGTATCCGGCGTCACGCCGGCAGGCGTGGCAGGTACGTCGGGCGCGGTTGGCCTTGGCCAGAGCCGCAGACCTGCCCGGCGTCATGGGCCGCACGGGCTTGGCCAGGTCGATGCGGTACAGGTAGGCAACCAGCGGGCCGCGTCGGCGGCGGGGGCGTTCAAGCTGAGCGGCCACGTCCTGACCGCCGGGCCGAAGCCCAGCGGCACGAAGCTGACGACGGGTGGCGTAGCCGTCCGGCGCGGGCCGCCACCGGTAGACCGGCAGCGCGCTCATGCCGCACCCCGGCGGCCGGGGCGACGCCCGGCGACCGACGCGAGCAACCGACCGAACCTGGCCCGGTGCACGAGCGAGGACGACCGCTTGGCGGCGTACATGGCCTCATCCGCGCGGCGCAGCAGGCCAGGGAGTTCCTCGCCGTGGTGGTCGGCGGCACGGACCCACCCGAGTGACACGGTGGTGTGTAGCTGCGGGGTGCCGTCGACCGGGCGGGCGAGGATGCGAGCCAAGGTGTCGAGCCGGTCCGGCGCGGTGTGGTCGCGGTCGATGAACACGGCCGCGAACTCATCCCCACCCAGCCGGCCGACCGTGCCGCCGTGGCCCACAGCGTGGGCGAGGCGGGCGGCGGTTGTGGCGAGCAGGGCATCACCGGCGGCGTGGCCGTGGGTGTCGTTGACCTGCTTGAAGTGGTCCACGTCCGCCAAGAGCACGACCGCCCGCCGGTCGCGGAGCAGGCGGCGGGCGCGGCGGGTGAAGGCGTCCCGCGTCCACAGCCCGGTCAGCGGGTCACGGCGCGCGGTCCGTAACCGGCGCACCATCCACACCGTGTGCACGGACCATCCGGCACCGAGTGCGGCCGCGGCCACGGCGAGGGTGAGAGTGCTCATGAGGACGCCCCCTCAAGGACGAGACCGGCGCCGTCGCGGTGCTCGGCGTAGCGGGCGGACACCCAGCCGACCGACCAGCCGCACAGCTCCGCAGCCGCCCGCACCGGCAGGCCCTCACCGAACGCCGCGTGCACCACCGCGCGAGCCTGGTCCTCGGGAAGCTTCTCGATGGCGGGGCCGGCGGAGAGCAGCGCGGCGCGTTCACGGCGTTCACGCTCGGCCCGCTCCTGCTGCTGGCGGCGTGCTTCCTGCTCGCGCTCCAGCCGGTCCCGCTCACGGCGCTGCGCGGCTTCCCGCTCGGCGTGTTCACGCTCGCGCTGCTGCTGTTCACGCTCACGCTCACGGCGTTCACGAGCCTCCCGCTCCTCCCGCTCACGCGCCTCCCGCTCGGCTCGCTCGGCGCGCCGGGCGGCTTCCTCGCGTTCGGTCTGCTCACGGGCGAGCCGGGCCTCATGCTCATGCTGTTCACGCAGCAGTTGGGCGTTGTGCTCGCGTTCCTCACGGGCCCGCCGGTCCGCCGCTTCCCGGCGTTCCAGGGCGGCCCGCTCGCGGGCTTCCCGCTCGGCGCGCTGCTCGGTCTCCAGCCGCGCCACGGCGGCGGCGATGGCTCGCCGGTAGGCGAGGCTGGTCTCTGCGGTGACGATCAGCAGCAGGGGCGCGACCGAGTGGACGACCACGCCGACCAGGTCTTTCTTCAACGCGGAGTCGGCCGTGTTGAGGGCGAGCGTCATGAGCCCGGTCATCCACCGCAGGACGACCGGCCAGCGTCCGCCGTGCCCACCCAGACGGGCCAGCACGTCATCGAGCTTGACCACGATGACGACAGCGGCATCCACCACGAGCGGCAGGATCGGAGCCGTCCAGGCCCACTGGTCGGCCGTGTGCTGGGCCATCAACGGGGTGACCGTGAGGATGGAGTAGAGCATCGCCCCGCACACGATCAGCCACGTCCCACCCGACAAAGCCTTCTCTGCTGAACGGGTCTGAACGCTGTTCACGCCGCCTCCCCGAGCGTCTTCTCAGCGGGCATGTGCAGCCGACGGAACCTGTTGGACGCGGCGTTGTAGATGAACGCCTCACAGCGCCACGTGAACGCGGCGGCCGGGCGTTCATCGCACCGCTGCCACACGTGGTCCGCCGGCATCCCGTGCGCGCCGGTGTCGGCGTGGGCGTCCGCGCGGGAGGCGTAGATGGTGTGCGGCTCGCCGTGGTGCAGCAGCACCGTCAGCGTCTGGCCCTCCACCGGCCCGGGCCCCTGTTCCTCGCGGAGCCGGCGGATCTCGATGTCCTTGAGCAGGAGTTCCTGCTGCGCGGCGGACAGCTCCCGCATGGCCTGCGTGAGGATCGCCCCCACCTCGGAGGCAGCCGCCTCCGCCCGCTCAGCGCGGTCGGTAGCGGCGCGGGCGTCTTCCTCAAGCTGCGCGATGCGGGACCGGGTGACGATGCGGATCACGCGGCACCGCCCGTCTGCCCGCTCAGGCCGTTGACGTGGTCGCGGTGAGCGGCGAGCAAGCGGCGCCGGGCCCGGCGGATACGGCGGGCGTCCAGCTCGCTCGGCGTACGGTCGATCGTGATGATCTGCGCGTCCAGCAGCTCAACGTCGGCCAGGATGACGGGCATCTCCCGCTCGATCGCGTCCAGCTCCGCGCTGGTCGGCTCCATGAAGTCCTCGAACGCCGTAACAGCGTCCTGAACAGTAACGATGTGGCTCATTGGGTCTGGTTCCTCTCAGACAGGAACGGCCCGAACAGCGGCCCCGGTGTTCCAGCACCGGGGCCGCACGCCGTTGAAGACGGAACATCCGGCTCCCCGCACCCCCGTCCGTACGCCCTCACGCAGTGCGCTGGACGGACAGGCGGGGGAGGCAGCCGGCCGCAGCATCAACGCTGCGAAGCCAGGGGCGGACCGGATACCGCTCAGACGCCGCCGGCCGGTCCAATCACGGCGGCGCCCAAAGCTGTCGTTGACGCATCAGAACTCCTGTAGGCCGAAGGAACGGGACAGTGCTGCAAGGGGGACGCAGTCCCCACCCTCCGGCCGTTGCTCGCGGTCACCGGGCCACCTCGCCAGTCGGGCGAAGCCCTGTCCTCTGGCCTTCGCGGGCGGTCTTGCAGCGTCCTCCGCCCTTGCACACCACGAACCGGGCGCTAACCCGTTATCTGGTGCGCACCAATAGCTTGGCATCTGGTGCGCACCAGATGCAAGGTGGTTCGCCGGATTGGATGGCGTCGACCTTGTTGCGGTGCCTCTCCAGGAGACCGCCATGGGCAGGACCTCCGGTAGCCAACAGGGCTTAACTCTCGTCTTGTTAACCCCTGTTGACCTGCTGCAACGTGCGGCATCCTGTGAGAGTCAGTGATGGCATCAATCGCCGGACGGTGACCTGTGACCACAGGACTTCGGGGCGCGCGAACGGCGCGTGGTTGGTCCCAAGAGCGGCTGGTTCGCGAGATCGAGCAGTACGCCCGACGGCACATCATGGATGTTGCTACGACCGCGAGTTTGCGGGTCTACGTGTCCGAGTGGGAGAACGGCAAGCGCACCATCTCAGACCGGTACGCGGTCATCTTGCGCCAACTCCTGGGGCTGACCGACGGAGAGTTGAGGAACACGGCGCCGTCGTCGGCGCCGCGAGGCCGTGCACGTCGCCGTGTTCGCTGCGGTCCACCTCGCGGACCTCGCCCGTCTCGCGCTCGACGAGCAGCAGCCGGC